>WHSS01000283.1 GCA_009379975.1 Actinophytocola sp.
AATCCGAGTTCGGCAACCGAGCGCCATGACGTGTGTTCCACATTAGCCCGGCGAGTGAGTGCCAGCAATTCGGAGGCAACGTCTGCCGGTACCTCGAGCGCGGTCAGAATGCGGTCTACATCCAAGACGCTAGGAAGCGCTTTACCTGACTCTATGCGACTGATCTTGCTCTGCGACATGGCACAGCGAACGGCGAGCCTCTCGCCAGAGAGGCCAGCCGCCTTCCGTAGCTTCCTCAGCGTTCCCGCTAGGTCAATACGACTCTGCTGTGTGTCAGGCTCGATAGTCACCGAAGGGCACCGACTCCGCTAATGCGCGGTCACGCAATTCGAGGTACTGATCTAGCTCCGAGGGGCCCGCTAGGTCGCGCTCCCTGAGCGTTCCGTCATCGTTGAAGTTCAGCAGGGCTACCGTTTCCTCGTCAAAGATCCAGAAGTCCTGTGTAGGTATGTCTACCTCCCTGGCTGTCACGTCAAGGATGCGGTAATCCTCGCGAGCCTCGACGTTGCCCGGTATCGCCCAGGCGAACAGGAAGCGCGTGTAATCGGTGAACGGCCGACGGACAACCTTCAGCCGTTGCATGGTCTTGCCTGCCTCGACATTGGCGCGCACAGTATCGCGCCAGGCCGAGTTATGACCCTCCGGTTTGGCCTCGCCAACAAGGAAGCGGGATAAGTTCTCCTGCTCGGCAGGCATGGTGTAGGTCTGGTGCGTTTCCATGCGGAAGGCAGAGCGCTTGAAGTCCCGGAAGAGCGCTGCCATGTCCTCACCCGAGAGCAGCACTCACAGCCTCCCCAGGAGCGCGGGAAGCGCGCTCTTCAGCACGTCCAAGGGTAGCTCTACGGCCTGCTCACCCTCGCCCAGGCGTAGCCCCTCAGCAACAGGCACAGCATCACCCTGGAAGACGACCGTTCCACGGTCGGACACGTAGACCGCTGGGCAGTCGCCACCCTCGCACCCTTCCGAGACCTTATGCACCCCCATGCATCCTCCGCTCACCGTTGGCACAGTGACGCTGACGCTACGTGCGTATGCCCAGGTCAGGCAAGCCGCCACCTGGCTCTGGTCGCGGTCTCGCATAAAGAGGTCCGAGCACCACAAGTCGCGAGGCTGGCCTTAGTTGAGTGTTTGTAGAACTACTGGCGTCGGTATACCTACGCACTTCACCACCGCGGCGGGCGAATCGCTCGCGGTCAAGCCGAAGTGGGAGCGGTTCCGCGGGCACCCGATCTCCGCGGCGTTCGTCTGGCGCCACGGCGGCCGAGCGCGGTCAGCCCCGCTCGGCCAGCACCTCGGCGAGCAGGGTCGGACGGTCGGTCATGATGCCGTCGGCGCCGATGTCGATGAGCCATGCCATCTCGGCGCGATCGTTGACGGTCCAGACATGGACCGCGAGGCCGTTGGCGTGCGCTTTGGTGACGAACTCGGGCGTCACCACCGGCAGGCCTTCGTACTCGATCGGTACCTGGATCGCGTGATGGCCCGGCAGCGGGACTCCGGGCAGCGGGCCTTGGACGGACGCCCAGAACGCTCCCATCGTGCCCAGCCCCGGCGCGGTGCTCACGCCGGTGCCCTGCGCGGTGAACAGCCCGACCGCGAGATCGCTGAATGAGACCACGATGGTGTCGGTTCCGCGGTCGAACTCGACGAGCAGCGCGGCGAGCGCCTCCTCGTAGGGTGTCGTGTCCGGCGCGGTCCGTTTGATCTCGATGTTGAGGAACTCGTCGGGGAAGGTTTCGAGCACCTCGCGCAGCGTCGGGATGCGGAAGTCGTTCGGCTCGAACCGGTGTGACTTGCCGAGCTTGCGCGGGATGCGCCGGTCGCCGGTGGCGAATCCGCGGTAGGCGTAGTCGGCGTCGGCGCGGTCGTGGCAGGTGCCGCAGTCCGGCACGAACCAGTACGCCGCGTCCAGCGCCTTGATCTCCTCAAGCGTCAGCTCGTCGACACGGCCGGTGCCACCGGTCGTCCGGTCGACGGTGTCGTCGTGCAGCACGACCAGTTCGCCGTCGGCGGTGGCGTGCACGTCGAGTTCGAGCACGTCGGCGCCCTTGTCCTTGGCGGTCTTGAACGCGAACAGCGTGTTCGACGGCGCCTCGATCTCGCCGCCCTGGTGCGCGATGTTCAGCACCCGGCGGTCGAGCCACGGGTTGTCTGCCGTCTGCGCCGAAGCCACGGCGGGTGTGGCCAGGGATGCGACGAGCAGCACGGTGAGAGCGGCCGCGAAGCGTGCTCGGAGGTTCATGCGTGCACGCTAGCAATCTTCGGTTCCCGGCTGGGCAATTTGTCGCGATTGAAATCTGCTGGCCCCATCCCCTGGAACGCCGCTTAGCGTGACGGTCATGCCTAAGCCGTGGCGGCTCGTTCGCAGCCCTGAACTGTCCAATGTGGCGGAATACGCGTATGCGTCGGTGGTGGATGTGCCCGGCGCGGTGGTATTCACGGCGGGCGCCTGCCCGCTGGATGTCGACGGCAACACCGTCGCGGCCGTGCGGGCCCCCACCACGTCGTGAGTGAAAAACGTTGCTATGGCAGCGATTACCACTCACGAGGGTGCGGGCTTGGGGTTTAGCCGAGCCAGGACGCCAGTCGCTCCTGTTCCCACCGGCGCTTGTTCTCGAATCCGATGTTGTCGGGCGGGGTGAGAACCACGTCCGGGCGCGGCTCGGCGTAGAAGTTGCCGGTCACGGTGGCGACCTGGTTGCCGGGCAGCTCCAAGAAGCAAAAGCCGTGCCCGTCGAACGTAGCGCCGTCCCCGCCGTGTAGCTCGGCGGCAAGGTTCGCGGCGGCGACCTTGCCTTCTGCCTCGGCGAAGACCCCTGCCTTGGGTAGCTGCGCGGTCGCGGTCGGCACCATGGTGCAGTCACCGACGGCGTAGACCCGCTCGACCTCGGTCGCGAACGTGCCGCGATCGGGCTGGATCCAGCCGGTGGGGCCTGCCAGCGCGCTCGTGGCCACGGTCGGCCGGGGCGCCGCGGCGGGCACGCCGAGCAGCACCTGGTAGTCCAGCGAGCGTCCGCCGCCGAACCGGACGGTGCGGGTGGCGATATCGACCGACTCGATCGCATGCTCGGTCAGCACGGTGATGCCGCGCTCTTCCAGCCGCTCGGCCAAGTAGTGGCTGGCATCCGGCCCTGCCACCGGGAGGGTGATCGGCTGGGGCGTGGTGACCGCGACCTCGACGTTGTCGCGCCTGCCGTTCGCGCGCAGCCACTCGTCGAGCAGCAACGCCGCCTCGAACGGAGCCGGCGGGCACAGGTAGGGCGCACCGAGGATGCTCACCAGCAGCCTGCCCTCATTCAGGCCGACGAGGGCGGTGCGAATGTCGGGCAGTGCCTTGGCGTCATAGAGGTTGTAGGCATCGGGCCCGAGCAGACCGGTGTGCACCGGGTTGTATCCCGCGCCGAGCGCGATGACCAGCCCGTCACCGGTCAGCGTCCCGACCGACGTCTCCACGGTGCGCGTCGCCGGGTCGATCGCGGTGATCTCTGCCTGCAGGTACTGGATGCCGTGCCGGCCAAGACCGTCCAGCGGCCTGCTGCCTTCGGACAGCGGCCGCATGCCCGCGATGTCCCACAGCTTCGCGAACCCGACGAAGAACTGATCGGTCGACGCGATCACCGTGACCTCGTCGTCAGGTGGGAGAAGCCTGCGCAGCTCGTGGGCGGCGGCAAGCCCGCCAAAACCGCCACCGAGAACCAGGACATGTGCCATCGGTTGCCTCCACCGTAATGCCGAACCCCGGGTGGGCGACCGTACCAGCAGTTGGCGGCCCGAACGAGCACGGTGGGCCGCGTTTCCAGCAGTTACGGTGATGACATGCGCCGGATTGACTATGTGATCTCCTACGTGCGGTCGCTCGAGCGGTCGGTGGCCTTCTACCGCGACGTGATCGGCATGGAGGTCCGGATCGAGGGCGATGGGTACGTCGAATTCGCCATGGACAACACGAAGTTCGCGCTCTTCGAGCGGGCGCGGCTGCCGGAGCTGATCGGCTCGAACAGCGGCGAGGCGCCCTGCGGGGAGATCGGCTTCATCGTCGACGACGTCAATGCGGAGTCTGAGCGATTGCGCACGGCGGGCGTGGAGATTCTTACCGGACCGGTGGACCGTCCGTGGCGGGAGCGCACGCTGCACATCGCCGATCCGGACGGCAACATCGTCGAGTACGCGCAGAAGCTGTGAGGGTGCTTGGGGGTCGTGATCATGAGGCATTTTGGGTGGACTCCCGCCTTCCCGCAGTTGATCAGGGACCCTGCCGGTAAGCCTAAAATTTGCCAGATTTGTCCGGTTGAGTTGGGCCTACCGGCAGGGAGGCGGGGCAGTAATAAGCTGCCCGCTTACACGAAGGAGGTCACGTTGAGCCGTGTCATCTCGTATCGGGTGATTGCCGGCCTGGCCTCCGTGGTGGTCGCAGGTGTCGGATTGCTGATCGCGTATGTCGGGACAGGTCGCTACTTCGAGAACTACTGCTTCCAACAAGCGTGGCCGCCCGGCATGACCGAAGCCACCGCGAGCGGCCGCG
>WHSS01000188.1 GCA_009379975.1 Actinophytocola sp.
AGCCTGTTGCAAAATTGCCCCGATCGCGGACAGTGGTCGCCCGAACACGGCTGAGTTGGACGCTGGGCGCCGAACGGTCAAGCCTGAGACTGATTTGGTGCCCCGATTTCGCCATGTTTCGCTAAATCGCAACAGGCTCCTAAACGGACTGAAGGCGTCTTTCAGCGCGCTAGGAGAGGAAGCCGCGCAACAGGGCGGCGGTGCCGTCGAGGTGTTCGACCATCGCTCGGCGCGCGGCTTCGGCATCGCCGTCGAGGATGGCGTCGACGATCAGCTCGTGCTGGGCATTCGAATGCTCGATGTTGCGCTCGATCAGCGGAATCGAGTCGAGCAGTTCGTTGAGCCGCATCCGCACATCGGCGACCGCGGTTGTCAGCGACGACGACGCCGTCACCTCGGCGATCGCCAGGTGCAGCCGCGAATCCCGGCGGCGGTAGTCGGCGAGATCCGCCTCGGATGCCTCAGTCAGCCGGGCGCGCAGATGCCTCCGATCCGCCGGTGTCAGGGTGCGGGATGCCGCCAGGTCCGCCGCGCCCGGTTCGAGCACGCCGCGCAGGGTCAGCGCGTCTTCCAGATCGGCCGTGCTGTCCAGCGCGGGGCGAGCGACAGTGCGCTCCGGCAGCTCGTCGGTGACGAAGGTGCCGCCGTACCGGCCGCGCCGCGAGACGACGTATCCGGCCTGCTGCAGGGTCCGAATAGCCTCGCGCAGGGTCACCCGGCTGACGTTGAGCTTCGCCGCGAGCTCTCGCTCGGCGGGCAGCCGCTCCCCCGCGGCCACCACGCCCAGCCGGATCGCCTGCAGCAGCCGCTCGACGGTCTCCTCGAAGGCGTTACCCGCCCGCACCGGGCGTAGCAGCGCTTCGTCGGCGCGCACGGAGACCTCCATCAGCCCCACCTTAGACCGGCGTCACGTACGCACCGGCGATCCCACCATCGACCAGGAAGGTGGATGCGGTCATGAACGAGGCATCGTCGCTGGCAAGGAACGCCACCGCGGCGGCGATCTCCTCCGGCTCGGCGAAGCGGCCCAGCGGCACGTGCACCAGCCTGCGCTCGGCGCGTTCGGGGTCCTTCGCGAACAACTCCTGGAGCAGCGGCGTGTTCACCGGACCGGGGCACAGCGCGTTCACCCGGATGCCTTCCCGGGCGAACTGCACGCCGAGTTCCCGGCTCATCGCGAGCACGCCGCCCTTGGACGCCGAGTAGGAGATCTGCGAGGTCGCGGCCCCCATCACGGCGACGAACGAAGCGGTGTTGATGATCGAACCCTTGCCCTGACGCCGCATGTGCGGGAGCGCGTATCTGCAGCACAGGTAAACCGAGGTCAGGTTGACCTGCTGCACCCGCTGCCAGGCGTCGATGCCGGTGGACAGGATCGAGTCGTCGTCCGGCGGCGAGATGCCCGCGTTGTTGAAGGCGATGTCGAGCGACCCGTAGGTGTCCACCGCGGTCTGGAACAGGGCATCGACCGCGGCTTCGTCGGTCACGTCGACCGGCACGAACAGCCCGCCGACCTCGTCCGCGGCGGCCTTGCCCGCGTCCGGATCGATGTCGGCGACGACCACCTTGGCGCCCTCTTCGGCGAACCGGCGGACCGTCGCGAGCCCGATGCCGCCCGCCCCTCCGGTGACCACCGCGACCCGGTCCTGCAAACGCTGCATCACAACTCCTCTATTGCTACGAAGACGTTCTTCGTGTCCGTGAACGCATCCAAGGCGTCCGGGCCCAGCTCGCGCCCGAGACCGGACTGCTTGAAGCCGCCGAACGGCGTCGAGTACCGCACCGAGCTGTGCGAATTGACCGAGAGGTTCCCTGCCGCGACGCCGCGAGACACCCGGATCGCCCGCTCGATGTCGCGCGTCCAGATCGACCCGGACAGCCCGTATTCGGTGTCGTTCGCCAGCCGGACCGCGTCGGCTTCGTCGTCGAACGGCAGCACCGCGACAACCGGCCCGAACACCTCGTCGGTCACCACGCGGTGATCCGGGCCGACCGGCGCCACCACGGTCGGCGGGAACCAGAACCCGGGCCCGCCCGGCGCGTTGCCGCGGAAGGCCACCGGTGTCGATTCGTCCACATAGGATCGCACCTTCTCAAGGTGATCGCCGGAGATCAACGGCCCCATCTCGGTGCCGTCCTTGCCGGGGTCGTCGACCAGTACCCCGGAAACCGCGGGCTCCAGCAGCGCCATGAACTTGTCGTAGACGCTGCGCTGCACCAGGATCCGCGACCGCGCGCAGCAGTCCTGGCCCGCGTTGTCGAAGACCGCATACGGTGCGGTGGCCGCCGCGCGCTCCAGGTCGGCGTCGGCGAAGACCACGTTGGCGTTGTTGCCGCCCAGTTCGAGCGTCACCCGCTTCACCTGGTCCGCGCAGCCGGCCATGATCCGTTTACCGACCTCGGTGGAGCCGGTGAACACCACCTTGCGGACATCGGGATGGGTCACGAACCGCTCGCCGACCACGGAGCCCTTCCCGGGGATGACCTGGAAGACGTCCTCCGGAATGCCCGCCTCCCTGGCGAGTTCTGCCAGGCGCAGCGCGGTCAGCGGCGTGAGTTCGGCGGGCTTGAGCACCACGGTGTTGCCTGCGGCCAGTGCGGGCGCGAAGCCCCAGCCCGCGATCGGCATCGGGAAGTTCCACGGCACGATCACCCCGACCACGCCCAGCGGCTCGGCGAAGGTCAGGTTGATGCCGCCCGCGACCGGGATCTGCTTACCGAACAGCCGCTCCGGCGCCGCCGAGTAGTACTGCAGCACGTCGCGGACATTGCCGGCTTCCCACCGGGCGTTGCCGATGGTGTGCCCGGAGTTGGCGACTTCCAGCCGCGCGAGGCGCTCGATGTCGCCGTCGACCGCCTCGGCGAACCGCCGCAGCAGCCTCGCCCTGTCGGCCGGCGCCACCGCACGCCAGGACGGCCACGCGGCGTGCGCCCGCGCGATCGCGGCGTCGGTCTCGGCCACCGAAGTCGACGGCACGGTGCCGACGACCTCCTCGGTGGCCGGGTTGATGACCTGTGTCGTCACTCGGTTCCCTTCCTGCTCGCGGTGACCAAAGCTCGGAAGAGCCGCGGGTCGTCGAGGACCTCCTCCGGGTGCCACTGCACGCCGAGGACGAAGCCCGCATCGGTCGACTCGATGGCTTCGATGGTCCCGTCGTCGGCCCAGCCGGTCGCGGTCAATCCACCGCCGAGCTCGTCTATCGCTTGGTGGTGATAGCAGCGGACCTTGGTCTCGGCGCCCAGGAGCGCCGCCACCCGGCTGCCGGGTGCGAGCGTGATCCGGTTGGTGCCGTACAGCGCGGGCGCTGGCTGGTGCGCGGTATGCCCGACGACGTCCGGCAGGTGCTGGGTAAGCGTCCCGCCGAAGGCCACGTTGAGAAGCTCGAACCCGCGGCAGACGCCGAGTACCGGCAGCCCGGCACGCAGCGCCTCGCGCAAGAGTTCGAGCTCGAAGGTGTCCCGGCCCGGCCTGGTCACGGTCTTCTCGTGCGGCTGCTGCCCATACTCCGACGGGTCGATGTCCGCACCACCGGAGAGAACCAGCCCGTCGAGGCCCGCGACGAGCGAGGCGTACGCGCCGCCCAGCGGAGGCAGGAGCACCGGCGCACCGGCCGCCGCCACCACGGCGTCCACATAGGACCGCGGCAGCACGGCGCTCTCCTGATCCCACACCCCGTAGCTGGCCCGCTCCAAATAGGTCGTGACGCCGATCCGCGGTCGTGCGTGAAAGTCCTTGCTCCCGCGCGTCTGATCACTCACGACCCCTCGTGAGTGATCAAGCGTGCCCATGGACGATGTTTCACTCACGACGGCGCGGGTGGCTGGGGCCTCAGAGTCGTTCGAAGCCACGGAAGCGCTCCCAGTCGGTGACGGCGGCGTCGTACGCGGCGAGCTCGACCCGCGCGTTGTTCAGGTAGTGCTCGACGACGTCCTCGCCGAAGGCGTCGCGGGCGAGCTTGCTCTCGGCGAAGAGCTGGGCGGCGTCGCGCAAGGTGGCGGGCACCGACGGCTTGTCGGCCTCGTAGGCGTTGCCAGCGAACTCCGGCTCGAGCTCAAGCTCCTGCTCGATGCCGTGCAGCCCGGCCGCGATGAGCGCGGCCACCGCTAGGTACGGATTGACGTCGCCACCGGGCACCCGGTTCTCCACCCGTAGCGATTCGCCATGGCCGACGACGCGCAGCGCGCAGGTGCGGTTATCGGCGCCCCAAGCGACGGCCGTCGGCGCGAAGCTGCCCGGCTGGAACCGCTTGTAGGAGTTGACGTTCGGCGCGAACAGGTAACTGAACTCGCGCAAGCAAGCGACCTGCCCAGCGAGGAAGTGCGCCATCATCGGCGAGAACCCGCCGGGCCCGTCGCCCGCGAGCACCGGATTGCCGTCGGTGCCGCGCAGGCTGATGTGGATGTGGCAGGAGTTGCCCTCGCGCTCGTTGTACTTCGCCATGAACGTCAGGCTCTTGCCGAACTCGGCGGCGATCTCCTTCGCTCCGGTCTTGTAGATGCTGTGGTTATCGCAGGTAGCCAAGGCCCTGTCGTAGCGGAAGGCGATCTCGTGCTGGCCCGGGTTGCATTCGCCCTTCGCCGACTCGACGTACATCCCCGCGCCGGTCATCGCGTTGCGGATGCGCCGCAGCAGCGGCTCCACCCGGCCGGTGCCGAGCATCGAGTAGTCGACGTTGTAGAGGTTCGACGGGGTCAGCTCGCGGTATCCCGTCCGCCACGCCTGCTCGTAGCTGTCCTCGAAGACGATGAATTCCAGTTCGGTACCGACGAAGGCTTCGAGCCCGCGCGCGGCGAGCCGGTCGAGCTGCTTGCGCAGGATCTGCCGCGGTGAAGCGGGGACCGAGCCGCCCTGCACCCATTCGACGTCGCTGATCACCAGCGCGGTGCCCTCCTGCCACGGCACGAGGCGCAGCGTGTCGAGGTCCGGGCGCAGCACGAAGTCGCCGTAGCCCTGCCGCCAGGACGACATCGCGTAGCCGTCGACGGTGTTCATGTCGACATCGACGGCGAGCAGGTAGTTGCACGCTTCGAGGGCGGGCACTGCGTGCTGGAGCACTTCGTTGAGGAAGTACCCGGCGTCGCAGCGCTTGCCCTGCAGCCGCCCCTGCATGTCGGTCATCGCGACCAGGACCGTGTCGATCTGACCGCCTTCGACGCGCTCGCGCAGCCGCTCGACGGTGAGCATTCCCTGCGTCTCCGGCATCGTCGACCCCTTCACTTAAAGGTATGAGTTCATTCCATTGGACCCGCTGTGGCGACTCCCGTCAAGCATCCGGTGAGCTATTTTCCCGGCGACCCTTGACAGCTCGGGTGACCTGGCCCACTCTCTATCGAGTTAAAGGACTGGTCTTTGCCCATTTGGTTTGCTGGCCGGCTACTCGGCTCGGCCCAGTGAGCACCCGCACAGCCGGAGGTGAGCCGAGTGTCCGATCAGATTCATGCGGGCAACGTCGAATACCAGCGTGTCGGTAAGGATTATCTCGAACATCGATCGCTCAAGCGAGGCGCCGCGGGGTGGGTCCTGCTGGCGGGCCTCGGCGTCTCCTACGTCATTTCCGGGGACTTCGCGGGCTGGAACTACGGGCTCGGGCAGGGCGGCTGGGGCGGCCTGCTGATCGCGACCGTGCTGATGGCCGTGATGTACACCTGCATGGTCTACGGCCTCGCCGAGCTCAGTTCGGCCATGCCGGTCGCCGGGGCGGGTTACGGATTCGTCCGGCGCGCCATGGGACCGCTCGGTGGGTTCGCCACCGGAACCGCCATCCTGATCGAGTACGCCATAGCGCCCGCCGCGATCGCCGTCTTCATCGGCGGCTACGTCGAGGCGCTAGGACTGTTCGGGCTGACCAGCGGCTGGCCGGTGTTCCTCGCGGCCTACGCGATCTTCATCGGCATCCACCTCTGGGGTGTCGGCGAAGCGCTCCGGCTGATGTTCGTGATCACCGGGCTCGCCCTGGTCGCGCTCGCGGTGTTCGTCGTCGGCATGATCGGCAAGTTCGATGTGGACAACCTGTTCGACATCCCGATGACCGAGGCGTTCGGCGCGAGCTCGTTCTTGCCGTTCGGCGTGGCCGGAGTGTGGGCCGCGCTGGTCTTCGCGATCTGGTTCTTCCTGGCCATCGAAGGTGTGCCGCTCGCCGCCGAGGAGGCGCGAGACCCGGCCAAGGACATGCCCAAGGGGATCATCGTCGGCATGCTGGTGCTGCTGGCCACGGCGGCGATGATTCTGGTGCTGGCGCCAGGCGGGGCAGGCGCGCTGGCGCTGCAAGAGTCCGACAACCCACTTCCCCACGCGCTGCGTGAGGCATACGGCGGCGGAAGCTTCCTCGCCGATTTCGTGAACTACGTGGGCCTCGCCGGGCTGATCGCGAGCTTCTTCTCGATCATCTACGCCTACTCGCGGCAGCTGTTCGCGCTGTCCCGCGCCGGATACCTGCCCCGGTGGCTCTCGGTCACCGGGAAACGCCGCACGCCTTACCTCGCCCTGATCGTGCCCGGCACCGTCGGCTTCGCGCTCGCATCGATCACGCAAGCCGGTGACCTGATGATCCAGATCGCGGTCTTCGGCGCGACGGTGTCCTACGTGCTGATGATGGTCGCGCACATCGTGCTCCGGAAGCGCGAGCCTGACCTCGCGCGGCCGTACCGCACGCCGGGCGGCATCGTCACAACCAGCGTCGCCCTGGTGCTCGCGGTGGCCGCCGTGATCGCGGTGTTCCTGGTCGACCTGATCGCCGCCGCGATCGTCGCGGGCATTTTCGTCGCGGCATTGGCCTACTTCTGGTTCTACTCGCGGCATCGCCTGGTAGCCCAGGCTCCGGAGGAGGAGTTCGCCGCGATCCAGGCGGCCGAGGCGGAGCTGGCCGACTAATACCACCCGGGTCGTGAGTGCTGATCAGGGTTAGAACACTGATAGCCACTCACGACACCCGGCCTGTGCTCAGAGGTCGGCGCGGTGAGCGGCGACGAACTCGGTGAGAGCCGCTCGCCAGTCGCGCAGCGGGGTCAGGCCCGCCTCGGTCCACGCGGTGTTCGACAGCACCGCGTTGGCCGGGCGGGCCGCGGGCCGGGGAAACTCCGCGGTCGTGCACGGCCGCACCCGCTCCGGGTCGGCGCCGAGTTCCGCGAAGACCGCCTTGGCGAAGTCGAACCAGGTCGCGTTCCCGCCACCGGTGCAGTGCAGCACCTGCTTGCTCGGCGCCTCACCGACGGTGACGGCCGCCGCCAGTTCGAGTAACCCGGACGCCAGGTCCGCGGCGTAGGTGGGTGAACCGTGCTGGTCGTTGACCACGGAGACGGTTTCCTGCTCACGCTCGAGACGCGCCATCGTCTTTACGAAGTTCGAGCCGGCCGCGCCGTAGACCCACGCGGTGCGAACCACCCACGCCGAGGCGCCCGAGCCCAGCACCGCCACTTCGCCCGCAGCCTTGGTCCGGCCGTACGCGCTGCGCGGCGAGAGCGGGTCGTCCGGCTGATAGGGCCCTTCGGACTCGCCGGAGAAGACGTAATCGGTGGAGACGTGCAGCAACGGCACCCCGGTCGTCGCGCACGCCGCCGCCAGCGCCCTCGGCCCGTCGGCGTTGACCGCGAACGCCCCGTACTCGTCGTCCTCCGCCGCGTCGACCGCGGTATAGGCCGCCGCGTTGATCACCACCGGGCGCCGGTCCTCCGCGAGGGCACGCACGGCGAGCTGCCTGACCGCGGCGACGACCTGGCCGGCCTGCCGGACGTCGAGCTCGGCCGACCTCGGCGCGCGGACATCGGCGCCCGACGCGGCGGCGACCCCGGCGATCTCGGTACCCAGCTGGCCGCCGCCACCTGGCACGAGCACGGCTAGCGTCATGACGCACCTCCCGCGAGCCCGACACGCCGCTTCAGCGGCTCCCACCACTGCCGGTTGTCGGCGTACCAGCGAACGGTGTCGGCGAGCCCGGCGTCGAAGGCGACCGCCGGCCGATAACCCAGCTCGGTCCGGATCTTGGCGATGTCGACCGAGTACCGGCGATCGTGCCCCTTGCGATCCTGCACCGGTCGCACCCGGTCCCACCCGACACCGACCGCGTCGAGCAGTCGCTGGGTGAGTTCTTGGTTCGTCAGCTCGGTTCCTCCGCCGATGTTGTAGATCTCGCCGGGCCGCCCGCCGTCGGCGACCAGCTGAATCCCGCCGCAGTGGTCGTCGACGTGGAGCCAGTCCCGCACGTTCAGACCGTCACCGTAGAGGGGCACTTGCTCGCCGTCCAGCAGGTTAGTCACGAACAGCGGAATGACCTTCTCCGGGAACTGGTACGGGCCGTAGTTGTTCGAGCATCGCGTGATGCACACGCCGAGCCCATGGGTGCGGTGATAGGCGCGGGCGATCAGGTCGGCCGAGGCCTTCGAAGCCGCATACGGCGAGTTGGGTTCGAGGACGTGTTCCTCGGACCACGAGCCCTCGTCGATGGAGCCGTAGACCTCGTCCGTCGAGACCTGCACGAACCGCTCGACGCCCGCGTCCAGCGCGGCTTGCAGCAGGGTTTGCGTGCCAAGCACGTTGGTGAGCACGAACTCCGACGAACCCAGGATCGACCGGTCGACGTGCGACTCCGCCGCGAAGTGCACGACCAGTCCGACGCCGCGCATCAGGTCGGCGAGCAGCGGGGCGTCCCGGATATCCCCTTCAACGAAACGCAACCGCGGCGACTCCATCACCGGCGCGAGGTTCGCTTCGCACCCGGCATAGGTGAGGGCATCCAGCACCACGATTTCGGCCTCGGCCAGCGTTGGGTAAGCGCCGGTGAGCGCTTGCCGCACGTAATGCGAGCCGATGAAACCGGCACCGCCCGTCACGAGCACCCGCATTTGCTCAGCCACCTCCCAGTGTCGACGTGAAGTCTAGGGACCGCATGAACACCCCGCGGCGGGAACCGATTTCCCGGCTCACCCCGCCCGCCGCACGCAGGTGCTTTAGCCTGATTCCGACGCGTTGAGCGGGAGGGGACCCTTGAGCGCTAAAACAACGTCCGCCTCGCGGGCACGGACATCCGTTGTGCACTTCGCACAGGCATTGACGGCCATGCTCGCCATTATTGTGCTGGCTGCGTCGGGCTACGCGTCGATCGCCGTGGACAACCTCCGCGCGGGCGTCAGCACCACCCCGGCCCTCGATGAAGTGCCCGACACGCCGCCGGACGACGGGGCGGTCGACATCCTGCTCATCGGCACCGATGCCCGCACCGACGCCGGAGGCAACCCGCTGCCTGCCGCGATGCTCAAGGAACTGCGCACCGAACACAAGGCAGGCATCGCGACCGACACC
>WHSS01000179.1 GCA_009379975.1 Actinophytocola sp.
CGAAGGTGGCGTAGACGAACGGGCGTCGCGCCGCCCGAGCGGGCCGAGTGGCGAAGGCGTCCCACGCCGGGTCTCGGAAACGCGACAGGGCGGCCGTCGAGCACGCGAGATCTTCGAGCCCGCCGGGAAAGAGCGTGAGCGCCGGTGCGGCGTGCAGCCATCGCGCCTCCGGGTCGCGAGGCAGGCCGTGTTCACAGCGCAGCTTCTCGACGCTTTCCATCGCGTAGCCCGCGACGTAGTCCTCCGCCACCCGCAGCCCAATCGCGACCCGCGCGTGCGGGATTCCGTGCAACTCGGCCGCCACCGCGTTGCCGAACTCCGCCGACTCACGCAGCACCACGTCGGGGCGCCATTCGTCGAGCGCCTCCCGCAGCCGTGGCACCGCGGCGGTCAAGGTCTGTTCCAGGTTCGGTAAAGGTACGGGCTGAGGTATCAACGTCCGTTGACGGCGGGGCTACCGGTCAGGCGCGCCTTCAGTTGGCCGACGCCGTCACCGGACAGCCGGGGCAGTGAGACGGTGCGCCCGGTGAGCAGCAGCAGGAGGGCGTCGATGGGGCCCCGCACCTCGGCGGCGCCGGAACCGGCGGTCCACTCGACATCGGTCGCGATCAACCGGAAGCCGGACAGCTTGCGCTTCGCCCAGAACGGCCAGCCCATCCGCCACACTCGGGTGGCGCTGGACCGGGCCGCCGTCGGCGGCATCTCGCGCTTGCGGCCGAGCGGGATAGCGATGTCCTGCCCGTGCACCAGGATGTCGAACAGGATGTTGCGTTCGTTGGTCACCACCGGCATCGCGCGCGACGCGGCGTTCTCCCTGAGCTCGGCGACGAGGTCGAGACCGGGACGGTTGGCGCAGCGCACTGTCAGGTCATGGTTGAGCCGGTGGAAGTTGCCCCTGGCCCTGACGCCTTCGCGCAGCATCGTCCACGCGCTCGGCGGGTGCGGCACCAGAGACACGTGGGTGGCGACGTCGCGAATGCGCCAATCCTGGCAGAGCGAGGGCCGTTCCCATTCCTCGTCGGTGAGCGTTTCCAGCAGATCCGCCAGGCTGAGCCGCTCCCGCTCGATCACCTGCCAGCTGAGTTCGCGGTCCATCGTCGCCTCCGTCACCGAGCGCCCTGCCGATGTCCGTCCGCTAATATAGTCAGTGTCGCTGACTATATTAGTCAGACGCTCTGACTAACGTCAAGGGAGATTTCGTGGCCGACAGCGAGTCGAACGGCGAACTGAACACCGGGCTGCTGCTCTACATCCCCTACCGGTGGCTGGAGAACCGGGTCTTCGACGCGCTGGCCAAGGCGGGCTTCGACGACATCACCACCGCCCAGATGAAGCTCATGCAGCGGATCGGCGCCAACGGCACCCGGTTGACCGAACTCGCGGAGCAGGCCCAGGTCACCAAGCAGACGGCGGGCTTCCTGGTGGATCAGCTCGAGAAGGCGGGCTGCGTGGAGCGGGTGCCGGATCCGACCGACAAGCGCGCCCGGCTGGTCCGCATCGCCGAGCGCGGGCAACGGGCGATTCCCATAGCGCAGGCGACGGTCACCGGGATCGAGGCCGAGTGGGAGGCACACCTCGGCGCGGCACGCATGGCCCAGCTACGGCGCGCCCTCACCGAGCTACGCGAGATCACCGATCCCTACGCGTGAGCCTCGTCCGTTGAGTGAACGTGACACTCGGACGATAGGTCGGGCTCGGCGTCACACTCGCACAATGCGGTTTGCGAGGCGTGGCTCGCGCGCGGGTGGCGGACTGGACACGGCAGAATGAGCCGGTGCGCGTGATGCAGATCGACGGCGGGGTGCCTGCCGTCCGCGCGCTCTCCGGCGCGCTGCGGGCCGCACTCGAAGGCGGCGAGACGGTGTTGCCGGTCAGCCATGACACCGCATCCCTGGCCGGCAACGTGCATTCCGGGGAGCCGGTCGAGCCGGACACCGCCCTGATCGTGCTGACCTCGGGATCGACCGGAGCCCCGAAGGGCGTGCTGCTCTCCGCGCGCGCGCTCACCGCCTCGGCGAAGGCGACCCACGTCCGGCTGGGCGGGCCGGGGCACTGGCTGCTGGCCACCCCGGCGCATTACATCGGCGGGCTGCAGGTGCTCATCCGCTCGCTGCTGGCGGGGACCACGCCGGGCGTGATGGATCTCACCGCGGGGTTCCGGCCTGCGGGGTTCGCCGAGGCAGCGGACCCGGTGCTTCGCGAGTCTGGCCCGCGCTACACCGCCCTGGTGCCGACCCAGCTCGCCCGGCTGCTCGACGCCGGTGGCGCCGCGCTGGCCGCCGTCCGCGCGTTCGACGCGGTGCTCATCGGCGGGGCCGCGCTACCCACCGAACTGCGCGAGCGCGCCGCTGACGACGGGGTCGCGGTCATCAGCGCCTACGGCATGAGCGAGACCGCGGGCGGCTGCGTCTACGACGGCGTGCCCCTCGACGGCGTGCACATCTCGACCGACGGCGAGACACCAGGACGCATCAAGATCGCGGGCGACGTGCTCGCCAACGGCTACCGCTCCGCCCCTGAGGCCACCGCGGCGGCGTTCGCCGACGGCTGGTTCCACACCAGCGACCTGGGCCGCGTCGGCGGCGGCAGGCTCGAGGTCATCGGCCGCGCGGACGACGTGATCAACACCGGAGGCGTGAAGGTCGCCGCGGCCGCGGTCGAGCGCACCCTGCGGCGGCATCCCGGCGTGCACGACGTCGCGGTGGTCGGTCTGCCCGACGCGGAGTGGGGCGAGGTCATCGCCGCCGCGGTGGTCGCGACCGATCCGGCCCACCCACCGGCCGCCTGCGATTTGGCAGGCCACGTCCGCTCACAGGACGGCGCTCCTGCCGCGCCAAAGGAGGTGCGCGTCGTCGACGCGCTGCCCCTGGTCGGCCCCGGCAAGGTGGACCGCTCGGCGGTGCGGCGGCTACTCGAGGAGCCGAGCGCACGTAACACCCCGTGAGCTCGGGTGACGGCGCACCGTAGATCACGGTCGGCAAGAATGCCCGTATGGCCACCATCGGACAGTGGATCGAGGGCGCACGCCCCCGCACCTTTCCCAATGCCATCGCCCCGGTATTGGCCGGCGCGGGAGCAGCCGCGTACCTGGACGGGTTCTCCTGGCTGCACTCGGCACTCGCGCTCGTCGTCGCACTCGCGCTGATCGTTGGCGTCAACTACGCCAACGACTACTCGGACGGGGTGCGCGGTACCGACGACGACCGGGTGGGTCCGCTGCGGCTGGTCGGCTCCCGGACGGCCCAGCCGAAGGAGGTGCGGGCCGCGGCGCTGAGCAGCTTCCTGTTCGCGGGGATCGCGGGCCTGACGTTGATCATCATCAGCGGCCACTGGTGGCTGCTCGCGGTCGGCGCGGCGTGCCTGGCCGGTGCGTGGTTCTACACCGGCGGGAGGCGCCCCTACGGCTACGCGGGCTTCGGTGAGGTCGCCGTCTTCTTGTTCTTCGGGCTCATCGCTGTGCTCGGCACCGTCTACATCCAGGCGGACACCATCGGCTGGCTGCCGCTCGGTTGCGCCGTGGCCATCGGGTCGTTCTCGGCTGCGGTGCTGCTGACCAACAACCTGCGTGACATCGGCACGGACACCGAGGCCGGTAAGCGCACGCTCGCAGTGCGGCTCGGCGACACCGGTACCCGGCGGCTGTATTTCGCATTGCTGAGCGTGCCGTTCCTGGTGACGATCCTGCTGGGCATCGCGTTTCCGCCCGCGCTGTTCGGGGTGCTGGCCGCGCCGGCCGCGATCTCGCCCGCGCGCATCGTCGCTCGCCGCGCCACCGGCCGCGCGCTCATCCCCGTGCTGCGCGACACCGGCCTCGTCATGCTGCTGTGGGCGGCCATCACCGCGATCGTGCTGGCGACGAGCTAACGCCCCGTGTGCTGAAAGCCACTTTCAGTCCACTGGATGGACTGAATGGCGCTTTCAGTCCGTTGAACGGACTGAAGGCGTCTTTCAGCGCTCGGGGCCTGCCCGCCACTTGCCGGTATCGAAGAACTCGTCCAGCACGGCCCGATGCGGCTCGAGGTCGAGCCCCTGCTCGGCGATCCAGCCGTCGTCGTAGTACGTGTTCGCGTACCGCTCTCCGCCGTCGCACACCAACGTCACGACACTGCCGGTGCGGCCTTCGGCGATCATCCGCGCGATCAGCTGAAACGCGCCGTAAAGGTTCGTCCCGGTCGATCCGCCCGCCCAGTGGCCGGTGCGCTGCCGCAACAGCCGCATGGCCGCGAGCGACCCGGCATCGGGCACCGGCAGCATCTCGTCGATGACGCCCGGCAGAAACGACGGCTCGACCCGCGGCCTGCCGATGCCCTCGATCCGGGACGGCATGCCGGTGCAGTACGCCATGTCCCCGGTCTGCCACGCCCGGTAGAACGACGAGTTCTCCGGGTCGACCACCGCGATGTGGGTGGGGTGCCGCCGGTAGCGGACGTAACGGCCCAGCGTCGCGCTGGTGCCGCCGGTGCCCGCGCCCACCACGATCCAGTAGGGGATCGGGTGCCGCTCTTCCCGCAGTTGGGTGAAAATCGACTCGGCGATGTTGTTGTTGCCCCGCCAGTCGGTGGCCCGCTCGGCGTAGGTGAACTGATCGAGGTAATGCCCCCCGCATTCGGCGGCGAGCCGCTCCGCCTCGCTGTAGATGGCGGACGGCTGGTCGATGTAATGACAGCGGCCGCCGTAGAACTCGATCAGCTCGATCTTCTCCCGGCTGGTGCTCCGCGGCACCACGGTGACGAACTCGAGGCCGAGCATGCGCGCGAAGTACGCCTCCGACACCGCCGTCGACCCACTGGACGCTTCGATCAGCACGGTCGACGGCCCGATCTGGCCGTTGACCAGGCCGTAGAGAAACAGCGACCGTGCCAGCCGGTGCTTGAGCGAACCGGTCGGATGGACCGACTCGTCCTTGAGATACAGGTCGATGCCCCACTCGGCGGGAAGCGGGAAGACGTGCAGGTGGGTGTCGGCGCTGCGGTTCGCGTCGGCGTCGATGATGCGGACGGCCTCGTCGATCCAGTCCAGGTCGGGCCTGCTCACGAGGCCTCGCCGTTGCCGCCGGCGCGGTCGCCGCGCAGTTCGGCGCGCAACCGCTCACGTTCGGCCTTACGCCGCTCACCGCGCACCGCCAACCCCCTGGTGACCCTGGCGTTGAGCTTGCGGAACAGCAGCAGGCCGAGCGGGAAGCCGACCACCATGCCAACGACCAGCGCGACCGGCAACGGCACCCGCACCAGCACCAGCACCGCGACGATCACCGCGACCAGTGCGAACCGCGCGAAAAGGTAAAGAGCTAGATCTGCCGCGAAGCGATCGTCCTTGGTCTCACTCACGTCAAATGAGGGTACGCGCCGCTGTCGGGCCGCCCCCTGCGTGTATGGCTGGTTACCAGGACGTAGGGTCTGCGTCAGTTGCGGGTGATGTCCTCCCCAGCGGCGATGACAGATCGGTCCATGCAGGTCCCATCGCCCGATTCGTGCCCTTACCTCCCCTTTACCATCACCCAACCGTTCGAGTACCCAAAGCGCTTGATGACACGATAGGCGTGTTAGAAACCCTGGCGGCGGTCTGTACACCTGCGGACCGTCAAGCTGGGAACGCAGCGAAAGTCGTAGAGGAGGCTTCAGGATGACCGCAACAGTGCCTCAGTCGGGGGGACGTTTGCTCACCCCCGGCGAAGTGGCATCACTATTCCGCGTCGACCCCAAGACCGTCACCCGTTGGGCAGCGGCAGGGCGTATCGGTTCCATTCGGACCCCTGGCGGGCACCGCAGGTTCCGCGAGGCCGAGGTTAATGATCTGCTCGCCAAGCTGACCACGGAAGCGACCGACTTCCTGGAGTGACAACCACGTCGCGGCCTTCCATCAGCGACACGCGGTGTGCTCGGCCTTCCCAAGAGGGCTAACCTCTTGGGAAGGCCTCACACACGCCAACGGAAGGAGCGAGCATGCACTATCTGCTTGCGGGGGTCGGGGCGCTGGCCATCGCCGTGCTCCTGTGGCGAGCATTCAACGCGGAGCGAGTCGGCGTGCCGCCCGAGCGACGGTCGCCCGCCGCCCCGGACGACGACCCGGACTTCCTGCGCAAGCTCGGCGAGCAACAGCGTAAGAAGAAGCGAGAAGACGAGCAGTAAGCGCGCTTACTGACTGGGGAAGCCGTCGGCCACGGCGGCTCCCAGCTCCAACAGCTGCATTCTGGTGCCTTCGTGCAGCCTGTCCAGCTCGATCTCGGCGCCTTCTTCCAGATGCGGATCGAACGGAATCCGGCAGACCGCCCTGACCCTGGCGGCGAAGTGCGCCTCCAGCTTGCCGAGGTCGACCGCGCTCATCTTCGGGCGCACCGAGTTGATCACCGCGACCGAGCGCCGGACCAGATCGCCGTAGCCGTGCGCATCGAGCCAGTCCAGCGTCGCTGAGGCGCTGCGCGCTCCGTCGACCGAACCGGACGAAACCAGCACGAGCGAGTCCGCGACGTCAAGCACGCCCTTCATCGCGGAGTGCATCAGTCCGGTGCCGCAGTCGGTCAGCACGATGTTGTAGAAGTGCTCGAGCAGGTCGATGGCACGCCGGTAGTCGTGCTCGGAAAAGGCCTCGGAAACCGCCGGGTCCTGCTCACTGGCGAGAATCTCCAGCCGGGAAGACCCCTGCGAGGTATAGGCGCGGATATCGCTGTAGCGGGTGATCCGGTCGGCGTCGCGTAGCAGGTGCCGCACCGTGGCCGTCGTCTCCATCGGGATCTTCTGCGACAACGTGCCCCGGTCGGGATTGGCGTCCACCGCGACCACGCGATCGCCCCGCAGCGAGGCGAAGGTCGAACCCAGGGTGGTCGTGATCGTCGTTTTGCCGACGCCGCCCTTCAAGCTCAGCATCGCGATCTTGTAGCACCCGCGCAGCGGCTGGTTGACGCGCGCGATCAGCTCCCGGCGCCAGCGATCCTCTTTACTTTCACCCGGGTTGATCAGGTGTCCGGTGCCCGCGAACACCGCCTTGCGCCACCCCGACTGCGGCCGCCGTTTCACCGGCTTGATCAGGTGCGCGGACGTCAGATCCTCCCCGCCTGCCAATGCGTGCCTGCCCTGCCGCTGGCGCGGTTGCTGCTGGGGCGGCGGGCCGGGGGGCGGCTGCTGGCCGGGCGGGCCGAGCGGCGGCAACGCCTGCCGGTTCTGATCCACCGGCGGCGGCGGGTAGTGCTGCGGCATCGGACCAGACGGGGTCCGGTCTTCATACGGCACCGCGTACATGTCGTTTTCCGGCACCACCGGCGGCACCTCACCGTGCCCGACCTGCCGGGCCTGGGGCATGTTGTGCGGCCCGGAGGCGTTCGGGTACCGATATGAGTCGGTACGGCCCTCCACCGGGTCGTGGTCGATGCCTCCCGCATCGCCCGGCCCTGGATAGGCCGAGGTGGCTTCGTGCTTCGGCTCGCTCACTGCTGGGGGTCCTCCGTGGTACTGGTGTGGATCGGAGTGCCGATCACTTTCGACGGTAGTCGCAGCGCTGACAAAGAGCGACTACGTGTAACCAATCGGCCGTCGGTACCTGCTCCGTTACGGATCACACCGCGTGCCAGCAGCGCAAGGGCCGCCGCCGCGGGCACGGATCGTGATCGACTACCCGTTCACGTACGAATGCAGGCCGGCTGTCACCAGGTTGATGAAGAACAGGTTGAACACGATGAAGCCGAAGCCGATCACGTTGATCCACGCCGCCGGCTTGCCCCGCCACCCTGCGGTGGCACGGGAGTGCAGGTAAGCGGCGTAGACCACCCAGGCCACGAACGCCACCGTCTCCTTCGGGTCCCATCCCCAGAACCGCCCCCACGCCGCCTCGGCCCAGATCGCGCCACACAGCACGCCGAAGGTATAGATCGGGAAGGCGAGCACGGTCATCCGATAGGCGACACGATCCAGCACCTCGCGCGGGGGCAGGTGCCCGGAGAGCCGGGCGAACCGCACCGGGTTGTTCTCATGAGCGGTCCGCATCAGATACATCACGCTGGCCACGCCCGGCACCAGGAAGATCCCCGATGAGATGACCACCGCGGCGACGTGGATGACCAGCCAGTACGACTGCAACGCGGGCTGGACCGGCGCCGCCGTGGTGTAGAGCATGGTGCCGCCGATGAAGAGCAGGATCACCACCGGCAGCAGCACGAACGCGGACAGGTGACGCACCGGGTATTTGCGGAGCACGATCAGCCAGGTCACCACGGCGACCAAGCACACGGCCATCATGTACTCGTACATGTTGCCCCAGGGCACCCGGCCGGTCGCGAACCCGCGCAGCGCGAGCGCCGCGAGGTGCATCAGCGCGCCGAGCACGGTCAGCGCGACACCCATCCGGCCGAAGCGTTCCGGACGGCCTGCCCTCGGTGCCCTTGGCGGCGATGTCGATGACAGGGTGCCGGGCGGAAGCGGCCCGCCGCCCGCGCCGACGAGCACGCCCGCCTCCTCGGCACGCACCCGTGTCTTGCGCCCGAACGACTGCTCGATGAGGAAGAACACCATCGCGAGCAGGTAAATCGCGGCGGCCGTGGTGTAAGACCAGTCACTGAACTGTGAGAGCGTCTCGTTGACCGGCATCAGGTGCTCCTTATCCTGCGGTCTCTTCCTCGATCGGGTGCGTCCCGCGCGGCCAGCAGATCCGTGGCGATGGTGGTGAACTCTTCGCCGTAGCCCGCCTGATCGGTCCGGGCCAGCCCGCCGACCTGCACAACGGTACGACCGGCGCCGTCCGGCTCGGCTGCTGGGGTCACGCGAACCCAGATTCGCCGCCGCTTGACCAGCAGCGATGCCGCGAGCCCGGCCAGCATCGCGATGGCGAAGCCCAGCACCCAGCCTTGCGTCGGATCGTGCGAGACCTGCAGCGAAACCCACCGCTGCACCCCGTCGAACGAAATCTCGGTGCCGTCATCGAGCGTGAGCGACTCGCCGACGGCCAGGTTCTCCCGCGCCACCCGCTTCAGCCTGCCGGCATCGACCATGGCCTGGTCGATGCCGAAGATGGACTGCCCGTAGCCCGAGTCGATGCCGAGGTCGCCGCGCATGACGTCGATGGCGACGGCCGGATCGGTGAGTTCGGGGTGCGACGAGGTCAGGACCTTGCCGTGCAGCAGCGCGGTCGGCGCGAACAGGCCGGTGATCGCGAGCTGGCTCTTGCGACGCTGCTCGGCGTCGGACACGCCGGGCGGGTCGAACTTGGTCGCGCCGTCGGAGAGCAACGTCTGCTGATCGGACGGCCGCCACTGGGTGGCCTGGGTGCGCTTCGCGCCGTCGGGGAAGGTCACCGTGAACACCGGCGCGAAGCCGTGCCCGAGCAGGTACACCCGGTCGCCGTGGGTGCGCAGCGGGTCGTTCACCTCGAGCTGATAGGGCCGCCAGACGCCGTTGTCCAGGTCATCGCCCGCCGAGTACGCCACGTCCGCTCGGTATTGCTGAGGCTGGCCGTTGGGCAGGAAGTCCGCCTCGAAGTCGTCGACCTTCACGCAGAACGGGGTCAGTTCGGTGCCGTCGATGCGCAGGCCGGGGTTGAACGAGTCGTAGGCGTAGGTGCCGGAGTTGCAGAACTCCGAGCCGTCGGCGTGCACGATGACCTGACCCTCGTAGGAGTACATCTTGCCGATGGCGAAGGCCACGATCAGCCCGAGCAGCGCGAAGTGGAAGACCAGGTTGCCGGTCTCGCGCAGGTAGCCCTTCTCCGCACTGATGCTGCGCACCCCGTCGGCATCGCTCTGCTCCGCCTTGCGCCACCCCTTGAGCCGGGTGCGGGCCGCGGTCAGCACCTCATCGGGACTCGCCGCGATCTCGGCCTGCTGGTGATGCGGCAGCCGAGCCAGATTGCGCGGCGTCAGGACCGGCTTCGCCCGCATCGACTTGACGTACTCGAGGCTGCGCGGCAGCAGGCAACCGACCAGCGAGACCATCAACAGCAGATAGATCGCGGAGAACCACACGCTGCCGTAGACCGCGAAGAAGCCGAGCTGGTCGAGCAGC
>WHSS01000293.1 GCA_009379975.1 Actinophytocola sp.
CGACGCGGACGGCGAGATCGCCACCCGGGTGCGGCAGCTGGTCGGGCCGGATGTCCCGGTCGGCGCGACCCTCGATCTGCACGCCAACATCTCGCAGCGGCTCGTCGACGCGCTGACCGTCACCACGGTGTATCAGACCAATCCTCACGTCGACGCCCGTGATCGGGCCGCCGACTGTGCCGACTTGATCGTGCGGACGGTGCGCGGCCAGATCCGCCCCGAACAGGCGCTGCTGCCGTTGCCGCTGGTCGCCAACATCGCGCGGCAGGACACCGGCGAGCCGCCGATGTCACGGCTCATCGCCGAAGCCGCGAGCCTCGCCAAGCGTCCTGGCATGCTGTCGGTGAGCCTGGTGGAGGGCTTCCCCTACGCCGACGTGCCCCACCTCGGCATGTCCTGCCTCGCCATTCACGACGGCGATGAGGCCGCCGCCCGATCCGCCGCACAAGATCTGGCCGAAGAGGTCTGGGCAAACCGGGATGGCTTGCAGGCGAGCGGGATGACCGTCGAGGACGCACTGGACGCTGCCGAGCGGGAATCTCGCGGCCCGGTGGTGCTGCTCGACGTCGGCGACAACATCGGCGGCGGCGCACCCGGCGACTCCACTGCCATCCTCATCGCCGCTATCAAGCGTGGCATGCGCTCGCTGGTGCAGACTCTGTGCGACCCGGAGGCGGTGCGGGAGTGCATCGTGGCCGATATCGGATCGACCGTCCGGCTCGCGGTCGGCGCACGACACCCGCACTCGGCAGGCGAACCGGTCATGGTCGAAGGCCGCGTGCGGCTGATCTCCGACGGCCGATTCGAGGACGCCTCGCCGACCCATGGCGGATTCCGTTACCACGACATGGGATTGACCGCGGTGCTGGAAACCACCGACGGCCACACCCTGGTGCTCACCTCGAAGCCCACGATGAACTCCAGCCTCGAACAATTGCTCAGCCTCGGCATCGAACCGTTGCACTTCCACGTCATCGTGGCCAAGGGCGTCAATTCGCCTCGCGCCGCGTATCACCCGATCGCCACACGAATGCTGGTTGTCGACACCGACGGCGTCACCGCCATGGGGCTGGAGCGGTTAACCTACCGGCACCGGCGCACCCCGATCCATCCCTTCGAACACGCCAGTTTCCCGGAGGTGCTCGCCGACACCGGGGAGGAGAGCCAGCCATGAAGTTCCTCCGAGTCGGGGAGCCTGGAGCGGAGCGGCCGGTCCTGCTCAGCGATGACGGCGAGTACTACGGCCTGAGCGGGCTCACTGCTGACATCGACGGGTGGTTCCTCGCGCGCGACGGCCTGGCCATGGCGAGGGCGGCACTGGCGGCGGGGGAGCTGCCAGGCATGGATATCGCAGGCGTCGCCGGGCAGCGGCTCGGCGCGCCGATCGCGCGGCCGGGTTCGGTGCTGTGCATCGGGCAGAACTATGCCGCGCACGCCGCGGAGTCCGGCGCCGAGCCGCCCGCCGAGCCGATCCTGTTCTACAAGGCCCCCAACACCGTCGTCGGACCATATGACGACGTGCTCATCCCGCGCGGTTCCAGCAAAACCGACTGGGAGGTCGAGTTGGGTGTGGTGATCGGCCGGACCGCCCGGTACCTGGAAAGCCACGATGCGGCGCGCGACTGCATCGCCGGATTCGTCACCTCTAATGACGTCTCGGAGCGGCGGTTTCAGCTCGGCCGTCCTGGCGGGCAATGGTCGAAGGGCAAGTCCTGCGAGACGTTCAATCCCCTCGGGCCCTGGCTGGTGCCTGCCGACGACATCGCCGACCCGCAGGCATTGGAGCTGCGCTCCTGGGTCAACGGCGAACTACGCCAGGACTCCAAAACCAGCGACATGATCTTCACCGTCGCCGAGATCATCCGCCACCTATCGCAGTTCCTGGTGCTCGAACCGGGCGACCTGGTCAACACCGGCACGCCGGAAGGTGTCGCCTTGTCCGGCCGGTTCCCCTTCCTGCGGCCGGGCGACGTGATGGAGATCGAAGTCGCCGGCCTCGGCAAACAACGGTCTCGATGTAGCTCAGACGGAGAATGACCATCCAGCGGGGCCCGATTTAGCCGAATTGGCCCCTGGCGCACCCAGGGTCAAGGCGTGAAGACTCGACGTAGTCACCAGTCACTACCAGGGGGGCACATGCCACCGTTCATGGAGCCGTTTCGGATCAAGTCGGTCGAGCCGATCCCGTTCCCGACGGTAGGTCAACGCAAGGCCGCGCTGGACGCCGCCGGGTACAACCTCTTCCGGATCCCGGCCCGCGCCATCACGATCGACCTGTTGACCGACTCCGGTACCAGTGCCATGTCGGCCGCGCAGTGGTCAGCGATGCTCTCCGGCGACGAGTCCTACGCCGGAGCGCGTTCGTTCGAGCGATTCGAAACCGTGGTGCGGGACCTGATGGGCTACCGCGAGGTCATTCCGGTGCACCAAGGGCGGGCCGCCGAGCGCATAGTGCTGCACGAACTGCTCGGCCCGGGGGACATTTCGGTCTCCAATACGCACTTCGACAGCACGAGGGCGAGTGTCGAGGCGGCGGGCGCGCAGGCCGTCGATCTGCCCATCGCCGCGGCAGCCGCCACTCCGATGCCCTTCGGCGGCGACATCGACCTCGACGCGCTAGTGGCTCTCCTCGGCGGCGAATCCGGTGACCGCGTCCGCTGTGTGGTCCTCACTATCACCAACAATGCCAACGGCGGGCAGCCGGTATCGGTGGGTAACGTCAGCGTGGTCCGGCGGCTGTGCGATCAGCACGGCGTGCCGCTGTTTCTCGACGCCGCCCGCTTCGCCGAGAATGCCTATCTGGTCATCACCCGCTCCGCCGGGCTCTCCGACACCACGCCGAAAGAGATCGCCCGCGCGATCTTCGATCTCGCCGACGGCTGCTGGGCGAGCTTGAAGAAGGACGGCATCGCCAACATCGGCGGGCTCATCGCGCTGCGCGATGAGGAACTGGCGGCCCGGTGCCGCGGCAGGCTGATCGAGACCGAGGGGTATCCGACCTACGGCGGGCTCGCCGGCCGCGACCTGGAGGCGCTCGCGCAGGGCCTGCTCGAAGTCACCGAACCCGAGTACCTGCGCTATCGCGCCGAATCGGCGCAGTGGTTCGCCGACCTGCTCGAACGCGCCGGGTTGCCGGTGCTGCGACCTGCGGGCTGCCACGCCGTCTATGTCGACGCCGGTCAGCTTCTCGATCACATCCCGGCCGCCGAACTGCCCGCGACCGCGCTGGCGAACGAGCTCTACCTCGCCGGGGCCGTCCGGGTGACCGAACTCGGCACGCTGGTCTTCGGCAGGCCCGACCCCGCGGGCGGCGCCGACATCCCGGCACCGCGCGAACTGGTGCGATTCGCGCTGCCGCGCCGGGTCTACACCGCGAACCACCTGCAGTACGTCGCCGAGGTCGCCGAGCTCGTCGCGGCCAAGGCCGCCGACATCCGTGGCTACCGGATTGTCGAGCAGTCCGGTGCGATGCGCCAGTTCACCGCCAGGCTGGCGCCGCTCGCGGCTCGTGCGAATCGATGAGCAGGGCCTTTGTCTTATTCAAAAGTTGGGCTATTCAAAGGGGGAGGCTGGTCACTTCGCCGCTGTGGTCGCGTCCTCGACCGCTCGGGCAGACCTCCGGCCTGCCCTCGCTGGATCGGCGCGCTGCGCGCCCGGCCCGTTCTCGCTGGGGCGAGATTTGAATAACCCTCTGGTGTTGCAATCTGCCACTTGCAGCAGTCACACGTTTGGCCCTAGTAGACTGTCGCTTCTATTGCTTGGGGTATAGGTGGCGGAGTCGGGTTCGGGCGTCGTCGGTGGTGAACTGCCAGTTCACTTGTCGCTGGTCGGCGTTGGTCGCGGCCTGCCAGGCAGCGAGCTCGGCATTGA
>WHSS01000172.1 GCA_009379975.1 Actinophytocola sp.
GGCGCGGGCGTCGATCTGGTAATGCACCTCAACCCTGTTGTTGCGCAGGATCAGGCGCAGCGTCCCGGACGGGGCAACAGTCGTGTTCAGCGGAATGCGCACCAGTTGGCGGCGTTGAAGCCCCGGTACCGCGAGCCACACGTCACCGTTCTCGGTCAGGGTGAAAGCGCGGTACTGATCGGAGCGGACCACGATCTGGTTGTGGGTGCGGTTCCTGCCGCGTTTGCGGTGCTTGCGCATCTGCCGGGACAGGAACGGGTCTTCCGCCCAGGTGTCGGCTTTCAACAAGGTGAACAGGCGCTTGCGCTCCGCCTTGTCCGAGGTCCGGCGGTTGACCGTCTTGCGGACCTCAACCTTCGCGGCGGCTCGGTTCGCGCTGATGTCGGCGACCGCGTCCCGCACGGTTTCCTTCCACGCGTTGGCCAACACCCCGAACTGCGCTGCTGAGCCGTCCGTCATCCACTCATCACGGATCTGCCGGTCCGACAGCGCCGCCCCGGACACGGAGCCGTAGCGTTGCCACACCTGTGACCGGACTTGTCCCAACCGGCGAGCCTGCTCGGTGAGCTGTGCCCACTTGCCGCTGTTGAGTCCGTCTGAATACGCGACCCGAGTGACCTTCATGAACAAGCCTCGTCGGACAGTTCCTCGGCTAGGGCTCCCTCGTAGCGGCGCAGGCCGTACAGGCGACACGAGAACGTGTGCACGATCGCAAGCAGGTCCTCCACCATCTCCTGCCGCAGAGACAGTGACTCCTTTCTGCCCTGGCGAGGACACCCGGCAGTACACGATCGTCTTCCGCGTTGACTCGTCGAAGCCAGGTTGAAGGACTTTCGCCGACGTCGGTCTCGGTGAAGAACCGCCCTCCGGTGGGTCCGCGCTGAACCTGGATGCGTCCCTCCCGTTCCCACCGGCGCACAGTGCCGACCGACCGGCCCACCTTGCGCGCGAACTCTCCAATGCGGTACACGCTGACCACTATGCCCAATATGAGAAAAGGATGCGCAAGAAACCACGACTAGATCACGCCTCCTGCTTTCGCCGTTCGGGATTGACCTCTCATCCCGTTAAGAGGACGCGACCCGTGCAATCCGGACGAAGTTGCCCCCTGTGAGTGAATGTCCAACGGACTGAAAGCGTCATTCACTCCGCTCAGTGGACTGAAGCGTCTTTCATCGCGCGGGGTACCGGGCCAGTTCGAAGCACAGCACAGCGGCCGCGGCGGAGACATTCAGGGACTCGACGCCGCCGTGCATCGGGATGGTCAGCCACCGGGTGACCAGTCCGCGCACCTCGTCACCGACCCCTGCTGTCTCGGCGCCCAGGACGAACGCGGCGCGCGCGGGCAACTCTGCGCCGAAGAGTGATGCGGGCGCCGCGGAGTCGAGCGCATACAGCGGGTAGCCCGCCTCGATCAGTGAGTGAGCCGCCGCGCCCGCTGTCGTGCAACGCAGTACCGGGGCGCGGAAGGCGACGCCCGCGGACGCCTTCACCACGAGCGGGTCGAGCGAGGCGACGCCCTTGCGAGGCACCACGATGCCGTCCAGTCCCGCCGCGGTAGCGGTGCGCAGGATCATCCCGACATTGGCGGGGGTGGTGATGCCGTCGAGCAGCAGCACCCGCTGGGGCGGTCGCGGTTCGGCCAGCGCGTTGTCCAGCGGGCGCATCCGCGGCGCGACGACGTCGGCGAGCACACCTTGGTCCTGCTTGCCGTTGCCTGCCAGCACCTTGACCCGGTGCGCGCTGGCCGTCGTCACCGGCACGCCACGAGCCTGCGCCGCGTGCCGGATCTCGGCTATGGCAGGCCCGCGCGCCGTATCGGCGGTGATGATTTTGTCGATGTCGAGCGCGGGATCGGCCAGCGCCTCCATCACGGGCTTGCGGCCGTACACCGTGAGGAACCGATCCTTCGGGGAGACGTCGGTGGCCACGGGCCAAGCATCGCATGCCCCAGGTGCTCGCGGTGTGCCAGGATCGACTCATGCCCGACCGACTCTCCGCCCTCGATGCGTCGTTCCTGTACTTGGAAGACGACGCGACGCCCATGCACGTCGGCGGCGTCGCGGTGTTCGAGCGGCCGGCGGGCGGGTTCGACTTCGAGACGATGCATGCCCTGATCGGTCAGCGGCTCGGCTTCCTGCCCCGGTATCGGCAGCGGGTGGTCGCGGTGCCAGGGCATCTCGCGAGACCGGTGTGGATCGACGACGTCGACTTCGACCTGAACTACCATGTGCGCCGCTCCGCGTTGCCCGCGCCGGGCAGCGACGCGCAGCTTTTCGAGCTCGTCGCGAGGCTGATGTCGCGGCCGCTCGATCACGGCCGCCCGCTGTGGGAGGCCTATTTCGTCGAAGGCCTCGCGGGGGACCGGATCGCCCTGGTGACCAAGACCCATCAGGCGGTGGTCGACGGCATCGGCACCATCGAGCTCGGACAGCTGATCCTCGATGAGACACCGGGCGAGCACGATGCGAGCGAGGACGAGTCGTGGCAGCCGTGCCGGCCGCCGAGCCGGACCGAACTGCTGCTCGACGCGGTGTCGGAGACGGTGCGGCAGCCGACGATGCTGGTCGAGGGGGCGAAGGCCGCCGCAAGCGATGCGGCGGCGACGGCGGCGAAGCTGGCGGGCACCCTGGGCGATGCCGCCGCCGCGTTGCGCGCGATCGTCAGCCCGGCGCCGTCGTGTCCGCTCAACGTGGAGATCTCCGGTGGCAGGGTGTTCGCGGCCTTGCGGACCTGTCTCGACGACTATCGCGTCATCAGGGCGGCCCACGGCGGGACGGTGAACGACATCGTGCTGGCCGCGATCACCGGGGCCGTCCGGGAATGGCTGATGGCGCGTGGTGTGCGGTTGAACCCGAACGAGACCGTTCGGGCGCTGGTGCCGCTCGCCGTCGCCGACGCGAACACCAGGTCGTACTCGTCGGCAGGGCTGGTCGGCAACCAGGTGGAGGCCTATCTCGTCGACCTGCCTGTCGGTGAGGACGATCCGGTGATGCGGCTTCAGCACATCACCCACGCGATGAGCGAGCACCTGGACTCGGGCCGGTCGGTGGCGGCCCGGACGTTGCTGCGGGTCGGCGGCTTCGCGCCCCCGACCCTGCACTCGCTCGGCGCCAGGACGGCGGGCACATTCTCGAGCCGGATCTTCAATCTGGTCATCACGAACTCGCCGGGGCCACAGCTGCCGATGTACGCGGGCAGCGCGAAAATGGCGGAGATGTTTCCCATCATGCCGCTGGTGCGCAACCACGCGCTCGCGATCGGAGTAACCTCGTATGACGGCGGCGTCTATTTTGGACTTAACGGGGACAGGAAAGCCGTTTCCGACATAGACGTGGTCGCCGCGATGGTTCAAGAATCCCTCGAGGAGCTCAAGGGGACCGCACAATGAGGGTGTATCTGCCTGCCACGATCGACATGCTCCGCGACCTGGTCGCGAGCGGGGAATTCACGCCGGTGAACGGGACGGGTTTCGCGCTCACACCCGCGCTGCGCGAGTCCTACACCAGCGGGTCTACCGACGAACTGGAGTACGTCGCACAGCTGGACGCGGCGCGCGCTTCGCTACGGCTGATCGCGGCCGGGGAAACCGGGCACCCGGCGCCGCCTCGCCGGGTGGTGATCGCCGCCGACGCCGAGGACGCCCAGCTACGGCCCGATCTCGACCACGCCGTCGTGCGGTTGCCCTCTCCGGTTCCGATGAGCGCGATAGCCGCCATCCACGTCGACGCGGAGGTGGCCGAGGATGCGGTGCGCGCCGCCGCGAAGGTGATCGACGCGGCCGACCTGGGCGATGACGACGCCGAGTTCATCCTCGGCGACGCCGAGGACCACGAGCTGGCCTGGTACGCGCCGCAGGAGCTGCCGTTCCTGCTCGAACTGCTCTGAGTGGCCCGCCGGCTCGAGAGATCCGCGGGGTGATCCCGGGTGTGATCCGTGCCACGATGGGAAGTGCCCACAAGGCAACGCGACCCACGGGAGAAGCAGAAATGGACGCGATCACCAACGTGCCGCCACCGCGCAACGAGCCGGTGTACACCTACGCGCCCGGCAGTGCCGAGCGCGAGTCGCTGCAACGGACGCTGACCGAGCTCTGGTCGACCAGTCACGAGCTCACGCAGACGATCGGTGGCGAGCAACGCATGGCCGCCGGCGAGCGGTTCACCGTCGTGGCCCCGCATGAACACGGTCATGCGCTTGGCTCCTGCGCGCAGGCCGCTACTCAGGATGTCGCCGCCGCCGTCGCCGCCGCCAAGGCCGCTGCCGGGGGTTGGCGCGAGCTGCCGTTCGACGAGCGTGCCGCGGTGTTCCTGCGCGCTGCCGACCTGATCGCGGGGCCGTATCGCGACACCCTCAACGCCGCGACGATGCTCGGTCAGTCGAAGTCGATCCAGCAGGCGGAGATCGACGCGGCCTGCGAGCTGATCGACTTTCTCCGGTTCAACGTGCACTATGCGCGCCGCATCCTTGCCGAGCAGCCGAACTCGGTGCCCGGCAGCTGGAACCGGATGGAGTATCGCTCGCTCGAGGGATTCGTCACCGCCATCACGCCGTTCAACTTCACCGCCATCGCGGGGAACCTGCCGACCGCGCCCGCCCTGATGGGCAACACCGTGGTGTGGAAGCCGACGCCGACGCAGCAGCTCGCGGCGCACTTCACCATGCGGGCGCTGGAAGCGGCGGGCCTGCCGCCCGGTGTGATCAACATGGTGACCGGTGACGGCAAGGCGGTCAGCGAGGTCGCGCTGGCCGATCCCGACTTCGCCGGCCTGCACTTCACCGGCTCGACCGCGACGTTCAAGCTACTGTGGCGCACGATCGGCGAGCACCTCGACTCCTACCGCGCCTATCCGCGGATCGTGGGGGAGACCGGCGGCAAGGACTTCGTCATCGCGCACCCGTCGGCCAGGGCGGACAAGCTGGTCACCGCGTTGGTGCGCGGCGCGTTCGAATATCAGGGGCAGAAGTGCTCGGCGGTCTCCCGCGCGTACATTCCTCGCTCGCTGTGGGAGAGCGGAGTCCGAGACGAGCTGGCCGATGTCACGAAGACGATCTCTTACGGCGACGTGCGTGACCTTTCGCATTTCGGCGGGGCCGTTATCGACTCTCGCGCCTTCGCCAAGCACTCCGAGCTGCTCTCCAGCGTGGCCGACGACCCCGCGTTGGACGTGCTCGTCGGCGGTGGGTGTGACGATTCGGTGGGCTATTTCGTCGACCCGACGATCCTGGTGTCTTCCGATCCGGGGCACGCGGTGTTCTCCCGTGAGTACTTCGGGCCCATCTTCGCCGTTTACGTCTACGACGATGGTGAGTACTCCGACGTGCTGCGGCTGGTCGACTCGTCGGCGCCCTACGCACTGACCGGTGCCGTTTTCGCCGACGACCGCGACGCCGTCGCCGAGGCCAACCGGGCCCTCAGGTTCACCGCGGGCAACTTCTACGTCAACGACAAGCCGACCGGCTCAGTGGTCAGCCAGCAGCCCTTCGGCGGAGCCAGGGCCTCGGGCACCAACGACAAGGCGGGCTCGATCTTCAACCTGCTGCGCTGGGCGAGCCCCCGCTCCATCAAGGAAACCTTCGACGCACCGACCGACCACACCTATCCGCACATGGGCTAGACACCGAGTTCCCCAGCGGCGGGGGAGCCGAAGGGCCCTTTGGGTGCCACATGTGCACCCAAAGGGCCCTTCGGCTCAGTTCGCGCTGCCGTGATCAGTTCGGCGTGGCGCCTGGCTTCATCTCGGCGACCTCATCCTCCGGCGGAGCCTCGACCTTCACGTCGGTGCCCCAGTCGGTGAAGTTCATCTTCATCGACCCCTGGCCGCCCATGTCCATCTCGATCTGCACGGGCTGGTTGTCGGAGTTCAGGTAGAGCTCGACCGGCATCTTCTCCTGGCCGGGAGGCGGCGTCGCCCCGGCCTCGCCGCCGCCCATCTGCTCCATCATCTTCTGCACGTCGACGGTCAACGAGTAGTGCGTGACCTTCTCGCCGTTCAGCTCGGTTTCTTCCTTCTTGTCGATCTCGGCCCCCGCTGCGAGCAGGTGCTCCAGCGTCTTGGTCGGGTCGGAGTTCTCCAACTGGTCGGCGCCGGGCATGCCTTCCATCGACATCTTCGCCCACGGCTTCTTCGGATCGGCGCCCGGCATGCCCTTCATGTACAGGTCGGTGCCGATCATGCGCATCTCGATCTCCTGGCCGCTGGCCGCCATGGTCATGGCCATCTTGGTGTTCGCGCCGTCGAAAACGCCTTCACCGGATGCCTTGACGCCGGTGCCTTCCATGGAGAACTTCGCCGTCTTGGCGTCCTGGGTGCCTTCCTTCGCCGCGTCGAGCAAGCTCTGCGCGTCGTTGAACTGGGGGCCACTGGCCGGCGCCGAGGTGCCCCCGTTGGTGGCGTCGCCCGACTTGCCTCCGTCGTCGCCGCAGGCTCCGAGCGTCAGCGCGAGCGAGAGCACGCTGGCCGCGATGAGTGCCTTACGCATTTAGAAGTCTCCTTTTGCGGTCACTTGCTGAGGGTCATCGTCCGTGATATCTCACGACCATGAGGCCCCAGGCTTCCATGTCTGTTTGATAGCGGCGAGCTGGGTGCGGTTTTCGCCCGGACACCGCCCGCGGCGTTCGCCCTATCGAGTGGACGAACGTCGCCGGTCGGAGTGAATTGTGGGTGTTCCGGTGCGTGCGCCCGGATCAGCTTGGCAAGCCGGCCTCGCCGATCTCGGACTCCGGGGGAGCTTCGATGGTCACCGGGGCGCCCCAATCGGTGTACTTGGCCGTGATGCTGGCATCTTCGAAGCTCACGCCTTGCGGCATGGACTCGCCCGACGCGTCGATGACCTTCTGCATGACCTCGCCCATGTCGATGACGAACTGCACCGGCAGGTTGTCGGCGTTGATCCACACTTCCATGGGCATCGTGTCGATATCCAGTTCGCCCACGTCCACCATGTCGCCGGCGCTGGCCCCGTACTGCTCCATGAGCTTGGCGAAGTCGACGTTGACGGTGTACTTCGTGGCAGGCTGGCCGTCTACCTTGGCGTTTTCGTCGGTGCTGACGATGTCACCGGATTCCTTGAGCAGTTCGAGCATCTTGGTGGGGTCGTTCTGCTCGAGCATCTGGTTCATGTCCATGCCGGATTCGGCGCCCAGCTCGTCGAGGTCCAGCTTCATCCGCGGCTTCTCCGGGTCGGCCTCGGGCGTCCCCGATGGCATCCTCAGATACATCGCGTCGTCGAGCATGCGCATCTCGATGTCCATGTCGCCCATGCCCGCGGCGCTCATGTCCATCGACAGCTTCGCCGACTTCTTCTCGGCCGTGCTCTCGCTCGCCGCTCGCACCAGACTCTGCGCGTCGCTGAACACCGAACCGTTGGGTGTGCCGCCCGTGGTCTTGTCGGCACAGGCGCCGAGGGTCAGCGCAAGCGCGAGCCCCGGGCCAGGATGAGTGTCTTACGCATGATTTCTCCCTCAGTGGTGGTGTCCACACCTCGTGGGCCTGCCGTAGGACGCGAGGAACCGGACACCGGGTTCGGCGGAGTCACTGCGTCGGGGAGCTGGCGTTATGGCCCATATCGGCGAATTCATCACCGAAGCTCCTCCCCTTCTGCTTCGGCGACGGCGGCCATTATGCCGGACATGTCATTGCAAGCCGCACCGGGCTCGTACCTGATGGGAGAACGTCGCACCGGGAGGGACTGTCGTTACACCCGGTGGTTACTCGGCCTCGATCCCCGCGCGGGACGTCAGCAGCCTGCGCAGCGACTCCAGCCGCTCGGCGGAAGCGGGGTTCTCCGCCACGACCCGGTCGAGTGCGCATTCGGGGTCGGCGGGCGCCCCGAGATGGCCGCAGCCGGATGGGCAATGTTCCGCCGTTTCGGCGAACTCGCTGAACGCGGCGACGATGTCGTCGGCGGTGACGTGGGCGAGGCCGAACGAGCGGATTCCCGGAGTGTCGACCACCCAGCCGCCTGTCGGCAGCGGCAGCGCGACGGCGGCGACCGAAGTGTGCCTGCCCTTGCCGATCGCACTCACCTCGCCGGTGGCCAGCGCCGCGTCCGGCACGATGCGGTTGACTAAAGTCGACTTGCCGACGCCGGAATGCCCGACCAGCGCGGTGATTTTGCCGGTGAGCGCCGCGGTGACCTCGTCGGACGGCTGGTCGTAGCGGGTGACGATCGCCGGAACGTCCAGACCGGCATAGCGTTCGAGGAGCTCGCCCGGCCCGGCGAGATCCGCCTTGGTCAGGCACAGCACGGGGCGCAAGCCGCCCGCGAAGCAGGCGACGATGCACCTGTCGATGAAGCCGGTCCGCGGCGGCGGGTCGGCGAGTGCGGTGACGATCAGCAACTGCTCCGCGTTGGCGACGACCACGCGCTCGTATGGATCGGTGTCGTCCGCGGTGCGGCGCAGCACACTCGCGCGATCCTCGACGCGCACGATTCGCGCCAGAGTGTCTTGCTTACCGCTCACGTCGCCGACCACCCCGACGGTGTCGCCTACCACGATCGGGGTACGGCCCAGTTCCCTGGCACGCATGGCGGTGACCTGGCGGCCGGGGTCGCCGTCGATCGCGCAGGTCCACCGGCCGCGGTCGACCGCGGTGACCATGGCGAGGCTGGCGTCATCGTGCTTGGGCCGCCGTTTGCTACGTGGCCGCGTCCCCTTGCTCGGTCGCACACGCACATCGGACTCGTCGAGCCTGCGCCAATCCCTTGCTGCCACCGCTGCCTCTGTCTCCGAACTCCGCTCGCCACCGGTCCTCCGGTCGTGCCACGATGATTAGACCACCCGCGAGCAGGAGGTTGTGGCGATGTGCGGTCGATACGCCGCTACGAAGGATCCGGCGACTCTGGTCAAGGAGTTCGACGCGGCGGATGATATCGGGGATCACCAGCCGACACCCGATCACAATGTCGCGCCGACCCGGAAAGTGATGGCCGTCCTCGCCCGGCATCCCAAGGACGCCGACGGCGAGGCCGATCAGGCGGCTCCCGCCGAGCGACTGCTGCGGGTGATGCGCTGGGGGCTGATCCCGTTCTGGGCCAAGGACGCCGCCATCGGCAACCGGATGATCAACACCCGTGCGGAGACGGCCGCCAGCAAGCCCGCCTTCCGTAGCGCGCTGAAGCGGCACCGCTGCCTGCTGCCCGCCGACGGCTGGTTCGAGTGGCGCAGGGGCCCCGCCAAGGGGCAGAAGCAGCCGTTCTTCATGACCACGACCGACGGGTCGTCGTTGGCGTTCGCCGGAATCTGGGAGACCTGGCGTGACCCCAAGGCGGACTCCGACGCGCCCAAGATCGTGAGCTGTTCCGTGCTCACGACCGATGCCGTGGGTAGCATCACCGACGTACACGACCGTATGCCGCTGCTGATGCCGCGCGAGCAGTGGTCCCGATGGCTCGATCCGGACCTCGAGGACGTGATGGAGATGCTCGAGCCGCCGCCGCTGAGCATGGTGGACAGCCTCGAACTGCGGCCGGTGTCGGACAAGGTGAACAACGTCCGCAACAACGGCCCGGAGTTGCTCGAACGCGTCGAACCCGCCGCAGACCTCGACGATCCCGCGTTATTTGACCCGCAGGCGCTCGATTCACGATGACCACGGTCGAGATCGACACCCGTTTCGGCCCCGCACGAGCCGAGTTGCATTGCGCGGAGGAGGGCGCCGCCGTGATGCTGCTCGGGCACGGCGCGGGTGGCGGGATCGGCGCGAAGGACATCGTGGCGGTGACAAGGGCCGCGCATGAATCCGGTGTGCATGTCGCGCTCGTCGAACAGCCGTACCGGGTCGCGGGACGTAAGGCTCCCGCGCCGGCGAAGCAACTGGACGAGGCGTGGCTGACCGTCGCCGACGAGCTCGAGCAGCGCTGGTTCGACGAGATGCCGCTGGTGTTCGGTGGTCGTTCCTCCGGGGCGCGGGTGGCGTGCCGGACAGCGGACGAGGGCGGGGCGGTGGCGGTGCTGTGCCTCGCGTTCCCGCTGCGGCCGCCGAGCAGGCCCGACAAGAGCCGGCAAACCGAGCTCGACAGCGTCGATTTGCCGACCCTCGTCGTGCAGGGGGAGCGGGACCCGTTCGGCTGCCCCGAACCGGGCAAGCACCACGAGGTCGTCGTGGTCGACGGCACGCATGCGCTCGACTCGGACCTCGACACCGTCTCGCACGTCGTAGGCGATTGGCTCAACCGCGTGCTTCGTCCGCAGGTCTAGCGCGACTGGGGCGCGGACGCGTGCTAGGCGGAGATGCGGGCCACGGTGGCGCCGGTCAGCCGCAGCAGGTCGTCGGGTGCCAGTTCCACCTCGAGGCCACGCCTGCCCGCCGAGCAGTACAGCGTCGGCCAATCGGTCGCCGACGAGTCGACTACCACCCGTAA
>WHSS01000128.1 GCA_009379975.1 Actinophytocola sp.
GGAGACACGCTTCGAGTCCGGCTGTCCGCCGGCATGGATCCAGTGACCGGGCGCCAGGTCTACCTGCGCGAAACGATCCAAGGCACTGATGCGGCGGCATGGAAGAAGGCTGACGACAAGCTCGCGCAGTTCCGTGCGCAGATGCTCAAACAGCGTTCCGTCGCATCTTCTGTCCCCCTCGGCAACGCGCTCGACGAGTGGCTCGCGAAGGCCGACCTGGAGGACAGCACTCGCGACGGTTACGCCGGCTACATCGAGCGCGTTATCAAGCCAGCCTTGGGCAAGACGCCAGTGCGGAAGATCGGCGCGCGCGAGCTCGAGTCGCTCTACGCTGAACTTCGCCGCTGCCGAGTCCGATGCGATCGTCGGCCATTCATCGAGAAGCACAAAGGCGACGGCGAGCACGACTGTGTCGAAGCGAAATGCGTGCCGCACAAGTGCAAGCCGATGGCTGACCCCTCGCCGTCACCTCCGCCCGACCTACACCCCAACACCGTGCGCTACCGCATCCGAAAAATGAACAAGATCACCAACCTCCACCTTCCTTCCGCGAAAGTCGAGGGGTCAGCTCAGCGCCATTGTTCGCATCCCCGGAACGACATCGACTCGCCTTCGACGTAACGGGGACGCGGCTGGTAGCTGTTCAGGCCGGGCGTCCCGCGGAGGTGGAACGCGCTGGGGTATGGCTGCTCGTTGCCGGTGATGCGCGTTGATGTGGGGATGTAGCGGATAGTGAGTCCGCACCTGCGCAGTGGTGATGTGTTGGCATTGCTGCCATGCACGATCGCCGGGTGATGCATCTCAACGTCCCCGGGTGCCAGCACTATGTCGACGGCCTCGGACTCGTTTACGTCGACAGCGATGTCCTTACTCAGCACGTTCTCCACATCTGTGTTGTCACGCAGCGCGGCATAGTCTCGATGGTGGCTGCCCGGTACGAGACGTACACAGCCGTTCTCGGGCGTGGAATGGTCCACCGCGACCCACAGTGTCACCACCCGCATCGGCTCCAGCGGCCAGAAAGCGCCATCTTGGTGCCACAGCACGGGCTGGCCCGAAAGCGGAGGCTTGCTGATGTAGTGCGAGGCGAACACGGCCAGGTCGGGGCCGAGAAACGGCTCGGCGATGTCCAGGAGGCGGTCGTCACTCACCACACGGACCCAGAACGGGTCGTCGTGCATGTAGGTGTGCCCAAGCCGCTCGGGCCGGACGTCCGGATATCGCCGCTGCAGCCATTCGACGTGGGCGTTCATCTCCTGGATCAGATCCGTGTCGATCACATTGCGGAAGATGACGTAGCCATCGCGCTCGTACTGGTCCAGAACCCGTTGCCTGTCTGCTGTACCCGTAGTCATCGGTGCCTCCCGTGGCTCGAACTCGGTTGGAGTCTGCGCCCCGGGGAGTTCATGTGATAGCACTGGAGACACCAACATATGTACTGTGTTGATGTGGCGGTGCAGGAGCTGCGGTTCGCCGACTACGCGCTCGGTCGGCCGTTTCACGCCGCTGTGCTCCGTCTCGGCTCGCGAACGACGGGCACGGGCGTCCACGGACACGCCGACTACTATGAGTTCGTCCACGTGCGGTCTGGGCATGGACGTCATCAAGTCGGCGGGCAGGTGCAGCGGCTGTCGGTCGGCGACGTGGTACTCGTGCGACCGGGTGACTACCACGCGCTCGTCGGCAGCTCGCCGGACGGCATCGAGTTTGTCAACATCGCATTCTCCGCAGTTGCCTGGCGCACCTACGTGGACCTGCTCGGCCTGGACGAACCGCGGGCATGGGATCGATTGGTGCTCCCGCCAGTTTTCCCGATGCGAGGCAACCAGGCAGCAAGGGTGCGGGCCGCGTTTGACAGGACGCTCACCGTCTTTCACGAGCAGCCATCGATGCTTGACGCCGTTCGACTGTGGACCGCCGTCGTCGCAGCCGCAGGAGTGCCAGAGCTCTGTTCCGGCCGTCATGGCGCCGAGCGGATGCGGCCGACCTGGCTGTCGCGGGCGTGCGCCGCCATGCAGGACGAGGAGAACATGCGCGGAGGGGTCGTATGCCTCTTGCGGCTAGCCAGTGTGAGTCCCGGTCACCTCTCCCGCACGGTCCGTCGTTACTACGGCCGCACACCCAGCCAGTTCGTCATGCACCTCCGCCTCACGCACGCACAGAAGCTACTCGCGACGACGACGGAACAAATCACGGTGATTGCGCACCGCTGCGGCTTCGCGAGTCAGTCGTACTTCAGCCGCTGCTTCAGGGCTGCCGAAGGCTGTTCACCCCGCGAGTTCCGGGAACGGGCCAGGCGTGCGTTCGTGCCTTAACCGGTCGATCCGACGATCGTCGGCCACGCGGCCTGACCGCGATAGCGCGCCTGCTGGTGCAGAATGGCCTGCATGACCAGCGCTTCACCCGGCGGAGTCGATTCCACCCAGCCGATCCCCCTCTACCTGCAGCTCAAGACGCTGCTCATGGAAGAGATCCTGCGCGGGAGGTACGGCCCCAACGCGCAGATCCCGACCGAGCATGAGCTGTGCCAGATCTATCGCATCAGCCGCACCCCGGTCAGCCGGGCACTGTCCGAACTGGCCGAGGAGGGCGTGATCCTCCGCCACCGGCGTCGCGGGACATTCGTCAATCCGCACTGGGCGCCCCCAGCCACCGGGACCAGTGAGCTCAGGGTGGTGGTCCCGGAAGGGCCGTGGGAACGGCTGATCCGCGACGCGGCCCCCGACGACGTCAACCTCAACATCGCCACGGTCAGCCTTCCGGACCTGCATCAGGTGCTCGTGCATGCGGTGGCCGAGGGCAGGGCACCGGACATAGCGGTACTGGACAGCGTGTGGGTGGCGGAATTCGCCGCGGCGGGCTTCCTGTATCCCCTGGACGAGATCGACCCCGGCTGGGTCGCCGACGAATACGAGCCGGACTTCTTCGAGGCTTTCGTCGACGCGACCCGGTTTCGGGGCAGACCGGTCGCTGTCGCGGCCGAAGCCGACGTCGCAGGCGTCTGGTACCGCCGGACCGCCCTGGCCGAGGTGGGGGTGGAAGGCTTGGCCCGCTGGCCCGACCTGGCCAAGGCGGGCGACGGGCTCGCGTCGCGGGTGCCTGCCCCGATCGTCCTGCCCGGTGGTTCGCGGGCCGGTGAAACCGCGTCTTACTGCTTGCTCGCCCTGCTCGCGAGCAACGGGGCACGAGTGCTGGAGCGGGAGCGGGTGGTCCTGCACAGCGCGGCGACCGTGGAGTGCCTCGAGTTCCTCCGCGACCTGGCCGGGCGCGGCCTGATCCCGCAAGCCGCCGTCACCTACGAGTGGGACCAGCCGATCCGGGAACTGGGACAGGGCCGGGCCGCGATCTGTTTCGGCGGCAGCTACGAGGCTCCGGCGCTGGCCGCGGTCGCCGGGCTGACCGCGGAGAAACTGTGGGACGAGTTCGGTTTCGCCGGGATCCCGCAGGGACCGCGGGGTGGCGCGCCCACTCTTGCCGGGGCGATGGCGCACGGCATCTTCCGGCAGTCGACCAATCCCGGCGTTGCCATGCGGTTGCTGACCGGCGTCGTCTCGGCCGATGCGATGGCCCGCATGTCGCGCTCCACCGGCCAGTTGCCCTCGCGACGCTCGGCCATCCCGGTCGCCGCGGATGCGTCACCGATCCACGCCGCGAGCTTGGACCTGCTCGGCAATGCGGTGGTCCGCCCTGCCACCGCCGCCTACGCGCGCGTGTCCGCGCAACTGCAGGCGATGCTCGAGGCGGTCCTGATCGGGCGGCTGGAGCCCGCCGAGGCCAGTGGCAGGGCGGCGGAGATGATCGGCGCGATCACCGGGTTGCCGGTGATCGAAGATTGATGCGAAGTAGGTCTTGACACTCCGGCCAAGATGATTTGTTATTGATGTATAGCAAATAAGCCGGAGGGCTAGCCCTCCCTGTCCGGGAGTATTCGATGAGCCAGCGGCAGCGTCGCCTCGTGACCGGCATCATCCTCGCGGCCTCCGTGGCCCTGATCGCGACCGCATGCGGCGGAGACGATGGGGGCGAAGCGCCACCGCCCGGCGAGGCGTCCGGCGAGATCCGGGTGGTCTCGAACTGGACCGGCTCGGAGGGCGAAGCCTTCCAGGCCGTCATCGATGCCTTCGAGGACGCCAACCCCGAGGTCACGGTGAAGATCGAGCAGGTGCCGTTCGATCAGACCCAGTCCCTGCTCACCCAGCAGTTCGCGGCGGGATCGCCACCGGACGTCTCGGTCGCGCTGCCGGGGATCATCCGCAACTTCGCCGAGCAGGATCTGCTGCTGGATCTGAGCCAGGAGTGGGACGACTGGGTGCAGGACGGCGAGTACACCGATGTGCTGCGGCAGATCGCCTCCGCCGACGGCACCGCATACGCGGTCTACTTCAAGGGCAACGTCAACGCCCTGGTGTGGTACTCGCCGAAGCAGCTGGATCAGCTCGGGATCGAGGTCCCTGCCACCTGGGACGAGTTCACCGCCGCGATGGACAAGGCCAAGGCCGAGGGTGTCGCGCCGCTCGCGGTCGGCGGCAAGGATGGCTGGCCACTGACCCAGTGGACCGACCCGATCATCCTCCGGGTCGCGGGCGCGGAGGCGTTCAACCAGCTGGCCAGGGGCGAGATCGGCTGGGATGACCCGCGGATCGTCGAATCGTTCGAGGTGTTCGCCGGGCTCGTGGAGGAGTACTTCCCCAAGCAGACCCTCGCCACCGGGTTCATCGACGCCACCTGCGCCAGGGCGAAGGACCGCGCGCTGTTCCAGAACCAAGGCGCCTTCATCAACCTGATCGTGCCCGCAGAATGCGACGAGGCGCTCAAACCGGGTGAGGACTTCACGTTCTTCCTCATGCCGAAGTTCGACGACGCGATGCCCGATGCGCAGTTCGTCAGCGGCGACCTGTTCATCGGGGCCAGGGACACCGAGAACGAGGGCGCGACCCGCGCGCTGCTCACCTACCTCGCCTCGGCCGAGGCGCAAGAGGTGTGGGCGAAGCGCGGCGGGTACGTCGCGCCCAACGCGAAGGTGTCCCCGGAGGTCTACCCGGACGCCAACGACCGCAAGGCCGCGGAACTGTGGCCGAAGTCGGCCGATGTTCCCGCGGGCTACGACCTCGACGACTGGATGGGCGGCGAGATTCAGGTGAAGTACAAGCAGGCGCTCGCCCAGTTCGTGCGCGACACCGACGTAGAGAAGTTCATCGCGACCATGACGCGGGTCGACACTCGGGCAGGAGGCTGAGGCGTGGCGCCGCAGCACGCGACGGCCACCCGGGCGCCGCGGGAAAAGCCGTCGGCAAGACGCTCCAGCCGCCGTTCCCGCAGGCTGGAGCGCTACGCGCCGTACCTGTTCATCACGCCGTTGCTGGTGATCTTCGTCGGCTTCTACCTCTATCCCGCGCTGGTCACCGTGCTCAGCAGCTTCTTCCGCTGGGGCCTGCTGCGTCCGTGGTCCCCGGCCGAGCCGGAACGGTGGAACTTCGTAGGGCTGGACAACTACGGCCAGACACTGACCGATGCGAGCTTCTGGAACGCCACGCTCAACACGGCCATCTGGCTGGTGGTGTTCCCGCTCCTGGTCGCCGGACTCTCCCTGTTGGTGTCCATCCTCATCTGGTATCTCGCCCGCGGCGGCGCGGTGTTTCGCACGATGTTCATCCTGCCGATGACCATCTCACTCGCGGCCACGGGCGTCATCTGGTCACTGATCTACAACCCGGACCCGCAGGTCGGCCTGCTCAACGCGGTGCTGGACAAGCTCGGCATCCTCGGCGCGGACTGGAACGTCGGGCCGCTCGAAGTGCACACCGGGGCGTGGCTGTCCGATCCGGGCGTGCTGCACCTCGGCTTCGCGGACCTGCGGCTGACCAACCTCGCTCTGGTCATCCCGGCCTTCTGGGCGTTCACCGGGTTCGGCGTCATCACGCTCACCGCGGGGCTCACCTCCGTGTCCTACGAGCTGGTGGAGGCGGCGAAGGTCGACGGCGCGAACACCTGGCAGGTGGCCCGCTACGTGCTCATCCCCGCGTTGCGCGCGCCGCTGGTGGTGGTCGGCGTCGTCAGCGTCATCTTCGCGCTGCGCACCTTCGACATCGTGTTCGTGATGACCGGGGGAGGTCCGGCGGAGGACACTATGGTGCTGGCATTGCTGCTGTGGCAGCAGGCGTTCGCGTTCCTGGACACGCCGCAGGCCGGGCTGGCCACCGCGATCGCGGTGCTGCTGTCGGTGGTCATGATCGTGGCCGCCTACCGCTACCTGCGGCAACTGCTCACGGAGAAACCGGGATGACGCCGGCGCGACTCGGCCCAGCGAGGGTAGGCCGGAGGCCTGCCCGAGTGGTCGAAGACGTAACAGCGGTGGTGGTCGCGACTTCCGTCCGTCGCGCCGACGTCATTGGAGTTCGACAATGATCGGGGCGGTGCGGAGCCGGTGGACGATCGTGGTGCTGTACACCTCGCTGACGATCCTGGCGCTGGTGTGGCTGGTACCGGTGCTCTCCGCCGCCATGACGTCGGCGCTGCCGCTGTCGCAGATCCGGGAAGGCTGGTGGAACCTCAGCTTCGCGGATCTGACTTTCGGCAACTTCGTGCGCGCCTGGGAGCAGGGACTCGGCCAGCACGTCGTCAACAGCTTCATCATCACGATCCTGTCCGTCGCGCTGACCCTGTTGACCGGCTCCCTGGCGGCCTACGCATTCGCGCAGATGAGCTTCCGGTTCAAGGCGACGACCTACTTCCTGCTCATCACCACGATGATCGTTCCGGTCCAGATCATCCTCATCCCGATGCTGCCGTGGTTCCGCACGCTGGGCTTGAACGGCGGGCCGCAGGAGTACCTCGGCATCGCGCTGGTACACACCGCGTTCGGCGCGGGCTGGGCGATCTTCATGCTCGGCGCGTTCTTCTCCGCGATCCCGAAGGACCTGCTCGAGGCGGCCAGCATCGACGGCGCGGGCTGGTTCGGCGTGTTCCGCCGCATCGCGCTGCCGCTCGCGATACCTGGGATCGTGTCGTTCGCGATCATCGACTTCGTCTTCGTCTGGAACGACCTGTTGCTCGCCCTCACCCTGTTGGCCCGGGACCGCCAGCCGATCACCGTCGGCCTTGCCAACCTCCAGTCGCCGCACCTGGCCCAGGAGGACCTGGTAGCCGCCGGATCGATCATGGCGATCCTGCCCCCACTGCTGTTGTTCGCCGCCCTGAACCGCTACTACGTGCGCGGGCTGTTCGCCGGAGCGACGAAGGGATGAGCGCACCGGTCGAGGTGGTGGTGCTGCAGATGGCGGCGCATGCAGGCGACATCGCGGGCAACATGGACCGTTTCGCCTGCCTGGTCCGCGAGCACGCCGACGGCGCCGATCTCGTGGTGGCCCCGGAGTTGGTTACCAGCGGGTACGACCTGGACGTTCTTGCTCGCCGCGGGCGGGAGCTCGCCGAGCCCCTCGACGGGCCTGCCGTGACCCGGGTGTCGGCCATCGCGAGACAAACCGGTGCGACGCTCGTGCTGGGCATGCTCGAGCGCGACGGCGATGTCCTGTACGACACCGTGGTGACGGCTTTGCCCGACGGCGCGGTGGTCCCGTACCGCAAGAGCCACCTCTATCCCACGGAAATGGAGATCTTCGCCCCTGGTTCGGAGCTCGTGGTGGTTCCGACACCGGCGGGCAGGCTGGGCGTGCTGATCTGCTTCGAACATGCCTTCCCCGACCTGGCGACGACGCTCGCGCTGCGCGGTGCCCAGATCCTGGTGATCCCGTCTGCGGTGCCGAACGGCTACCAGCACCTCCTCACGCTCCGGACCCGTGCCCGCGCGCAGGACAACCAGATCTTCGCAGTGGGCTGCAACCTGACCTCCCACGGGTTCTGTGGTCGCTCTCTGGTGACCGACCCGCGCGGTGATGTGCTCGCGGAGGCAGTCACCGAGGAGACCGCGCTGCACGCCACCCTCGACCTTTCCGCCATCGAGCGGGAGCGCGCCCGCGAACCGGCCCTCCGGCTGCGTCAACCAGACCTTTATCGCCATGACCACGCCTGAGGCGAGGGCGTGCTGGCCCAAACCGCTCGACGTGGGCAACGGCCTGGTCTGCGCGTCCTTCGCCACCGACGGATCGTTGCTGTCGCTGGGCCGCACGCACTCGGACCACGGGTTCGTCGAGCTCACCGGGGCGCCGCGGTTCGACGAGGCGTGGCGCGGCAGACCCGAAGCGGTCCGGCGCTACCGTCGTGATCTGACCTGCGCCCGCACTGCCGTCGTGCGGCTGACCGGGTCGCTGCCGCCGCTCGCTCCCGACGCCGATGCGGCCGGTCAGTCGCGCTGGTCGGGTGCGGATTCTTCGGGGGCCTACGAGGTGGAATCGTGGGCGGCGCCGGATCACCCCGCCGTCGTGCAGCGGCACATCGTGCGCACCGGAGGCGATCTCGGCCCACGCGAGTTCTCGCTGGTCGTGTCGGGCAGGCTCGAACAGCCTCCGTTCGCCGAGATCACCGAGGTGAACCCGTTGCCCGCGATCCAGAGCCGCGCGGCCACGACCGCCGACGGCACGACCCTGCGGATTTCTGAGCAGTCGTTGCCCGCGGTGGCGCTGCTGCGCGTCACTGTCTCCGGCGGCGCTACGACGGACTGGCGGGTCGGAGTCGGCGGCGCCGAGCTGTCCGTGTCGTGGAACCCGGCGCACGACCCGATCCTGGTGCTCACCGTGACCTGCGCGCTCGCTCCGGGTGACCCGCTTTTGCCCGACGATCCCGCTCCCGGCATGGCCCCAATGCCACAGTGGAATCGGAGATACCCGCACCCGAATCTTGCGGGACATCCGCACCTGGGGTGGCATGCGGGACACGCCACCCGCCTGCACGTCCCGGCCAGGCTCCGGCGGGACCTCGGTCACCTCATCGACGGAACGCTGAACTATGTGCTCGGCTGTACCGCGCTCTCCGTCGCCGCGGGCGAGCGCTGCATCCTCACCGACCATCGGCTGTTGCCACTGTCCTGGACAAGGGACGCCTACTACCAGGCGCTGCTGCTGCTCGCCGCCTGCCACCGCGAACCGGGCACCCACGCCGTCGTCGCCGACCATTTGCGCTGGCTGTGGGGCCGCTGCGACCGCGGCGACCGCGGCTGGATGCGCAGCCATCTGCCGAACGGTGCGGTCAAGGACCGTGCGTTCCAGGCCGATCAGCAGCTCTATCCGGTGCTCGAACTTCTCGACTACCGAGACGTCGCCGGGCAATTTCCCACCCCGCCCGCGAGCGCGCACAGCTGGGGAGGCCTCGTCGCCGAAACCTGGCAGACGCTGCCGGTCGATCCGCAACTCGGCCTCATCGCGGGGGAGGAGAACCCCGCCGACGACCCCGCAGGAATGCCCTACCAGCTGTCCAACCAGATCCTGCTCTGGTACACAGCGACCCGGCTGGCCCAGCGGGAGTGCGAGCTCGACCTCGCCGGACTCGATCTTGCCGTCCAGGCCGACACCGTGCGCATGTCGATCCGGGACCGGTTCCGCTGTCCGGGGCCGTTCGGCACACAGTGGGCGTATGAGACCGACGGCGAGGGCGGGCACCGGCTTTACCACGACGCCAACGACCTGCCCACCGTCCTCGCGCCGTTGTGGGGACTGTGCTCGGCGGAGGACGCGGAGTGGTCAGCTACCATGCGGTGCGCCTTCGACCCGGCGAACCCGGGGTGGTCGCAGGGCCGGTGGGGCGGGCTCGGCTCGGCGCACACCGCGGGCACCTGGCCGCTGGGCGACGTGCAGGAGTGGGTCGCCGCGAGCCTGCAGGGCGACACCGACCGCGCGGCGCGCGTGCTGCAGCGCCTGCTCGCGCTCGCCGCGCCCGACGGCCTGCTCCCGGAGACGCACGACCCGTACACCGGCGCCTGGCTGGCGCGGCACTGGTTCGCGTGGCCGAGTGCGGCGCTGGGTGCCCTCGCCCTCGGTGCCGCCGACCGTAGAGTGCAGGAGATGGGCCGATGAGTAGGGAAGTCGCGCTCGCCGTGGATATCGGCGGCACCAAGATCGCCGCCGGACTGGTGGACCGCGACGGGCGAGTGCTGGCGGTCACCGAGGAGCCGACCCCGGTCGGCGGTGGGGCCGAGCGGGTGGCCGACGCGCTCGCCGCCGCGGTCGAGCGGGCCGGTCACCCGGGCGCGCGCCTCGGCGCCGTCGGCATGTCATGCGCGGGCCCGGTGGACGCTGACGCCGGCACGGTCAGCCCGGTCAACATCGAAGACTGGCGGGACTTTCCGCTGGTAGAACGGATGAGCACGCTGACACCCGGGGTGCCGGTCACGCTGGCCTGTGACGGGGTCGCCATCACTGCCGCGGAGCACGCGTTCGGCGCGGCCCGATGCCACCCGGACGCGGTATGCCTGGTCGTGTCCACCGGCGTTGGCGGCGGGCTTGTGCTCGGCGGGCGGGTGCACAGCGGCCCGTCGGGCAACGCCGGTCACCTCGGTCACATCATCGTCGACCTGGCCGGGGAACCGTGCTCCTGCGGCGCACGCGGGTGCGTGGAGACCATGGCCAGCGGGCCCGCCTTGGTGAGTTGGGCCGTGCGGCACGGCTGGGTGGCGTCTGCCGGTCGGCCGCCGACCGGTCTCGACGTCGCGGCGGCGGCCCGTTCCGGCGATCCCGTTGCCACCGCCGCCTTCGACCGCGCCGGGCAGGCGCTGGCCGCCGCCGTTGCCGCCACCGCAGCGCTGGTCGACGTGCGGGTCGCGGTGATCGGGGGCGGCGTGGCGCAGGCGGGTGAGGTCCTGTTCGCCCCGCTCCGCAGCCACCTCGACCGGTACGCGCGGCTCCGTTTCATCCGTGGCGTGGCCGTCGTGCCCGCGGCGCTGGGCCGGGACGCCTGTCTCGTCGGAGCGGCGCACCTGGCCTTCGAGCAGGACACCCGGCCTTGGGGGTCCTACGCCGTCGTCGACGCCGGAAGTGTCCACAAGACCAAGCAGATCACCGTGCACTCCGGCGGCAGGCTCTCCTACCAACGCCACCACCACCGTGCCGAGCACTGGTTCGTCGTCGCGGGCGCGGCCGAGGTGACCGTCGCCGGACACACCCGGACGTTGCTCCCCGACGACTCGATCGACATCCCGATCGGCGCGCCGCACCGGGTGGCCAACCCCGGCCCGGACGATCTGGTCTTCGTCGAGGTGCAGACCGGCAACTACTTCGGTGAGGACGACATCGAGCGCATCGAGGACGACTATGGGCGGCAGGACAGCTCGGAAGGGATCGACACCTCATGGCCACAGTGAAGGATGAGGGCGAGCAGGTGTCGCTGCGCATCCGGCCCGGTGAACAGCACGCGTTCTCTGCCGCAACGGCGCTCCGGCCGCACGGTTGAGGCCACCCAGCGCGGCTCTACCCTGCGCAGGAATCCCCGCGCATCCAAAAGTCCGCGAGCCACTGCCGGTGTCCCTCTGCCATGCCCAGATTGCTGAAACGTCCGGGTGTTCTTAACTGACTTAACCTGCACTTGGGCTCATCCGAGTTCAGCAGGGGTGCGAGTAGTACTAGGACCGCGCGGCGACAACTCGCCGAACGTCTGCGTGAGGTCCGGGAGTCCGGGCTGGGCACCAAGCTCACCCAGGACAGGCTGGCCGCCGCGCTCGCGGGCAGCGGCTCGCTGTCCGGTGCGGCGATCTCGACCTGGGAGGACGGCGAGAACGACAAGCGGCCGTCGGAGAAGCGAGTCAAGCAGTATGCGCTCATCTTCGCAACGCCGGGCAGTCTCAAACCGAAGCTGCACGTACCGGTCGAGTCCACTTTGGGCACGTTGGATCGGGAGCGGTTCTCCGCGCTGCGCAGGGAATTGTTCAGCCTGCGGGACCAGCCGAACAGGAGCCGCGACGGGACAAGACCGCCGGGCACCTTCGCCGTCAGCATCCGGGAAAATGAGATGTGGCACCACCAACAGTCGGCGGAGATGCTCGTGGTGAGTTCCGAGCTCTCCATCACCTGCGTCACCGCACGCTCGCGCACCTCACGCGAGTACTTCGTTCTCCGGGCCATGATCACATCCTCACTCACACGAGGAGTCCCCATCCAACCCGGGGCGGTTCAAGCCTGGCCGCACCGATCCCGGTCGCCGCCTGTGCCGTGGCCAGGACAGTTTTGCGGGCGTCGCCGAGCCTGCTCGCGATCTCCCGCAGCAGCGCGGCCTGCCAGCGTTCGGGGCTTTCCCGGTTGGTCTCGAACGCGGTCCAGGCAAGCTTTGCCGCTGAGCCGCTGGACAGCGGGGGTGTACGAAGCGTGAAATCCGCGGAGCGGACCATTGCGCTACTGGAGTACCTCATCGCGGGCGAGTCGCCCCGATCGCTCCGTGAGGTTACCGATGACCTGGCGTTTCCGCGAGCGAGGGCCTACGCGCTGCTGATGACGCTGATGCGGATGGGCTGGGTGGAGCACGACGACACCGGCTCCCGGTTCCGGCTGGGGATCAGGGCCCTGCGCGCCGGGGCGTCGTACGTCGAACACGACGACGTCGTCCAACGCGCGCAGCCGGTGATGAACGACCTCTCCGACCAACTCGGGGAGACGATCCACCTGGCCAGGCTGGACGGGCACGAGATCGTGTACCTGGCCACGTGCCTGTCCCGGCATTCGCTCGCCGTGGTCTCTCGTCCGGGCAGACGGCTGCCCTGCTGGGCGACCGGGCTCGGTAAGGCGATTCTCGCCGGCCGACCGTGGTGCGAGGTCGACGCGCTGCTGCCCAAAACCCTGACGGCACGGACCGAGCACACGATCACCGACCGCGACGTCCTGCGCGACCAACTGGCGGAGATCGGCCGGCGCGGCAATGTCGTGGACGAGCAGGAATCCACCCGGGGGCTCCGCTGCTTCGCGGTCCCACTGGACTTCGGCGGCCCGGTGAACGAGGCACTCAGCTGCTCGATCCCCACCGTGCGACTGGACTCGGCCAGGGAGAAGGTGATCATCGAGGCGCTGTCGTGGGCTCGCGAACGGATCATCCACTGACTGAGGAGGTGGTAGCCGCTCTGCGTCGAGGCGCATCAGCCTACGACGTTCGTGTCGAGCAGATAGCTCATTCGTCGGCTCCGAGGTCGATCTCGTGGGAAGATTGGTCTTGCGGTCGTTGATGACCTCGTCAAAGATCTCCGACGCGTCGTCGTCCATGACGGGGAACGTCAACAAGTGGCCAATAAAATCATCATCGCTGGCCATGCGCCGGTACTCCCGAATGGGAACGACCGCGACCACCTCCCGGCTCTGGCTAGACAGCCCTAGTAGTGTGTCGTTGCTGAGGTTGGGGGTGGGGTCGGTTGAGACTGGTCTTGGCAGGATTTCTTCCCCGATCTGCCAGACGAGGACCTGTGCTCCCGATGCCCAGAGAGAAGAAGCACGTTGTAGCCCTGATCGGTACC
>WHSS01000221.1 GCA_009379975.1 Actinophytocola sp.
CTAGGCGGAGATGCGGGCCACGGTGGCGCCGGTCAGCCGCAGCAGGTCGTCGGGTGCCAGTTCCACCTCGAGGCCACGCCTGCCCGCCGAGCAGTACAGCGTCGGCCAATCGGTCGCCGACGAGTCGACTACCACCCGTAACCTGCTCCGGTGCCCCAGCGGGGAGATCCCGCCGAGCACGTAGCCGGTGGCGCGCTGGGCAGCCGCCGGGTCGGCCATCTTGGCGCGCTTGCCGCCGACGGCCGCCGCCAGCGCCTTGAGGTCGAGTTGACCGGTGACCGGCACCACACCGACGGTCAGGGTGCCGTCGACATCGGCGACCAGGGTCTTGAAGACACGCGCTGGCGCCAGCTCCAATGCTTCGGCCGCTTCGAGCCCATAGGAGTCGGACTTGGGGGCATGCTCATAGGAGTGCACTGAGTGGGTGACCTTGTGTTTGACCAGCAACGTGGTCGCGGGAGTTCCCTTGCCAGACACGGTGTGAGCATAGGCGAGAGCGGGAATTCCGTACTCGATCGGTGCGTTGTAAGGGCGCGTGGTGACCTACACAGATACTGTCCGTGACAGCGCGCGAGGCGTCCAGCTCCTTGAGAAGCTGGGCGAGCCCTCCAGCCCCCGCGTATCCTCGGTGCGGTCATATGCGTATCCGAGTGCGGAACGAGAAGGGATCGGTGTGCCAACAGAGACCACCGAGTCCGCGCGACAGGCGGAGCTCGCCGAGCGGTTCGAGCGCGAGGCCATGCCGCTGCTCGACCAGTTGTACTCGGCGGCGCTGCGGATGACGAGGAAGCCTGCCGACGCGGAAGACCTGGTGCAAGAGACCTACCTGAAGGCCTACGCGGCGTTTGGGTCGTTCAAGGCGGGTACCAACCTCAAGGCGTGGATGTATCGGATCCTCACCAACACCTACATCAACGGATATCGCAAGCGACAGCGGCAGCCCATACAGCAGCCGACCGAGGAGATCACCGACTGGCAGCTCGCCAAGGCGGAGAGCCACACCTCGCGGGGCCTGCGCTCGGCCGAGGTCGAGGCGATGGACAAGCTGCCGGACACCGACGTCAAGGCGGCGCTGCAGCGGCTGCCGGAGGAGTTCCGGCTCGCGGTGTATCTGGCGGACGTCGAAGGGTTCGCGTACAAAGAGATCGCCGAGATCATGGAGACGCCGATCGGTACGGTGATGTCGCGGCTGCACCGCGGCCGTGGCCAGCTGCGGGAGATGCTCGCCGGCGTCGCCGAGGAGCGTGGCTTCATTCGTAATGGGCACGAGGAGGTGGCCAAACGATGACGGACAGCTGCGGGGACCCCGAGGGCGCGGACTGCACCGAAGTGCTGGCCGAGGTGTACCTGCTCCTCGATCACGAGTGCACCAGAGAGCATGAGGACGAGCTCCGCAGACATATGGAGGAGTGCCCGCCGTGCCTCGAGCAGTACGGCATCGGCGAGCAGCTCAAGCACCTGCTCGCGCGCAAGTGCGGCGGCGAACATGCGCCGGAGGAGCTGAAGGAGCGTCTCCGCGCGACGATCCGTAAGACGGTGGTCGAGCGCACGGGTGTCAGTGTCGAAGAGACCAGCCTGGGACTGCGCGAAGAGCGCAGGTAGATAGGTATAGACCTGGCTGCGCGTTACCCGGTCGTCGTGACGGGTTTTCGCGGGTCATCGCCGCCGACCGTGGCACGGCCCTGGCGATGACCGCCGCGAAGAACCTGCTCAGGCGTTCGGCTTCTTGCCGTGGTTCGCGCCCTTCTTCTTGCGGTCACGACGCTTACGGGCTCGCTTCGACATATGGATCTCCTTGCACGGTCAACTTGACCCGGCACTGTACGAAGTACCGGGCTTGGAGGTAGCGCCCGACTGGCTGTTGGGTTGGCTCCTCCGTCCAGACAACCCTACGGGGTCGCAGGGATGTGTGACTCACGCCCCGCTGTCCACACGGTCTCGCCGCGTTGGGCGATCATGTGGGAAGCGTTCCGGTCGGCGTGGGCAACGACCCCGCAGCTCCGGCAGATGAAGAGAGCCTGGTTGACCCGGTTCTTCTTCTCGATGTGATGGCACTCGGCGCATTCCTGGCTGGTGTACGCCGGATCGACGTACACCATCGGGACGCCCGCGCGGCGGGCCTTGTATTCAAGGAACCGGCCGAGCTGGGCGAAGGCCCAGGAGTGGAGCGTTACCCGTTGGGGCTTGCGCAGCCGTACCCGCCGCCGGATGCCGCCCTTCCCTGCAACGCCTTACGCGAGGTCTCGCCCCGCTTTGTGCGCCTGTCCGGACAGCCAGTTCGCCGCGTCGTTCGCCGTGCGCAGGGTGCACTGAAGAGCCGACGCCACCTCGGGTATCGGCATGAGGCGAACCTGCACGACGATCTTCATGGGAGTGACTTTAGGCGTCTTCACCGACAAGATCCTGAACCGGTGCGGAGAGATCATGCGCGAGGTATGGGCCAAGGCCAACGCCGAGCTGCGCGAGTTCAACGGCGAACGCGATCACGTCCACCTGCTCATCCACTACCTGCCAGGTCAAGCCCTCGGCGCTCGTCGGCTCCCCCAGGGGCGTCTCCGCCCACCACCTGCACAAGGAATACGCCGACCACATCAGCGATACCTGTGGAGCGAGCACTTCTGCTCACCCTCGTACTTCGCGGCCTCGTGCGGCGGAGCCCCACTGTCCGTGGTGAAGGAGTACATCGAGCAACAAAAACATCCGCTCTGACGTACATGCCAGAGCGGACAAGAGAAGCCATTCCTCCCGAGCCCTAAATGGCCGGGATTCCTGCCTAGATACCGTTGGAAGCAAGACACAGTGTGTCATGCGCGCTCAGCGCGCCCTCCGCCGAGGCGTAAATGGTTGGATCTGACCTATGAGCACGCTTGTTGATCTGTTGGGGGAGCACTCCGGGCTTTCCGGGGATGCCGCCGATCACCTGCAGACCGTCGTCGCGGAGTGGCAGCTCCTCGCGGATCTGTCGTTCGCGGATTTCCTGATGTGGGTGCCGATCAGCCGGGCAGCGGACGATCCTGGTGGCGCCGGGACCCGGCAGAACGAGCCGCAGATCGCCGAGTTCGTGTGCGTCGCGCAGGCCCGCCCCACAACGGGAGCGACCGCCCATCCGGAGGACGTCGTCGGCACCCGCGTCTCCATCGTCGATCATCCGCAGCTGGTGCGCGCCATGCGGGAGGTTCGCATCTTCCGGGAGGAAGACCCGCATTGGAATCGCGAAGTGCCGATCCGCCGGGAGGCCATCCCGGTGCGCTTCGGCGATCAGGTCATCGCCGTGCTCAGCCGGGAGACCAACCTGACGTTGCCCAAGGTGCCGAGCTCGCTCGAAATCGCCTACATCGCGGGCGCGTCCGACCTCTGTCAGATGATCGTGGACGGCACGTTCCCCAACTCCGGTTCGCTGACCGACGTCCACACCAGCCCGCGAGTCGGGGACGGCTTCATCCGGCTCGATCAGACCGGCACGGTGGTGTTTTCGAGCCCCAACGGGCTGTCGGCCTATCACCGCATGGGCCATGAGTCCGAGCTGGTGGGCACCAGGCTGGCCCCGCTGACCAGGTCGTTGATCGCCGACCCGTTCGACGCGACCGAGATCTCGCACCGCATCCTCGACGCGCTGGAAGGCAGGCCGGGGAGCCGCGCCGAGGCGGAGTCGAGGCCGGGCGCCGTGGTGTTGTTCCGGGCCCTACCGCTGCGGCCCGGCGGCGTCGCGGCCGGTGCGCTGGTGCTCGTCCGCGACGTCACGGAAGTCAAGCGGCGGGATCGCGCGTTGCTGAGTAAGGACGCGACCATCCGTGAGATCCACCATCGCGTCAAGAACAACCTGCAGACGGTGGCCGCGCTGCTGCGGCTGCAATCACGCCGCACAACCAGCGAACGCGCCAGGCATGCCTTGGAGGATTCGGTGCGCCGCGTCGCGTCGATCGCACTGGTGCACGAGACGCTTTCGATGTCGGTCGACGAACGGGTGGACCTTGATCAGCTGCTGGACAAGGTACTGCCGATGCTCAGTGAGGTCACCACGGCGGAATCATCGGTGCGGCTCACCAGGGACGGCTCGTTCGGGGTGGTGGTCGCCGACATCGCGACGCCGCTGGTGATGGTGCTGGCCGAGCTGGTGCAGAACGCCGTCGAGCACGCCTTCGACCAGGGCCAGGAGGGCACGGTCGCGGTCAGCGCCGCCCGCTCGGCTCGCTGGCTCGACGTCGCCATCGCCGACGATGGTAAGGGCCTGCCTGCGGGCTTCTCGCTGGAGCGGGCCGATGGTCTCGGCCTGCAGATCGTGCGCACGCTGGTGGAATCGGAACTGCGTGGCTCGCTGTCGTTGCGCGCAATATCGCCGCACGGCACCGAAGCTGCGTTGCGCATTCCGCTCTCGCGGCGATGCTGAAAGTTTTAGGGCAGTAGAAAACCGACACCCGGTCGGGTGTCGGTTCGCTACGTATTTCGCGGGAGGCTTGTTGCCTCACAAATTAGGCGGTGCGCATGCCAATGTGGGCACGCCGACGCTTAAGTGCGCGCCGTTCGTCCTCACTCATGCCGCCCCACACGCCGGCATCCTGTCCGCTGGCCAATGCCCAGGCCAAGCAGTCGGAAGCGACGGTGCAGCGATGGCACACGGCCTTCGCCTCGGCAACCTGCGACACAGCGGGACCACTTGTTCCCACGGGGAAGAACAGTTCGGGGTCCTCGTCTCGGCAGGCCGCGCGGTGGCGCCAGTCCATTTCGGTGCTCCTTCGTGGCGACGCGGGAGGGCCGCGCCACGGTCGTCATGGCGGTCGTTTCTTGGGGTGCTTGTGAATGGTTTCACGAACCGCAAGCTTCGGCAAGGGGTTTTTCGAGATCGGTGAGCCAGCTCACCCGGCCGAGCTACGCCCCTGACCTGCGGTTTCTCTCCGAAACCAGGCTTCGTATGGAAGTGTTTTGCTGCGAACGGACGCTGCTGCGCGACGAATGGTAGTCGTCAGTTCGCTGGGGCTATCGTTCCGACGCGACGGCTGACCATCGAGTGGTCAGACGACGACAGTCAGCGCATCAGGGACGCTGCGGAACTCGACGGATGTCCGTTCCCCTGCTAGGTCCCCGTCCACTTGCAAGTTTACCGGCTTATCGCACCGAACGTGCAGCGTTTTCAGGTCGTCGTGATGCACGACATGCCTGCCGCCCCGGTAGCCGGACGAGCTGAGCGCTTGCCGCAGGAGCCCGAGCACCGTGAACGGGTCGAGGCTGCGCGGCGCGAACAGGGCGATCCCGCCCTCGAACGAGCAACCCGGGTTCAACCGCATCGGGCGGGGGCCGAGGTAGGTCCACGGGTCGGTGTTGGAGACGAACGCGGTACGGACCTCGACCGGGTCCTCGCCAGGCAGTCCGACGACCAGCTTCGGCCTGCCGCTCGGCGGGAACAGGTAGGAGGTGGCGGCGATCCTGGTGTAGAGGGCGGGGCTCGCCTGCTTGCCGCGTGAGCGATCGACGCCTGCGACGACATCGGCATCCCAACCCATACCCGCGCTGAAGGTGAACCACTGGCCGCCGGCCATGCCGAGCCCGATCCGGCGCACACGCTCGCGGCTGAGCGCGTCCAGCAGGATGTGGGTGGCTTCGACCGGATCGCGCGGGTAGCCGATGGCCCTGGCGAAAACGTTGGCCGAGCCGCCGGGAACCACGCCGAGCATGGGGGTCGCGGTGGAGACCTTCGCGGGGTCCGGAGGCAGTATCCCGTTCACGACCTCGTTGACCGTGCCGTCGCCGCCGTGCGCGACGACCAGCTCGACACCGTCCCGGGCCGCCATCTCGGCGATATGCGCGGCATGTCCGCGATGCGTTGTTTCGACGACCTCGAGCTTGACCTCGCTGGCGAGTGCGTGCGCGAGCACGTCACGTCCGCCGGGTGTGGTGGACGTGGCCTGCGGATTCACAACCAGAACTGCACGCATGGTTTCAGCGTAAAGCCTGTGCTGCCCCGTCCCTCCCGGTACCTGCGACTATTTTGCCGCTCCCGCGGTCGCGGGATCGGCTCGTTGTGCCGTGACAAGTGCACCCCGGGAAACGACCCGGCTCATCGACGACACTTAAGATCTTGGACTGTTTGACGGCTGCGAAGAAGACGCCGAGTGGGTGGCATACCCTCGGCGATGCTTACACAGAGTGTTCCCAGTGCCTGTCGCGGGCGCTTATGAAGTAAGGACCAAGCTTGCGGATCGCCGAGATGTTCCAGCCCGCTCCCCGCGAGATTCGCATCGCCGGGGCGATCACCATGCTGCCCGGAGTGGCCGCCGTGGTGTTCGCGCTCGTCCTGGTCTTCGACGTGGTGGCGGGAACCTCGAGCACGACGCCGACCAACACAATGCTCGGGCAAGCCGCGTACTACGCCATTGCGGGTGCCGGGCTGATCGCCTGTGGGGGAGGGCTGGTGCTCGGGCAGGTGTGGGCGCGGTCGCCGTCGTTTGTGGTGGCGCTGCTGCTGATCGGCATCGGCTGGTACATGGCGGGCCCGTCCGGTCAGCCGGCGTGGGGTACCCCGATCGCCGTGGTCGGCGTCGCGCTGGGGGTATTGCTCTTCCGGGCGCCGTCGCGGGCGTGGGCGCTCGGCGAAGACGCGGACGAAGACGAGTGAGGCCGTCCGTGGCGTCGTGAGTGCTGAAGCGTGCTGGGGCAAGGACTTTCACGCACGACCACGATGGCGGCTCGCCGGCTTACTCGGCCAGCTTCGCCAGCGCCTCGTCGGTCAGCCGGAACACCGTCCACTCGTCCATGCCGACCGCGCCGAGCGAGCGGTAGAAGTCGATCGCCGGGGTGTTCCAATCGAGCACCCACCATTCGAGCCGCTGGTAACCGCGACGCGCGCATTCCTCCGCGAGGGTGACGAGCAGCGCCTTGCCGAGGCCGGAACCCCGGTGCTCCGGCCGGACGTAGAGGTCCTCCAGGTAGATGCCGTGCACACCGCGCCAGGTCGAGAAGTTCAGGAACCAGAGCGCGCATCCGACGACCTCGCCATCGACCTCGGCGACATGGCCGAACAGCGCGGGCGCTTCGCCGAAGAGTGCGGTGCTCAGCTGCTCCGCGGTGAGATGGCAGTCCTGCGGCGCTTTCTCGTACTCGGCCAGTTCGTGGACGAGGCCGACGACGGCGTCGACGTCGGCCTGTTCGATGGGGCGGATGCGTGCGTCGGGCACGGCCGGCTCCTTCGGGTCGGTGAACTTGCGCTCCATCTAACCGGAAGCCCGCGAAGTGCCCGCTCCACGGTGAGTTGTAGGACACAGCGGGCAGCGGTGGCCGGTGAGCGGCGGTTATGTCAAGCTACTCGTGAGTAAAATAAGGAGTGCTGATGACTAAG
>WHSS01000220.1 GCA_009379975.1 Actinophytocola sp.
AACTGTCGGGTATTGAAGGCCCACGGCATCCCGTCTGCCGGGGCGTCCCCACCACTGGGTGTGGCTGTGTCGTTGGGGATGTAGAGCGCGTCGGGGCGACTGAACAGCTCGTTGCAGTGGTCACGGAATCGGCCGATCTTTCGTGGCACGTCTGACATCAGCCCGTATTTGCTGCCTCGTCGGTAGCCGAACACGTGGGTCGGATCGTCATTGATGCGCAGGAGAATCGCCACGGCCTGGTGCACGACTTCCAGCACGACCCATTCGGCCTCCTCGCCGGAGAGCCGGCGGTCCTTGTAGACGCGGCCGCGGAGCTTGTAGCGGGTTCGGCCGTCGTCGCCGGGCTCGGTGAACGCGCAGTCGTGGCCGAGTTCGCGTACTTCCCCGTCGCGGGCGCCGGATAGGTAGGCGATCGTTAGCCAGCACGCGGTCCGAAGCTGGGTGAGTTCCTTGGTCAGCGCCCACGGCCCCAGCCGTGGGCGCCAGGGTCGCCCGGTGTCTGGCCAGGCCGAGATCGGGGTGTCCAGGCCGCCTTCCTCGTATCCCAGCTCGTCCCCGGCCTCGCGCAGCCGGTGCCGCCAGAGTGAGAGGTCGCCGGTCCCGGCCAGCAACTCGATCACGCCCTGGCCGGGTGCCTGAACGACGCCGTCGATCACCGCCGTGGCGTCGCGGCAACGGTGGAGGTGGTCCAGCGGTGCGGCCGGGATGCCGCGACCGGCTGCCCGGCGGCGGGCGATGAAGGCTTCCACGGCCGCCTCGGCGTCACCGTGGCCGAGCCGGCGGTCCTGGCGGTCGGCTTGCAGCGCGGCGACCTCGCGCTGGGCGGCGAGGATGTCGCGGCTGGCGGTGTCGACGTAGAAGATCGCGGCTTTGATCAGGGGGCCGGTGATGTGTTCGGGGATGCGGTCGGTGGTGTTCTCCGGGGACCGAGTCCTGCCGGTCACCGCGGCGCTGGTGCGCCCGGGCCAGGGATGGATGGTGAGCCGGTCGGCCGACAGGAAGGGGCCGTGCGCGGCGAGGCGTTTGAGCACGCCGACCAGCCCGGTCGCCCAGGAGGCGTGGCCTCGCCATTCGGCGAGCGCGGTGTCCAGATGCCCCCGGGTGACGTCGGTCAGCCGGGGCGCACCCAGCCGGGCCAAGGTCTGCAAGATCACCCTGAGCTGAAGGAACTCACGAGGAAGCGCTGTGACCTTAAGTGGTTTCGTGCTGGGGCCGCTCAGATGGCTTGCCGGGATCGCACGTCGCAGCCGGGAGTGCAGGTACTCCTTGGCGGTGCGCACCGCGATCTCGTCGCCCAGCGAGGTGAAATCGACGCGGACATGGCGCGTGGTGCGAGGAACGAACGCCCGGATGTCCCACACGTCGTCACCGAACCGGGGCCCGCGGCCCTCCGCCCCGGCGACCAGGTGCTCGGGCAGGACGTAGGCGTCGCCGGGGATCGAAGCGACGACCGTAGAGGCGGGTGCGGGCTCGGCTGCGGGGGCGACGCTCACGTGATCTGCTCCAGGATCTGCGCGGGAACCGGCAGTTGGTCGCCGTTGGCTTCGGCGATCAGGCGGGCTGTAGTGATCTGCTCGGTGGTGAACTTCGGTGTGATGCCGGTGGTGATCCGGTCGAAGGCCAGCCCGTAGCGGGCGCACCACTCGGCCTCGGACAGGTCCTCGCGCTGGGCGTGGAGGAAGTCGGTGAAGCTGAGCAGGCTGGGCAGGTGCCGGGTGGTGTAGACCGCGTTCGGGCATTCCAGGCAGCCCCAGATCGCTACTGGGCAGCCGGCGCCCTTCGTGCGGGCGAACGGGGAGGCGTAGAAGTCGGTGCAGGACGCCAAGAACACGTCGGACTGCTCGGACAGCGCGGCGCTGACCTGCGCGGGGGTAAGTGCCGCGGCCTCGTCACCGAGAGGCTGTCCTTGCTCGCCGGCCACGACGGGCGGGGGTAGGGCGACCTCGAGTGCTTGACCCAGGCCCGCTTCGATGGCCTGCTCGTGCAGTTCGCGGTGGGCGTCGATGTCGGCGTAGTGCGCGGCGGCAACCTGTTTGGAGTGGCCGGTGGTGAAGTCGTCGAGCACCCCGGCGGCCTGCAGGTACTGGCGAGACTTGTAGGCCTTGCGCAGCCGCCGCAGGTCCAGGCGGACCGGGACACCCCCGCGGTCGGTCAGCGTGTCCAGACCATGCTGCGCGGCCCATTCGGCCGTCCGGCGTCCGAAGCTGCCGCCGGTGCCGAACGAGGTGTGCACGCCATCCCGCCGGACATCGGCCCACAATGCATCGGTGTCGGTCACCTGGCGGCCCCGCGCGGTCAGCCGGAGCGCCAACCGGATCAGGCCGCCGGGGAAGTGCAGGGCGCCACCATCGGACACCCGGATGGTCTTGTGGGAGGCATTGCGGGCCCGCTTCTTGACATAGGCAAGGCTGACGAACCCGCGTGCCGGGTTGATCAGGCAGTTCGCTTGCAGGCCCTTGGCGCATTCGGGTTCCAGGCCGGTCTGGCAGATCAGCAGGACGATGAACGGCACGAGGTCGGCGGTGGTCAGGAACAGGTGGGCGTTGAAGCCGCCGATACCGCCTGGCCTGCTCCGGACAGGCCGGACGCGGCGATGCTCGCGGGTGAGCGGCCCATGCCGGGCGATGTGCCAGAGCACATTCTCCAGCCGGGCCCAGCCCGCCACCTGCGGATCGGCACCGGCCGCCGCGAGCCGTTCACCGGCGGCGATCCGATCCCGGATGGCGCGGACATCGGCCAGCGCGGCCGCCTGGATGGCCTCGAAGACCGGCACCGGGTAGGCATCCAGCGACTCCGAGCGAGGCTGGAATGCGCTCGTCGTGGCGAACGCGACCCGGGCCTGCATGGGCATACTCAGCACATCCGGCCGGGCCTGGTCTGCCAGCCTGAGCAACCGCACCATCGTGCGCATGGCCAGGTGCGGTTCGCCGCTGCCCGGCCCGTAGTCGGCGGCGAGCTTGGCCTCCCAGGCGTCGAGCAGTTCCGGCTCGAGGTCGTCCAGGCCCAGCTCGTCGGCCTGCCCGGGTTCGGCCGCCGCGGTGAAGCCGATGAAGGCCCGCAGGTGCCGCACCATCTGGTGAAACCCGCCCCACTCCCGCACCGTGCCGTCCTCCCCGCTGATGCCGGCCAGGGCCTGCGCCAGGGGCCGCACCAGCCGAGGACAGGGCAGGTCGGACAGATCGATGCGGCGCTGCCGGCCGTCGAAGACCAGCGAGAACACCACCGGCCCGAGTGTGGGCACCGGGGCGGGCGGCTCGGGTAGCTCGACGCCGGTGGGAAAGCGAACCGCGCGTCCACGCCGACGGCTCACGCCACCACCTCCCCGTCGCCGTCCTCGTCTCCGGCGACGTCGCTGTCGACGTTGTCGAAGGCGCTGGCCTGGGCGTCCCACTCGTCCAGCGCCGACAACACGATCTCCTGCGCCTCGTCCAGCACATCCAGGTAGGTGTAGACGGTCGACTCCTGGCTGTGTCCGAGCAGAAGCTGCAGCTTGCGCATCGGATTGCCGATCAACAGCCGCTTGACCTGGGCGTGGGTGAGCCGCCGATCGGTCTGCATTCCCAGCGCCCGCACCGTCTGGCGGAGCAGCAGGCCCAGCATGTGGACGGCAAAGGTGTGCCGCAGGGTGTGCGGAGAAGCCCGTACGTCCAGGTCGAAGCGGGCGCACCGCTGGTTCGCCCGCCGGAACGCCGACTGCCAGGTGGAAAACGCGAGCGGCCGGCCGTCCTGGCCGAGCCACAACCACAGCGGCCCGGCCAGCTCACCGGTCTCGGCCACCGCCATCAAGCGCCGCCGCACCTCGACACCGATCCTGGAATAGGGCCACGAGCCGCCACCCTCGGCGGGGATCAACGCCGCCCGCCCGGCCCGCCGCACCAGCTCCGTGTCACCGGTCACTGGGTAGCCGGCATCGGCCAGCCTGCGGGTGACGAGCTCGTCGCGTTCGATGTCGATGTAGCGGTGCAGATCGGCCAGGGCCCGGCGGTTGACGAACACGGTGCGGGCCTTGTTCCGCTTGGTCACCGACGCGGCCAGCCGCACGTCCCCCAACCCTGGTCCGCCGGAGGCCGCCGCGAGCGGCGGCACCTCCCCGACCAACAGGCTCGCCGCTTCCCCGAGCCTCATGCCGGTGTAGACAAGAAGGTCCGCGAACATCGCGTTGCGTTCACCATGGCGACCCCGCCACGCCGGATCGGGCCGCCCGTCCGGCAGCTCACCGCGCAACCCGACGTCCCGCCACAACAGGTAGTCCTCGAACGAGACGAACCGGATCGGCTCGGCCTGCCGGTCGGGCTCCTGCTCGGCGTTCACCCGCATCTGTTTGAGCCCCTGCGGGGTCATCACCGTCTTGTCGACGTACCGGAACGGCTCGGACGTAAGCAGGCCCTCGTAGACCGCCCACGCCGCCCACTTGTCCAGCGCGGCAATCGACCGCCGCCACGTGGACACCGACACCTGGTGCTCGCCCGATGAATGCAGGCGGACCGACTTGTAGGCGCGTAGGTCGGTGCCGTCGCACTCCCAGATGGTCTTGCCGCCCCGCGAGGAGTGCAGGAACCGGCAGAACAGCATCACGTCTCGCGCGTATGCAGCGATGCTGTTCGCCGCTCGGACACCCCACCCGTCCATCTCGCGGAAGAACCGGTTCAGCTCCACGTCGTAGCCCCCGTCCGCGCCCAGCACGAACGGCAGCCCGTCTCGTGCCCCGGCCCGTTGCAACACCCCGGCCGAGTGCGGAGCGGGCGGCCCGCCCGTCGCCCGCTCCGCGTCGGTGACGTACAACTCCACCATTGCCTCGTCGGGCTCGAGGCCCTCGTCGTTGTCCCGGACCGCGAAGGTCAACAGCTCCGTCACCAGCGTCCTCTCCCGAGATAACCCGCTCGATGGGTTATCGGCACCCCGATGCTTCCGACACACTCCGAGCTTGATCAGGACACCACGCCGAGCCGTCTACTAGATCCACTCAGCAAGAGGATGACACTCCAAATTTGATCACATAACCGCGTGAACAAGAGACAAGATCAACAGCAGACATAAGTCTGGTGACGCATGTGCTGCTGCCGGTGACGGTGCTGGTGCGGCGGGCGTACGGGGTCGAGGTGATCGGTGCGGCGCTGATTGCCCGCGCCACCGGAGCCGGGCATCGGCCGATTGGGACGAGGCTTGGTGTTCCGGCGGCGACGGTGCGGGGCTGGCTGCGGGTGATGGCCGCCCGGCTGGAAGCGACCAGGCTGCATCTGCTGCAGGTAGCCGCGCGGGCCGGTGTTGATCAGCCGGTGCCGAAGGCTCTGGGTTCGCCGTGGCGTGACTTGCTCGCCGCGTTGGGTGCGGCGACGGCGGCGGTGACCGGCCGGTTCGGGCCGGTCGGGGTCCTCGGCCCAGTGACGGCCGGGCAGGTCGCTGCGGCGTGTTCGGCTGGTCGGCTCCTGGCCCCTGGGTGGCCGCGCAGCGGTCCGGGTGTGGGCGGCAACACGAGTTGCCCCTGACGCGCCGGGGCGGATCCCCGCAATCCTCGCGAGGGTTGCTGCCCGGCCGGTCCCGGCCGGGTTTCCCTTGCTGAATCGAGGTTTTCGTGGTGAGCACACCAGAGCAAGACGACGTCACACGTTGTCAGCGGGCGCAGCAGGTGGCGTTGTTCCGCTACCAACTGATCTGTCCCGCGCTGGACCCGGATCTGTCGACCAAGGCACGGGGCAAGATCGTGCGGGCGATCGCCGCCCGCCCCCACGCCGGCCCGTTCGGCGGGCAGCACTCCTACTCCCGCGACAGCTTGGATCCGCCGCTACCGGGCCGGCGGGTTCGACGCCTTGATGCCCTCGATCCGCCAGCCCGGCACCCGGATCGACACCGGGGTGCTGGAGTTGGCGGTCGCGCTCAAGCGGGAGAACCCGGCCCGCACCGCCGCGCAGGTCGCCCGGGTCCTGCGTGCCTCCAGCGGCTATTCACCGTCGGAGTCGACGCTGCTGCGGCTGTTCCACCGCCGCGAGCTGATGGGCCCCACGGCCGGCGGCGGTGTCGTGTTCGGTCGGTTCGAGGCCGACGCACCGAACGAGCGGTGGGTCGGGGACGCGTTATGGCGAATTCGCCATAACACGTCTTATGCGGACACCACCGTTATGCCGAGGACGCGAAGGTGGCAGGCGGTGGTGAGCGTTCCCGGCTGCGTATGTTCGGCATAATCACAGTCCGTCGAGGAAATCGAGCATGGCGTCGGGTGGCTGGTATCGGCCGGGCGTGACGTCTTGCGGTGCGGTTCGAGCCAATGCGCGTTCTTTGAGCGCTAGGTCAGCATGGATATAGACCTGGACGGTCGCCACGCTCTCGTGCCCCAACCACAACGCGATCACCGACGAATCGACTCCTGCTCGAAGTAGTGCCATGGCAGCCGAGTGGCGCAGGACGTGAGGTGAAACCTTCTTCTCGCGCAGGGTTGGGCACGACTTCGCGGCGGTGGCCGCGTACTTGGCGACACGCCGTTCCAAGGCGTCCCGGCTCAACTGGCCGCCGCGACGAGTAATGAACAGCGGGTCGGCGGGCATGCGGCCGCGTTCGGCGAGCCAGGTGTCCAAGACCCTGACGGTGGTGGCGGTCAGCGGCGTGATCCGCTGCTTACGGCCTTTCCCGAGGCAGCTGACATGCGCCCCGGTGCCCAGGTGCACATCGCCCACGGTCAGGTGAGTGAGTTCGGTGGCGCGCAGCCCGGTCCGGCAGGCCAGCATGAGCAGGGCGTGGTCGCGTCGCCCGGTCCAGGTACTGCGGTCGGGGGCGGCCAGCAGCGCGGTGATCTCCTCCTCGGTGAGGTAGGTGATCAACGCCCGGTCGAAGCGTTTGGGCGGGATCGCCAGCACCCGCTGGATGACCGCGGCATCTTCGGGGTGACGCAGTGCAGCGTAGCGGAACAGCGAGTGAATCGCCGCCAGCCGCGCGTTGCGGGTCCGGACACTGTTGCCGCGGTCGGTTTCCAGGTGGTTGAGGAACGCCCCGATCAGCGGAGCGTCCAGATCCTTAATGTCTACATCGGACGGTGATTTGCCGGTTCGCTGCTCGGTAAACACCAGCAGCAGCTTGAGCGCGTCACGGTAGGCCGCGATAGTGTGGCCGCTGGCCTGACGCTGCCGGGCCAACCGGTCGGTGAAGAACGCCTGCAGGGTCGGGGCGAGCGTGCTCACGAGCCACCTGCCAGGTGCGCTTCCAGCCGTTGGCCGGCCAATGTCATCAGTTCCGGTGCGGCCGACAGGTACCAGAACGTGTCCTTGGGATCGCTGTGGCCTAAATATGTGGATAGTCTCGGCAACAGGGCCGGCACATTCTCGCCGCAGCGGTACCAATCCAGAATCGTCGCCACTGCGAAACTGTGGCGCAGATCGTGTA
>WHSS01000231.1 GCA_009379975.1 Actinophytocola sp.
TGAGCCAGGATCAAACTCTCCAACAATGAATAAGTTCGATCGATGACTACATCAATCTCAAAGAAACCCACAAAGGGTTCAAAACATAAAGCTCTACTGGCTTAGTTCACAAACACACTGTTGAGTTCTCAAACAACACGCCCCTGAACAAACATCAGTTAAGGTGTCAATTTCAGGAGTTGGTCTAGCTCCATATGCTCGGACCACCCACTCTACCAGTTTCCTGGGAGCTTGGTTCGTGGCCCCTGCCCGGTCTCCGTGCGCTTTGGCCTTCCGGCCGCCGCGCCCGTTTCCCGCTGGCAAGAAGGAACATTACACGAGGCCCAACACCACGAAAACCGGGGGGTCGGTTTAGGTGAATCCGCTGGTCAGCGCGCTATTTGGTGTCGGGCAGGTACCTGCGCGCCACGTTGTCCACCTTCGACGGGCCCGGCTGCCAGCCGGTGATCCACGGCCCGGTGCCCTCACTGGGATCGATCACCCCTGCCTCCAGCCACGCGTACTCGCCCTTCAGCAACGAACGCGCGACCTTGCCGTCCACGTCGTCGGTGTTGTCCCAGAGCGCCCGGAACTGCTCCTCGATCCGGCCGCGCGCCTGCTGGCAGAAGGCGTCGGCAAGCGCGACCGCTTCCTTTCCGGTCTTCTCGTCGTCTTCCTTGCGTTGCATCTCGGCGCGCACACAGGTCGCCGACATCGCCCACAACTCGGCGCCGATGTTCACGATGCGCGCGAGGAAGCCCTGGCGCTTCTCGAGCCCAGCCTGCCAGCGCGCCATGCCGTAGAAGGTGCTCCGCGCCAGCTTCCGCGCGGCGCGCTCCACGTAGCGCAGGTGCTTACCCAGCTCGCCGAACTCGTTGTACGAGGTCGGCAGCTGTCCTTTGCCGGTGACCAGCTGGGGAAGCCATTTCGCGTAGAAGCCGCTGGCTTTGGCCGCTGCCTTCGCCTTGGTGCCCGCGCTGGCATCCGGGTCGGCCAATTCGCCTGCGGCGGACAGGTGCGCGTCGACCGCTTCGCGAGCGACGAGCAGGTGCATGATCTCGGTCGAGCCTTCGAAGATGCGGTTGATCCGCAGGTCCCGGACGATCTGTTCGGCGGGCACCGCGCGCTCACCCCGTGCGGCGAGCGACGCGGCGGTTTCGTAGCCACGGCCACCGCGGATCTGCACCAGCTCGTCCGCGACCAGGCAGGCCATCTCGCTCGACCACAGTTTCGCCAGCGCCGCTTCGATGCGGATGTCGTTGCGGCCTTCGTCGGCCATCTGCGCCGAAAGATCGAGCATGCTCTCCAGGGCGTAGGTCGTCGCGGCCATGAAAGACAACTTGCTCGCGACCGCGCCGTGCTCCCCGACCGGTCTGCCCCACTGCACCCGCTCGGCCGACCACTCGCGCGCGATCTTCAAGCACCATTTCGACGCGGCCGCGCACATGGCGGGGATGGACAGCCGGCCGGTGTTGAGCGTGGCGAGCGCGATCTTGAGCCCGTCGCCCTCCCGGCCGATCACGTTCTCCTTCGGCACCCGGACCTTGTGGAAGCGGGTGACGCCGTTCTCGATGCCCCGCAGTCCCATGAACGCGTTGCGGCGTTCCACGGTGATGCCCGGCGAGTCGGCTTCCACGACGAACGCGGTCACGCCGCCGCGCCTGCCCTCGCCCTTGGGCACGCGCGCCATCACCACGAGCAATTCGGCCACGACACCGTTGGTGGTCCAGAGCTTCACCCCGTCGATCTCGTACGCCTCGCCGTCCTCGGTGGGGACCGCACTTGCGGCCAGCCGGGCCGGGTCGGAGCCGACATCAGGTTCGGTGAGCAGGAACGCGCTGACTGCACCCTTGGCGCAGCGCGGCAGGAAGCGCTGCTTCTGCTCCGGCGTTCCGGCGAGCTTGAGCGGCTCCGGTATCCCAATGGACTGATGCGCGGACAGCAGCACGCCCAAGGTCGAATGCACGTAGCCGACCAGCATCAACGCCTTGTTGTACGCGACCTGCGAGAGCCCGAGCCCGCCGTACTCCTCCGGGATCTTGATGCCGAAACAGCCCAGCTCGGCGAGCCCTTTGACGTAGTCGTCAGGAATCATCGACTCCCGTTCGATCACCGTGCCGTCGAGCGTCTCGCAGTATGCGCGGAGCTTGGTGAGGAACTCGTCCGCCTTGGCCGTCGCCTCCGCCGTCGGCCGCGGATAGGGGTGCACCAGATCCGCCTGGAACTTGCCGAGGAAGAGCTCCTTGGCGAAGGACGGCTTGGACCAGCCGCTCTCGCGCGCCTCCTCCGCGACCTCGCGGGCTTCTCGTTCCGTGACCTTCGCCTGCTCGACCATGGGGCTCTCCTGTCTCAGTTCGCGTGAGAACTCGGACTGTGACGTAGGTTACCCATTGGTAGCATCGACCGAAACCCCTGCGGCCGCCGAACTTGCCGCGATCCAGCGATCCTGGGGCGCGGACACGCGGGGCTGGAGCGCGGACACGCGGTGGCTAGGCCAGCACGCGGACGCCCGCAACGTTGCGCTTCCCCTTGCGGACCACCAGCCAGCCACCTGGCAGCACGTCGCCGGCGGCGGGCTGCCAGGCATCGTCGGTGACCTTGGCGTTGTTCACATACGCGCCGCCGTCGGCGACCGTGCGCCGCGCGGCTCCCTTGCTGTCGACAAGGCCGCTCACCAGCAGCAACTCGACGATCGTCGGGTCGTCCGCGAGCGCGACCTCCCCGGTGGGTGCCTCCGCCATTGCAGAGGTCAGCGTGGCTTCGTCGAGCTCGCCGAACTCACCCTTGCCGAACAGCGCTTGGCTTGCCGCCACCACCTGCCGCGTCTGCCGCTCGCCGTGCACCAGCGTGGTGAGCTCCTCCGCCAGCTTGCGCTGTGCGGCTCGAAGGAACGGCTTCTCGGCGGTGATGCGCTCGAACTCGTCGATCTCGTCCCTGCCGAGGAAGGTGAACATCTTGAGGTAACGGATCACGTCGGCGTCGGAGACATTGACGAAGTACTGGAACCACGCGTACGGCGAAGTCATCGCCGGGTCGAGCCAGAGGCTGCCGCCACCGGTCGACTTGCCGAACTTGCGCCCTTCGGAGTCGGTCACCAGCGGCGTGGTCAGCGCGTGCGTGCTGCCGCCGTCCACCTTGCGGATGTAGTCGACTCCCCCGACGATGTTGCCCCACTGGTCGGAGCCGCCGATCTGCAGCCGGGTGCCGTACTTCCGGAACAGCCGCAGGTAGTCGTAGGACTGCAGCAGCAGGTAGCTGAATTCGGTGTAGGACATCCCGTCGGAGTCGAGCCGCCGCTTGACGGTCTCCCTGGCCAGCATGACGTTGATCGAAAAGTGCTTGCCGACGTCGCGCAGAAAGTCCAGCGCGGAGACGTCGGCGAACCAGTTCATGTTGTTCTCGATGATCGCCCCGGTCGGCGAGTCGTCGAACGAGACGAACTTCTCCAGCTGCACCCCGATCGTCTTCAGCCGCGCCTGCACCACCTCGGTGCTGACCAGGCTGCGCTCGCCGACGTCCCGCGGGTCGCCGATCTGGCCGGTCGCACCGCCTGCGAGCACCACCGGGCGGTGGCCCGCGCGCTGGAATCGCGCCAACGTCAGCAGCTGCACCAGGTTGCCCGCGTGCAGGCTCTCCGCTGTCGGGTCGAAGCCGCAATAGAGCGTGAGCGTGCCTGCGTCTAATTCCTTGCGCAGCGCGTCGAGGTCGGTGGACTGCGCGATCAGGCCGCGCCAGGACAGCTCGTCAAGAATGTGCTCGCTCACGCGTTCATCTTCTCTTATCGCTGTCGGCCCGCCTGGCCCAGGCTCACGGACAACGCGGGACCGGTGCGCTCCAGGTCGTGTTGGACCGGTTCGCCACGTAGTAGTCACTCACCCAGGCGCCGGAGGTGAGACGGTTCCACACCGCGGTCGACCCGACCTTCTGGCCTCGGGCCCTGGCACAGCACCGACAGCTTGCCGCCGGATGCGTAGCTGCGGACGACGGCGTAGGACGTGCTGGGGCCCTTGCGGGCGTTGAGCGAGCCGCTGCTGGTCACCTTGTAGACGCGGGCCCCGGTCGCGACCGGGGCCTTGATCGAGTCGCTGTCGATGTTGAGCGTGACGCCGCCCCACGTCTCGTTGTGATCGCCCTGGTACTGCTTGGCCCGCTGCCAGTATGCCCAGAGCGAGTTCGCGACAGGCCATCCGGTCAGCGATTTGTTGCCGTCCCAGCGGGCCATCCAGACCGCGTCCGGCCGGGCGTAGCTGGTGGACTTGTACGTCTCCGACAGCTCGCGCAGCCCGGAGTTCTGATGGACGTAGACACCCGAGAGGTAGCCGGCCTTGTGCACCGTCTTCGTCCAAGCCGACACGTAGCGGCGCACCGACGTGCGGCACGAGGTATTGCTGCGGTCGTAGTGTTCGACGTCTGTGTAGAGCCCGCTGCCCGGCCGGATGCCGAGCGCCTTGGCCTCGGCGACGGCGTCGGTTGCATCGGCGTTGCCGCGGGACGTGGCATTGGACGCGGTGTAGCGGTAGGTCTCGTTCCCGAAAATGCAGCTGGGCTGGTAGCCGAAGTAGGTCGGCAGCAGCCGCCACCCCATGCGGTGCGCCGCAAGAACCCACGACGCGGTGAGGTTCGGCTGCGCGCATCCGCGGTTCCTGCCGCCGAAGTAGATGTTGACCGACTTGTAGGGCGAAGTGCCCCACCACGCGCGTAGCGCGTCCAGAGACGGCGCGGTGCAGGTGTCGAATCCCAACCCACTGAACTGGGTCGCCGTCGAGCCGGTCGGGTACTTCACCGGGGTGTCCGGTTCTGCGTAGGCCGGAGCGGTGAGGCCGCCGAACAGGAGCAGCACGCCACAGGCGAGGACCGCGAATCGTTGCCGGAAAACGAGGTGACCAGACATGCCGAGCTCCCCGGGGCCTTGACTGCGGCTCCTGAGGTGAGTCAGTGCTCGGCTTGACCAGGCATATCAGGGCCGAAAGTCCCTGAAATGTGGCGGCTGGTCCCACGTTGGGTCTGGAGCGCGGACGCGTGGGGCTGGTGTCAGCGCGGTTTGCCGCCGCGCCGGTAGGCCGACACCGCGCGGGAGCCGTCGAGCCAGAACCGCCACGGCGTGTCATGGGCGGCGGCGACGCCGACACGCGGCCCGCTGCGGATCTGCTCGGGCGGGATGCCGTCTCCGGCGTAGAGCCGCAGCGGCGAGGCCGGGTCGGTGAGATCGGCTCCGTTATGTTCCCGCCCAAGGCCGAGCGCCGAGGCCAGCCGGGCCGGGCCGCGTGCGAGATCGTGCGCGTTGCGGGCGGCGGGTCTGCGACGGGCCGCGAGCTCCGAGCCGTCGGTGATCTCGCCCGCGCGCAGCAGCACCGCGCCCGGCACGCCCTCGGTCAGGCACACCACATTGGCGCAGAAGTGCATGCCGTAGACGAAGTACACGTACAGGTGCCCCGCAGGCCCCCACATCACGGCGTTGCGGGCGGTCCTGCCCCGGTACGAGTGCGATGCCGGGTCGTCAGCGCCCCGATATGCCTCGACCTCCACGATCCTGGCCGCCACCGTGCCCTCGTCCGTCACCGCCTCGAACCTGCTGCCGAGCAGTAAGTGGGCGGCATCGACCGGGTCGACGGCGAGGTCGGCGCGGGTCAACAGGCGATCTCGGGTCACGTCACGGGGTGAGGGTTGCGAACTGTTCGGCGCTTTGTGTGAATGTGTGTCATTTCGTGTTGGTTTGTCCGCCAGTATTGGCCGCGTGTCGGGGCAGGGTGTGTCGGTCACGCAGGCGTGTCCGTGCTCAGGCTATCGTGCTATTCGAACACTCGTTCGCTATTGTGGGGTGACGGCGGGACCTCGGGGTGTACACGTGCAACAGGGGCGGCGCGACGGTGAGCGCAGGGTGGTGCAGGCGTATCGGTTCGCCCTTGCCCCGAGCCCGGTGCAGGAGGCGGCGTTGCGGTCGCACTGTGGGGCGCAGCAGTTCGCGTTCAATTGGGGCCTGGCGAAGATCAAGGCGAACCTAGCCCAGCGGGAGGCCGAGCGCTCCTACAGTGTCCCCGACGCCGAGTTGACCCCGTCGCTGTCGTGGTCGGCGTATAGCCTGCGCAAAAACTGGAACCGGGTCAAGGGCGAGGTCGCGCCGTGGTGGGGCGAGAACTCCAAGGAAGCCTATTCGGCGGGGTTGGCGAACCTGGCGGCGGCGTTGAAGAACTGGGGCGAGTCCCGCGAGGGGAAGCGAAACGGCCCGAAGGTCCGCTTTCCCCGGTTCAAGGGCAAGCGGGCCGTTCTGTCGTGACGGTTCACCACCCGGCGCGTTCGGGCTGGTCGAGCAGGATCGGCGGTATGTGAAGCTGCCTCGGATCGGGGCGGTGCGTACGCATGAGTCGACCCGCAAGCTCGCCCGGCACGTCGAGCGCGGCACCGCGCGTATCCGCTCGGCCACCGTGGCCTATCGGGGTGGCCGGTGGTTGTGCTCGTTCTCGGTGGAGATCACCCGCGCCGACCCGGCGCCCACCATGCCGGGCGCGACGGTGGGGGTGGATCTCGGGGTGAAGTCCCTCGCCGTGCTCTCCACCGGTGAGGTGATCGCCAACCCGAAACACCTCGAGGTCGCGCAGCGCGAGCTGCGCCGGTTGCAGCGGCAAGCCGCCCGCCGTGCCGGGCCGGACAGGCGCACCACAGTGAAGCCGTCGAAACGGTGGCGCACGACGCAAGCCAGGATCGCGACACTGCATGCCCGGGTGGCCAACGCCCGCCGGGACGGGCTGCACAAGCTCACAACCCGGCTGGTGCGCACCTACGGCACGATCGTGATCGAGGACCTCAACGCCGCGGGCATGCTGCGCAACCGGCGCCTGGCCCGACACGTCGCCGGGGTCGGCATGGCCGAACTGCGACGCCAGATCGAGTACAAGGCCGCCTGGTCGGGTGTGCACCTGCACATCGCCGACCGGTTCTATCCCAGCTCCAAA
>WHSS01000144.1 GCA_009379975.1 Actinophytocola sp.
ATTCTCGCCGTTCACGATGACGGTCGCGTCGGCAGCGGCGCGCAGCGCGGTGTGCAGCACGCTGCGATTCTCGGTGACGTTCACGCGCTCCCCGGCGAACATCGACTCGACACCCTCGGCCAAGCCCCGCTCCCGCGCCAGCTGGGTCAGCAGGTCGAGGGTTTCGGCGGTGACCCGGTTCTTCGAATAGTCCAGATAGACGCCGTCGTGCTCGGCGGTCAACGACTCACCGCGCCGCGCATCCTGCGCGAAGAGGTCCCGCAGGTGGACATCGGCCAGCGATTCACGGTGCGCCCGCAGTTTCTGCCAGGTGGGAAGCGAGGTAAGGGCCATCGACCAATGCTCTCTTAATGTGCTCGATTACGCGCTACATCTTGCACGAAATCACGCACGCGCCCACCCAAGATCCGTCAGACACGCCGTAATCCGGATTGCCGACGCAGGAGAGCCGACGATCGCCGTCCTATCCCACGAGTTGCGAAGGCAGCCACGTCGCTATCCCTGGCACCGCGACCATGACCATCAGCAGTGTGAGCTCCAGGATGATGTAGGGCACCACTCCTCGCATGATCTGCCCGAGTGGGATGTCGGGGACTACGGATTTCATGGCATAGAGGTTCAAGCCCACTGGGGGTGTGATCACAGCGAGTTCGAGGTTCATCACCAGTAGCACGCCGAACCAGAGGGGATCGAAACCCAACGGGGTGACGACGGGAACGAGCACAGGGGTAACCACCAGCAGCAACGAGGCCGCATCGACCAGGCATCCCAGGATGATCAGCACCACCATGATCGCGGCCATGATGACGTACGGCGGCAGATCGAGTCCCGCGACGAACTCTGCGACGGTGGCCGGAACACGTGCCAGGACGAGGACGTTGGTGAATACGAAGGCGGCGGCGACGATGGCGAGTACCGCGCAGCTCACCTTCACCGTCGAGGAGAGGATCTGCCACAGGTTCGCCCAGGTTAGCGCCCGGTAGATCAGGCCGGCTATCAGAAAGGCGCCGAGGGCGCCTACCGCTGCGGCTTCGGTGGGTGTGGCGAATCCTGTGTAGATCGCGCCGAGGATGCACGCGATGAGCAACAAGGCAGGGACGACCTTGCTCAGCGATCGAAACTTCTCTGGCCAGGAGAACCGCTCCGCCGTGCGCGGCGCGTTCGACGGGCGGATGGTTGCGGTGATGACGACGTAACCCGCCATGAGGAGCGCTAGCAGGACGCCTGGCACGATGCCTCCGGCGAAGAGGGCTGCCACGCTCACCCCGGTCACGGCGGAGTACAGGATGAACATCAGACTCGGCGGGATCAGCATGGCCAACGCGCCGGGTGCCACGACCGCGCCGGTCGCGAACGAAGGTTTGTAACCATGCTCGGTCATGGCCGGTACGGCCATGCGGCCCACAACGGCGACGCCGGAGAGGCTGACGCCAGACATCGCACCGAAGGTGGCGCATGACCCCACGCTTGCGACTCCGAGACTGCCGGGTACCCGGCTGAGCCACTTGTAGCAGGTCCTGAACAGATCCCTGCCCAGGCCCGTGACGGACAACGTCTCGCCGATGAGGATGTAGAGCGGCACGGCGACGAGCGTGAAGTTGGCCAGTTGAGTCGTCAGTGACAACGGCAGCATCTGCAGGCCGGTGGTTCCTCTGATGAGAAAGAGTCCGAGGATGCCGGCGAATCCGAGCGCCAGGAACAACGGTGCACGAACGAGAATCAGAATCGCCAGTACGGCCACCGCTATGAGGGTGACCGTCCCGGCGTCGAGGCCGATCATAGTACGTGATCCTTCGTGTCGATCGCGGGTGCGGGGGTGACCAGAGCGACGAGCGCGAGAAGTCCGCCGCCCACGGCCATGGGAGCGGAGACGACTGCGACCGGGTAGCTGAAGGCACCCGGCGTGCGCAGGCCGGCCGTGGATGCGGACATCACGAGGTCGGCGCCGTACCACAGCAATGTGGCGCCGAAGATCACGGCGACTGCACGCACCACGTAGCCCGCGGCCACGCGTACTGGCCGCCGCAAGTGGTTGAACACGAGGTCGACGCTTATGTGGTCATCGCGCGCGTACAGTTCCGGCAGGGCAAGGAAGGAGATGGCCAGCAGCCCGCTCGATGCGGACTGGAAGACCCATTCGCTTGGCTCCCCGAGGACGTAGCGGGCCAGCACGTCATAGACGATGATCACCATCGTCGCACCGATCCCGAGGGCCGCCATTATCCAGGCTGCTCGAGAGATCCAGAGCAGCCCCTGCCGTAGTCTGCGAAGCAGCTTCATGGGCCCCGTCGCCATCACTGCCGCATTAGCTCGAGCGCCTTGTCGGCGGTCGCCTCGTCCTTCACGGAGCTACGCCACTGGTCGTACGACGGCTCCACTGCCTCCTGGAACGCTGCCACCTGCTCCTCATCGAGCTCCACGATCTCGACGCCCGCGCTCTCGATGGTGTCGCGGTACTCCCCTTCGTGAACCTCGAGCATCTTGGCGGTGCCTTCCTCGGAGTATGTCCGGCCTGCCTCGAGAAGCGCGTCCTGGTGCTCCTGCGGCAGGCCCTCGAACCAGTCCGAAGAAACATAGGCGTCCACGCTGTAAGCACCGAAGTTCGCCGCGGTACCGTACTTGACGACCTCCTGCAGGTTGCGGCCCGGAATAGTGCCGATGTAGGAGAGGACCCCGTCGATGGTGCCGCGCTCCAGCGCCTCGTACACCTCGGCTGAGCTCATCGTCACCGGAGAACCCCCGAGTGCCTCGACCGTTCGCCCCTCAAGCGGGCCTGCCACCCGGATCCGAAGCCCCCTCAAGTCTTCCGGCGTGGTTACTGGCTCGTCGACGGTCCAGATCCACTGGAAGGTGGTCGGCATCGTCCCGAGGGACATGAGGTTCTGCTCTTTCAGCTGCCCATTGAGGAACTCACGCAGCTCCCCGTCGACGGCGAGCGCCTCACGCTGCGCTTCGAAGTCGTCGAGCATGAAGGGAAGTTCGTAAACGCCCAGAATCGGGTAGGTGGAAGAGATGTAGGAACTCGTAGTGAAGATCATGTCTGCAACGCCTTGGGTCAGACCTGGGACGAGCTGGTCGGCCTCCAACAGCGTTCCGGAGTCGTACCAGTCGAATGTCAGGTTTCCGCCGCTGGCCTCTTCCGCCGTTTCCATGTACTTGGTGAACCCGCCGTACAAGTCATTGTAGGAGGGCGGGATATACGTCGCTGCCGTGATCTCCAGCGGCTCGGCGTCTCCACCGCCGTTGCCGCCGCCTTCGTCCGCAGTTCCACACGCGGCCGCGAACAGAGTGAGGCTCGATGCCAACACCAGTAGCTTCCGACGCCCCCGCTTGATGTCAAGGATGTTTCTCATGGTTTCCTCCTATGTTCTCTGGAACTGATTAGGTGTTTCCGTCACTGCTCCGATTGAAGAGCGGGAATGACTTCCTGACTGAGCAAGGCGACTGACGAGAGCGCGTCATCGACCGGCATGCCGGACCAGTTCGTGCGGAAGATGAAGTGGTTCACGCCGAGCTCCTTCTGCCAGGGCAACAGTTGTTCGATGCAGTCCTCGGGGCTTCCCACGACAAAGCGTGATTGCGCCAGCTCCTCGTACGGCATCCGGAACGACTCCTTGTCAGGCATGACTTTGTCTTGTCCCCAGTCGGAGTAGACCTCGTACTTGTGTGCGAGGTGCGGCTGTGCCCGCTCGAGTGCCGCCTCGCCCGTTCGTGCACAGAAGACCTCGCGGATCAACGGCAGCTCTCGGACCGGCCCCCGCCCGACCCTCTCGCGTTCCGACCTGAACAGCGTGAGTTGCCGCTCGATGGTCTCGAAGGTGGCATGCGGGTTGATGACCCACGTATCCGCCAGCCGGGCGCACCTCTTCACGGCCCGATCGGCGTTTGCGGCCATCCAGACAGGCGGATGGGGCTTCTGAACAGGTTGAAGCGAGGCACGAACGCCATCAAGACGGCACCATGGGAGATCGGCATGCACTTCCTTCCCTTCCCACAGTTCCTCGACGATTCGCAGGTTCTCGGTGAACCGCTGGACCTTCTTCTCGCTCGGCACGGCGAATGCGTCGTACTCCACATCGCGATATCCCAAACCGATGCCGAAGATGAGGCGACCTCGACAGACGATGTCGAGACTCGCGTAGTTCTCTGCAACGTCCACCGGGTTGTGCAGCGCGAGCAGGTGGATACCTACTCCGATCCGCATGTCTCCGGCCTCCGCCGCGAGACGGCCAAGGTACGGCAGCGGCTGGATGTGCGCGAACGACTCGCTCAGATGGTGCTGGGCCGCGAACACCGAGTCCCATCCACTGTCCCGGACGGCACGGACGAGCTGGATCTGCTCATCGAGTGCCGCAATCTGGTCCCTACCGATCGGTTGCTGATTCGTCACCAAGAGACCGAAGCGTGTGCTCATTTGAACCTTCGTCCGATCTGTGCCATTATTCTGTCCTCATTAGAATGACCTCGGAAGCCGTAGAACGTGCTCCCCGATGTAGGCCAGAATGAGGTTCGTCGACACGGGAGCGACCTGGTATAGGCGGGTCTCCCGAAACTTCCTCTCGATGTCGTACTCGGTGGCAAACCCATAACCGCCGTGCGTCTGGATGGCGGCGTTGGCGGTTTCCCAGGAAGCGTCCGCCGCCAGGAGCTTGGCCATGTTCGCCTCGGCGCCGCACGGTTGGTCGGTGTCGAAGAGGTCTGCGGCTCTCCACCTCATCAGGTTCGCGCTGGAGACGTTGACGAAGGCTCGGGCGAGCGGGAACTGTATACCTTGGTTCTGGCCGATCGGGCGATCGAAGACCTCCCGCTGCCTGGCGTAGTCAGTTGTCCGCTCCAAAAACCACCGTCCGTCACCGATACATTCAGCGGCGATGAGGATGCGCTCGGCATTCATGCCGTCCAGAACGCATTTGAGGCCCTCGCCCTCCTCTCCGATGAGCGCGTCCGCGGGAATCTCGACGTCGTCGAAGAAGAGCTCGTTCGTCTCGTGGTTGACCATGGTCCGCAGCGGCCGGACGGTCACACCCTGCAGCCCGCGCAGGTCTACGAGGAACAATGACAGGCCGTGGGATCGCTTCTCGATCTGGTCTTTCGGCGTGGTACGGGCCAGCAACATGAGTAGGTCTGAATGTTGGACCCGCGAAATGAACACCTTCTGGCCATTGACGACATAGCGGTCGCCACGGCGGACGGCGCTGGTGCGGATATTGGTGGTGTCGGTGCCGGCAGTCGGTTCGGTGATCCCGAAGGCCTGCAGCCGAAGCTCGCCGGAGGCGATGTGTGGGAGGTAGCGCCGCTTCTGCTGCTCCGAGCCGTGCCGCAACAACGCGCCCATGGTGTAGAGCTGTGCGTGGGCAGGCCCGGCGTTGCCGCCGTGGTGGTTGATCTCCTCCAGGATGACGGACGCATCACCCAGGCCGAGTCCGAGGCCTCCGTACTCCTCGGGCACCAGCGCGCCCAGCAGACCGGCCTTCGTGAGGGCGTCGACGAAGGCTCCCGGATAGGCGCGCTCGACGTCCATGTCCCGCCAGTACTCGTCCGGGTAGTCCGCGCAGATACGTTCGACCAGACCAACCAGGTCCCTCCGTATCTCCGAGGTCGCGTGATCATTCATCATGGCGCGCTCCTCTTCCGCTTCCTGGCAATGTTCGCGAAGGTCCCCTGCCCCGCTTGTAGACCAGCAACGTCCGGGCGAAGACCAGGATGGTTTCTCCGGTCTGCTTGACGCCCTCGGTTCGCACCGTGACCACTCCGACATCGGGTCGAGACGCCGATTCACGGGCAGCAAGAACCTCCGACCACGACGACACCGTGTCTCCCTCGAAAACCGGCGCGGGCAAGGTGATGTCGCTCCAGCCGAGGTTCGCGAAAACGTTCTGCGACACATCGGTGACACTCTGGCCTGCGACCAATGCCAGCGTGAATGTGGAGTTCACGAGTGGCTTTCCGAACTCGGTCTGTGCCGCGTACTCATGGTCGAAATGGACCGAGGCGGTGTTCTGGGTCAGCAGGGTGAACCAAAGGTTGTCTGTCGTCGTCACGGTTCTCGACAGTGGGTGCTCGAACACGTCACCAACGACGAAGTCCTCGAAGTAGCGCCCCTGCCACCCGGTATGCCTCACCATTGCGGCTTCCTTTCGATGGTCACGCCGACAGGCCCGTCGTTTGCATCTGTGCCCGCTCCGCCGCGGTGTACCCGAGCCACCGGAGCACCGCTTCGGTATCGGCTCCGAGTCCCGGAACGGCCTCCATCCTCGGTTCGGCGCCCCGAAACACCGCAGGAGGCAGCAAGGCAGCTACCGGCCCAGCTGGTGAGCCCACGTTCTTCCACCGGTCTCGGGTCACCAGTTGAGGGTGGCGGGCGAGTTCTCCGACGGGAGTCACGTGTGCCGAGGCGATGTCGGCTCCTTCCAGGAGTGCGATGGCTTCGCTCATCTCTACTGCGCCCAGGCGTTCGCCGATCAGCTCCTGTAGTTCGGTACGGTTCGCCACCCGCCTGCTCATGCTGCGAAAGCGCTCGTCCTCGGCGACGGATTCGTCGCCAAGCACCAGCGTGCAGAAGTTGCGCCATTCACGTTCGCTTTGCACAGCGAGCAACAGCTCATGGCCGTCCCGGGTCCGGAAAGAACCGTAGGGAGCGATGGTGGGATGACTCGTTCCCATGCGTGGCGGCGTCTTGCCACCGTATTCGGTGTAGTAGAGCGGATAGCTCATCCACTCGACGAGCGAGTCGAACAATGAGATGTCGATAACTCCGCCGTCACCGGTCCGGGTGCGGTCGAAGAGCGCGGCCAGCACGCTTGAGTAGGCATACATGCCGCCCGCGATATCGGCGACCGAGATCCCCACCTTGGCAGGGTCTTGCGGTGTTCCTGTCACCGACAGGATCCCGGCCTCGGCCTGGATCAACAGGTCGTAGGCCTTCTTGTCCCGGTACGGTCCTTCCGTGCCATATCCGGTGATGTTGCATACGATCAGGCCTGGGTTGAGCGAGCGCAAGTCGTCGGAGCCCAGGCCCAGCCTCTGCGTCGCTCCCGGTGCGAGGTTCTGCACGAAAACATCCGCACGGGAGATCAGTCTCTGCATGACCTGGATCGCGTCCGGGTGTTTCAGGTCGAAGGTCACCGACTCCTTGGACCGGTTCGCCCAAAAGAACGCACTCGACATCCCGTTGACCGTCTCGTCATAGCTCCTGGCGAAATCACCAACTCGCGGCCGTTCGACCTTGATGACGCGGGCACCGAGATCGGCGAGCTGGCGAGTAGCGAACGGGCCAGCCACGGCCTGCTCAAGGGCGACCACGACAGTGCCTTCCAGGGGCAGGCTCATCAGCGGGCTCCCTCCCCCGGCACGACCTGTTCCGGCCTCCGCGCACCCGCCTGCCCGGCGAGCACGCTGACGAGCCTGGTTACGTCGCACAAGGATTCGGCTTCCCGTAACCCTCGCAGCGCCGCGTAGAGCTCGTCCGAGGGACGCAAGCCCCCATAGGCGAGGCAGTCGTCGAACTTCCTCCGGAGCTCGTGCTCGGCCAGTGGCCGGCTCGCGTGTCCACGCGGCTTGTCCACCCGGTTGCTGAGTGGCTCGCCCTCAGCCGTCTCGACATTGAGCGCCGCGTACCCCCATTCCCAGTCCGCAGGGCCGAGCGGGGGTACTTCTGCCGTGTGGAGCTCGACCTTGGCGAGCAGTCGTTGTGCCTCGGGACGGGTCACCGACGCGTCAGTGAATGTACTCAAGCCCAGCGCCCCGTCCAGCAGGCAAGCAGCCATCGCGTACTCCATGCTGAACTTGCCCTGAAGCCCGGTACGCGGGCGGTGGTGGATCAGCGCGTCGAACCCCTCCGGGGGCCCGGTCACCACAATCCGCTCGACGCAGTGTGGCTGCAGCCCAGCGGCAACCAGTTCGAGCATGGCGTCAGCGGCGGCGTGGATGTAATAGCAGCAGGCGTGCAGCTTGACGTTGAGCGACGGCTGAGCCACCTCGTCGGGATCGGCTCGCCGGTTCCCGGGCGCGGAGTCGTGCAGAGCCAGGTAGCCCAGCGGCCGCTCCAACTGCCTGGTGTCAGCGGTGAAGCCGCTACCAGCCAATTTCGCCGCAAGGATTCCGTTGGACGCTGCCACACCGGCGTGCAGCGGTTTGGTCATCGTGCCGAAGTTCTGCCTACTGCCGGCAGCCAGCGACCCGGCTATGCCCAGCGCATGGCGGACTTGAGCGACCGAAAGCCCGAGGATTCGCGCGCTGGCTGCCGCCGCGGCGACCGCGCCAACGGTCCCCGTCGAATGCCACCCGGCGCGGTAGTGGCTGTCCATGCCCAGAGCCGAGGCCAACTCCCTGCTCACGGCAAGGCCAACCCAGTACGCGTCGAGGGCTTTTGCACCGCTGGCCCCCGTCTCTTCCCCCGCTGCCAGCACCGCGGGGACCAGCACGGCGCTGGGATGCCCGATCATCTGATCGTCGACATCGTCGAAGTCCAATGCGTGCGCACAGACGCCGTTCACCAGGGCGGTGTCCCGCGGGTCCCCGTGCAGACCGCCCACCCACACCGAGGACGGGCCGCCGCGAAGCTCTGCGCCCAACCCGTTGAACAGTGCCGCGACAGTAGGGTCGTTCGCTGCCGCCAGTGAGACGGCGATCGTGTCCACCACCGCGCGCTCGGCAAGGTCGCGGGCCTGCGCAGGCACCGGGTGGCGCCAGTTCACTGCCAGGCCCGCGAGCTCTTCGGTGAGGCCGGGCTTCACCGCGTCGGTCGTCAAGGGCTGTTCCCTTCTGCCTGTCCTCCTTCGAGGAGGGCGCGTGCGCGGCGAGCGATCGGATAATCGATGAACGTGCCGTCCCCCAGGCGAATAGCCGACCTACCTTCCCGTTCTCCCTGCGCGAATGCTCGATCGACTTCATAGGCCCAGGCCAGTTCCTCGGAAGTCGGTGCGAATGTGGCGGTAATGGTCGAGAGCTGCCCAGGATGGATCGCGGCCTTGCCGCCGAATCCCAAACTCCGGGCGGCAGCTGCCGATCTCTGGAGGCCTTCGTCATCGTCCAGGATCAAGTACGGGCCATCCAGCGGCCACACCAAGCCTGCAGCGGCTGCCGCCAGCACCACCGTCGATCGCGCGGTGAGGAGCTCCGTACCGTCAGGCGTGGGAGAGACCCGCAGCTCAGCGGAGAGATCAGCCGATCCGAAGAGTAGGGTGAGCATCCTGTCGGAGGCCGCCGCGATCTGGCCGGCGGCCAGGATGCCGGCAGCCGTCTCCGTAGTCGCCACCACTCGGGTCCCACCTACGTCCATCCCAGCGCTGCGCTCCACACGCTCCAGCAGCTGCGCGAGTGTGAGAACGTCTTCGCAAGACTCAACCTTCGGAAGGATCACCGCCGACAAGCGCGGCAGGATCGGAGCGAGGCACGCGACGTCCTCACCCAAGTGTGAGGACCCGACCCCGTTGACCCGAACCATCACCGACACCGCCGGTGAATCGAGCTCGAGCAGTGCGCCCACAGCGGCCTCGCGTGCCTCTCGCTTTCCGCCCTCCGCCACGGCGTCCTCCAGGTCCACCGCTACGGCGTCAGGCCCGCAAGCCACCGCGTTCCTGATGCGCGAGGGGTGATCACCCGGAACGAACAGCACGGTGCGTAGCGTGAACTCCATAGCTTCCGTTCCACTGTGCGGACCACTGTTCCGAAACTGAGTTGCCACCCTTGCGTGACTCACGTCATATGTCAACCCCGTCGCCAGGCAACCACCACGGCGTCGAACTCGTACGATCGCCGGATGCTGCGCATGCTGCTCACCGCCGTGGCAATGGCCACGCTGGGGGTTCTGCCGGTGTTTCTGCTGGGAGCACAATTCGTGCTCATCAGCGACGAACTGCACTTGGACGCACGCCATCTCGGGATTGCCGTCGGCATCTTCTTCGCCTCGGCCGCACTTGCGGCCGCCCCCGCCGGTTACGTCGCCGACCGCTTCGGCGCCAGGATCGGCATGGTGGCCGCCGGGGTGCTGGCGGGACTGGGCACAGCGAGCATGGCGGTCGGTGTGGTGTCATTCGCCGGGCTGCTCGCTGCCATCACACTCGCGGGCGTCGGTAACGCTGCCCTGCAGATGACGGCGAACGCCACGCTGGCGCGTTCGATCCCGCGCCGCAGGCAAGGCATTGCCTTCGGCATCAAGCAGTCCGCCGTTCCGCTCGCCATCCTCCTCGGCGGACTTGCCGTCCCTGGCATCGGCCTCGTACTCGGATGGCGCTGGACCTATGCCATATCCGCGATCTGCGCGGCCCTCATTGCGCTCGCAGCCCTGGCCAGCAGGGCCGCGAAGACTGCGCCCCGGATCGGGCGCGGCGAACACGCACCGAGACGAGCGCTCATAGTTACCGCCGTCGCTACCACGCTGGCGAACGCATCCGCGACCGCACTCGGCGCCTTTCTGCCTGCCTGGACGTTCCAGGCAGGCATGCCCCCTGGGGAAAGTGGGCTACTGCTGGCCCTCGCCGCCGGTCTGTGCCTCGGAGGGAGGATCCTGAACGGCGCGGCAGGTGATAGGCGCAACGGCAAGAACATGCTCGTTGTCGCAGCCCAGATGGCAGCAGGAGCCATCGGCTTCGCCTTACTGGCACAGCCGACAATGCCGCTGCTCATCGCGGGTGCGCTGATCGCTTTCGGCTTCGGGTGGTCCTGGCCCGGCCTTCTCATCTTCGCTGTCGTGCGGGTGGGTCGCGACCGTCCAGCATTCGCCTCGAGCTCCGTCCAGACCGGCGGGTTCGCCGGCGGCGCCTTCGGCCCGCCACTGTTCGGCTGGCTGGTCTCGGCCACGTCATTCGAAACGGGGTGGCTCACAGCAGGAGCGGTGATGCTCGTAGCCGCATCGCTCCTGCTGTATGCGCGACGCATATTCCTGCAGGATCTTGCTGCACGACCCCTGCCCTAGCGAGTACGGCCGGACGACCATTCGGACTGGTTGCTTCGGTCACTCGACGCCGTTCCCTATTCGAACCCAGGGTCACTCTGCGGTCGATCGTGGATCTGTTCGGCAATGCGGCGGCATGCGCTCACCAAGAGTTCACCCACCGTAGCCAGGTCGGTCTCCTGGTATCGATTGAGCGGCATCGAAATCGAGAGGGCCGCCACGGGAGTCCGCTGTCTCGAGCCTATGGCGACCCCGACGGCCGCGATATCCGGCCGCCATTCCGCCGCGTTGAGGGCATAGCCCCGGCGCCGTGTGCGCTCGATCTCGCGCAAAACGTCGTCACGGTCGTGCAGCGTGCTGGAAGTGAACTGCTCCAGCCCCGAGTCCAATACCTCAGCGACCGCAGCGTCCGGCATAGCCGCCAGCAGCGCCCTCCCGCTGGCCGTCGCATGAAGTGGAGCCTTCGTCCCCAGCGGCAGAAACGTACGTAGCGAATTCGTCCCGTCAACGCGAGCGACAATGACAAGCTCCGGGACCTCCGGGATGGCGAGATGCACCGTCTCGCCTGTGACGTCACGCAGCTTCGTCATCTCGGCGCGCGCAACCTCACGCAGGCCGTCTTCCACCGAACCGGCCAAACCGACGATCAGGCATTTGCTCGTGAGCATCCAGTTCGTTGACTCTCTCCCCGACGGACGAACCCAACCCGCTTCGAACAAAGTCTGCAGACTCCGATGCGTCGTCGTCTTCGGAAGCCCAAGGACACGGCCCAACTCCGACACCCCGATCGGTTGCCGTTGCGCAAGTTCCTCAAGGGTTCGCAACGCGTTGAGGACACTCCGTATTGCGGTGGGTTCTGTTGAGCTGACTGCAGGGCCCAAAGTCGCATCTCCATACGGGATCTCTGACTGCCGACAGGTCCACGTCGACACGTCAGTCTAGCCCGTTAGGCGGAACGACGATCACCGCG
>WHSS01000178.1 GCA_009379975.1 Actinophytocola sp.
CGGAACTATGAGTGTCCTCGATCTACCCGCACTCGGGAGCTATCTGGCCGAGCGGCACTCCCATGATCTGTATCGGCTGGAGACGCTCGACTACTACGACGTGGCCTCCGATGACGATGACTACGGTCGCTACCTGCGGGGTGAGTCAGCGCCGACCGCCAGCGCGAAACAACCCTGGCTCGATCGGCTCCGCGCGGGACACCGCCGCTGGCCGCCGCTGGCGACGGGTGCACGTGCTGAGGCCTCCGCTGACCGATTACCTGCGCTATGAGTGCGAGTGGGGTTACACCTACAACGTGCGCGCGGGCGAAGACGTCCGGATCCTCGACCTCTCCCAAGCGCCTCCGGGAACGGAGGTCTTAGCCGATGTCGGTGACTTCTTCCTGGTTGACGGTGAACACGCGATTCGCATGAACTACTCGGCCAGCGGTGATTTCGACGGCGCCGTCCCCGTCGGCCCGGAGGTTGCCGACTGTTTCCGCGTGCTGGCTCACACATCGTGGCAGCTGGCCACACCGTTCGAGACATGGTGGGGCGAGCATCCGCAGTACCAGCGCAGCAACTGGACACCGTGACCCCGCGCATGTCACATAGCACCGAGACCGACCGTCGCAAGGAACTCGCCCGTACGCTTCGCGAACTGCGCGCGGCAACCGGGATGTCCGGGATGCAGGCGGCGAAGGCCGCCCGCTTCTCCCAAGCGAAGATCAGCCGCCTGGAGAGGGGAGTCAACGTCCCCACTCTTGAGGACGTGAGGACGCTCACCGACGTGTACAACGCTCCGCGCCACATCCGCCGACGGTTGGAAGAGCTCACCGACGATGTGCGTGAGGAGTTTCGGCGGGTGGTGCTGCACCGGGGTGCCGCGGACTTTCAGCGACGAGTCGGCCAGATTGAAGAGTCCAGCCAGCACATCCGCACCTTCACCGCGACCATCGTCCCCGGACTGCTGCAGACCGCCGACTATGCGCGTGCCGTGTTTCGTTCCGGCGACCTCGCCGCAGCGGACGTCGACGCGGCCGTCGCTGCCTGGCTGAGCCGGCAGGAACTTCTGCGCGAGTCCGGCCGCCGCTTCACCCTCGTCACCACCGAGGGGGCGTTACGCTGGTGCGCCGAATCGCCCACCGTGATGGCCGCCCAGATGGACCACATCGCAGCTGCGACCAGCGTTACCGGTGTTCGTGTCGGCATCATCTCGTGGGGCACCGTCGCCCGGGTGTTCCCGCTGCACAGCTGGGACATCTACGACCACCGCACCGTCATCGTGGGCACGACCACCGCGACCGCGATCCTGACCAACCGCCAGGACATCGACGCCTACGACGCCCTGTTCACCGAACTCGAAGAAATGGCCGTCTACGGCGACGACGCCCGCCGTCTGCTCGCTCAGATCGCCCACGACTACCGGGAAGCGTGACAGGGGCACACGGTGGGTGCCTACCCCTGGTTCTCGTGCACATGCTCGCGGCTGTATCGGGCGTGACTGATCAGATCTTCCCACCGCTCGGCCCAGGCGATCACCTCGCCGGCGTGCCGGTCCAGGAGCTCACGGAACACCAGGCGAGAGCCACACGAGGACGCAGCCCGCGGCCCCGTGTGGCCTGGCGCTTTCTGTGCCGGTCACGGTGATCGCCGCCGTCGGTGCCGCGAGCCGGCTCGGTGCGACGCTTAACGCCGGGGCGCCATCGCAGACTGGGTCCCTCCTCGCTCCGCTCTCGGGTGGGTAGCCTAGCGCGGCGTGGGTCGGCGGATCCGCTCCGGCTCGTCCGCAAGTCACGGCCACGACCCGCATGCCGAAATCGATCGCGTCGGCCATTGACCCCGCCTCGCTGGATGCGAGCCGGCTCCGCTCGGCGGCGGCCCGCCATCCTTCGCGGTTCAGGGCGTCGATCGGCGGCAGTGAAGGCGTCGCCGGCGCCGACGGTGTCGACGACCGGAACCGCCACTGCAGGGCGGGTGACCTCGGCCGCGCGGCTCGCGGCAAAGGCCCCTGCGGCACCGAGGGTGACGACGACCGCCGCACCACGCACCAGCCAGTTGGCGGTGGGAAAGCCCCAGGTACAGCCACTGCAGATCCTCGGAACTCACGTTCACGATGTCCGCCTGTCGCATCTGTCGCTCGACACGCCTGCCTCCCGCGTCACGGGAGGGAACGAGCGACGGTCTGATGTTTGGATCCTGCGCAATGACGACGTTCCCGCGACGGTGCTCCCCCGAGATCAGGACCACCTGCTCGTCCACGGCCGCAAACGCGAGGCTCGGTGTCTCGAGCGAACATGTCGGGCTCCTCGATGTTCATGTGGTAGGTGTCGAGATGGACCAGGAGGTTCTCGGCCGCCGCGTCCTCGATGTAGCGCACGGCTTGGCGGGCGGTGTTCAGCAGGTTGGACTCGTAGCGATTTACCACCTCGATCGCGATACGGATATCGAGCTCGGCCGCGCGGGTGCTCAGCCGGCCAATCGCGTCGATGCTGTGTTGTCGGTTGGTCTGCGTGGCTGGAGCCATGTACTTGCGCATCGCGGAGTAGATCACGCCGACCAGGTGGGTGCCCACGGCGTCGCCCAGGAACTCCAGGCAACGGTGCAGATGCGCCTCACCGGCCGCCACGATCTCGGGGTCATCACTGGAGACATCGATCTTCTCGGAGAGTCCCAGTTATGCCGTCACGTTCAGTCCGGTGTCGTCCAGCATCTTTCTGACCGCGGTGCCGTCGGCCTTGTCCGGGTCCATCAGCGGGATCTCGATCAGGTCGAAGCCGGCTTCGGCGGTCTTATCGACAGCGAGCCGCAGACCGGCATCGTCGAACTGGCCAGTCCACACCGACGCGTGGCATCCGATTTGCATGTGTCTTCCAATCCTGAGGTTCAGAGTTGTGGGTGAACGACGGCCTTGACCGAGTCGGTCACCCGGCCACCGAGGGTCAGTGCGTCGGCCGATTCCGCCAGCGGGAAGTGGTGCGTCACCAGGGGTGCTACGTCGATGCGTCCGGAGCCGACCAGCTCGATGGCCAGCGGCCAGGTGTGGTTGTAGCGGTTGACCAGGCTGATGGTCAGTTCGTTGACGTTGAGCTGGGCGAGTGGGAGGCCGATCGCCTTCTCCTTGGACATGCCGATCATCGCGGCGCGCCCGGCCGGGCGCAGCCGGCCCATCGCCTGCCCGAGCACGCCCGGCGCTCCGGAGCACTCGAGCAGCACGTCGAACGTCTTCTTCTCGGGGGCATCGCTTCGTTCGGTCTCGAATCCCATGCCTCGCGCGAGGTCGAGGCGGAAGTCGGACAGGTCGGTCACGGTCACGCTGCCGGCGCCCAGGGCGCGGGCCGAGGCCGCCGCTAGCAGGCCGACAGGCCCGGCACCGGTCACCAGCACGTCGTCACCGGCCTCCAGGCCCGCGCGCTTGCAGCCCCAGATGCCGACCGACAGCGGCTCGAGGAGGGCACCCTCCTCATAGGTCATCTCATCGGGGATCGGGTAGAGGTTGCGCGCGTCGATCGTCATCTTCTCGATCAACGCGCCGTCGTAGGGCGGAGTGGCGAGGAAGACCAGGTCGGGGCACAGGTGGTAGCGACCGGCCATGCACTCGCGGCAGTTGCGGCACGGCGTTCCGGGCTCTACGGCGACCCGGTCGCCGACGGCCACGTTCGTCACGTCGCTGCCGACCTGGACGACCTGGCCTGAGACCTCGTGGCCCAAGATGATGGGCCCCTCCACTACGTAGTCGCCGATCCGTCCCACCTTGTAGTAGGCGGTGTCGGACCCACAGACTCCGACCGCTTCGATGCGGACGACCGCCTCCATAGGGCGCGGGTCGGGCTCGGGACGCTCCTCGATGACGATCTTGTTGAGTTCGGTCATGACGGCAGCGCGGTTCGACACGATGACCCCTACTCCTTTTCCTCGGATTCCTTGGGCGCCACGCCGGCGGGCTCAGGCCCGCCCGTGGGAGGCGCGCGACTTGCGGGCCAGGGAATCGATCGCCACGGCGATCGCCAGCACGAGCCCGGTGATGACAAAGCGATACGACGAGTCCAGATTGAGCAGCGTCAGGCCACTGGCGATGGACGAAATGACGAGGGTTCCGAGCAATGCCGAGAAGGCGCTGCCTCGGCCCCCGAAGAGGCTGGTGCCGCCGATGACGGCAGCGGCGATGGCGTTGAGGTTCACGTCTCCGGTGCCGCTGCTGAGGTTGGCGGAGGCGAGGCGACCGGCGGCCAGGATGCCACCGACACACGTCAGCAGCGAGCAGAGCACGAACGCGCTCAGGTAGACGTTGCGCACATGGATGCCCGAGCGGCGGGCCGCCTCCGCGTTGCCGCCCACGGCGAGGAGCGACCGGCCCCAGCCTGTCCGCGTGATCGCGTAGTTCAATGCGAGGATCAGCATCACGAAGAAGACCACCATCCAGCCGACCCCGCGGTCCTGGTTGAGGTACCAGCAGAGGAACTCCAGTGCCACCAGCAGCGCGACCGAGCCAATGATGAGCAGGTTCAGCGAGCTCGTGGACAGGTTGGCACGGCGTCGCCGGACCATGGTTTCGTAGCCGGTGGCGAACGTCGCCAGGGCGGCCACCGCCGCCAGGACGTAGGAGAGCCAGGCCGGCACGAAGTCCAGCTGCGCGAAGCTTACGAGCTTGGAGTCGAAGGGCAGGTTGACCGAGCCCTGATCACCCAGGATGGCCAGCTGGAGGCCGAGGAAGGTGAGCAGGCCGGACAGCGATGCGACAAAGCTGGGCACGCCGAACCGCGTGAGCAGGATCCAGTAGAGGAGCCCGATCGCACAGGCCACCAGGCAGGCCGCCAGCACCGCCAGCACCCAGTTCCAGTCCTGCCGCACGAACAGGACCGCGACGATGGCGGCCGAGAAGCCACTGACCGAGCCGACCGAGAGATCGATCTGACCAACCAGCAGCACACACACGATCCCCAGCGCGATGATGCCGACGGCACACGAGTCGAGGATGAGGTTGACCAGGTTTCCGCTCGAGAGGAACACGGGGTTGAGGGTCTGGAAGATCGTGCCGATCGCCAGCAGCCCGACCACCACCGGCAGGGCGCCGACGTCTCCCGCACGCACGCTGCGCAGAAAGGACGTCAGGGCTCCATGGAGACCCTGGCTTTGCTGCAGCCGCTCGTCGGTCTGGTCGATGTTGACCATGGGGGGCAGGATGCTCATCGGGTTTCCTCCTTCACGGGGCCGGCGGGCTCTGAATCGGCAGTCGCCCGGTCCTGCAGTCGGTCCCTGCGGCGGGTGACCACGTTGTCGGTGGCACCGGTGATGGCCGCCACCACGTTCTCGGAGGAGACGGTGTGCGCGTCGAACTCACCGTTGTTGCGGCCCAACCGCAAAACCACGATGCGGTCGGCGACCGCGCGCACGTCCTCCATGTTGTGACTGATCATGACCACGCCCAGGCCGCGCTGCCGGAGCCGCTCGATCAGGTCGAGTACCTCAGCGGTCTGCGCCACACCCAGGGCTGCGGTGGGCTCGTCCAGGATGATGACGCGCGGGTCCCCCAGCAGGGATCGGGCGATCGCCACCGTCTGTCGCTGACCTCCGGACAGGGAGGCGATCGGGATCCGTACGGTGGGGATCTTCGCCGACAGCTGGCGGAGCAGCTCCCAGGACTTGACCTCCATCCCGACCTCGTCGAGGCGCATCGGCGCGAGTTCCTGCCCCAGGAACAGGTTCTCCACGACGTTGAGGTTCTCGCACAGCGCGAGGTCCTGGAACACCGTGGCAATGCCGAGGCCGATCGCAGCGCTGGGGTCGGCGATCTGTACCTCCGATCCGTCGAAGGAGATCGAACCGGAGTTGGCCTGGTGGACGCCCGCGAGGACCTTCACCAGCGTCGACTTGCCCGCGCCGTTGTCGCCGACGATCGCCACAACTTCCCCGGCACTCACGTCGAGGTCGATGTCGGTCAGCGCGTTCACCGCGCCGAAGCTCTTGTTCACCCCGCGAAGACTTAGCAGTGCTGTCCGCGCGGGAGCGGTAGCTGTGTCCATCCTGTTCTCCTCCTCGTCCGAGCTCGGTCCACACCGTGTCCGGTTTCGTCGTCGTCGACAGCGGCACATCTAGCCCGTCCGGGTTCCGCCAGGGCACCTCTGACGGAACCCGGACGGGTCAGGAGATGCCGAGCTTGGTGCAGGCTGCGGCGTACTCCGCGGTGCACAGATCGGAGGCGGTGTTGATCTTCTTGTCGATGATCTCGGCCTTGAGGTTCTGCGCGGTCACGAGCGTGGGCGTGTAGAGCTTCGTCGGCGAACCGAACAGCTCCTCGCCGGCTTCGGGTTCCTCACCGTTGACGAACTTGGCCGCCACCTCGGCGGCGGCACCACCGACGATCTCGCTCGGCTTGTTGATCGTGTTGTACTGATCACCGGCGATGACCAGCTGCAGACCCGCCACCGTGGCGTCGTTTCCGCTCACGGGCGGGTTCGGGTCCACCCCGGCCGCCTTGAAGGCTGCGATTGCGCCGCCGGCGGTGCCGTCATTGGCGGCCACCACGCCGACGATCTTGTCGCCGAACCTGGAAATCTGCCCGGCCACCCACTTCTGGGCGTTCTCCGGCTTCCACTCGATGGTGTCGTACTCCGCCAGGACCGGGACGCCGCTGCTGTCGACGCCCTCATGGATGCCCTTCTTGATCAGACCCGCAGCCGCATCGGTCGGCGAGCCGTTGACGATCAGGATGCCGGAGCCTGCAGGGACGGGCTTTTTCTTGACCTTCTCGACCAGCGAGGTGGCGATCTGCTTGCCGATCTCCTCGTTGTCGAAGGACACGTAGAAGTCGACCTTGGTGTCAGGGATCGGCCGGTCGTACGAGATCACCTTCGCGCCCCTGGCGTGCGCGGCGTTGACCAGGGACACCGCGGCGGCCGAGTCGACGGGGTCGAGGACGATCACCTTTGCGCCCTGGACGAGCGCCGAGTTGAACTGCTGGGCCTGCTTGTCTGCGCTGCCATCGGCGTTGTTGTACAGCGGCGAGCAGTCGTCGCACAGCTCCTTGAGCTTCTTCTCGAAACCGGGACGGTCGTGCAGCTCGTAGCGGGTGGAGCCCGTGTCCGGCATCAGAAAGGCCACCTTGGTGCCTCCCGAACCACCGCCGCCACTACCGCCACTACCGCAAGCCGCCGTCATCGCTGTCAGCACGGCAACGGCTGCGGCAGCGATCGCCCTTCGCGTGAACACCCTGGTCATCGTGATACTTCCTCACCTTGCTCGACTGACAACACCTGCGACACGACCAAAATTGACACGTGTCAAGATCGATCTTTCAGAGATGTTAGTGTAACGTTTGACACGTGTCAACAGTCACACTGAACTCCGAAGGGCGGTAGCCCATGAACTCATCGGGTCGCGTCAGCATCAAGGACGTGGCGCGCCTGGCCAACGTCTCCCAGGGGACGGTGTCCCACGTCCTGAACCATCCCGATCGGGTCAGCCCGGTGCGGCGCGAGGCTGTGGAGAAGGCGATCCGGGAGCTGGGATTCGTCCGTCACGAAGCCGCTCGCCACCTCCGTGCCGGATACTCGAGCACCGTGGGGCTGCTGCTGCTCGACGCCTGGAACCCGGGCTTCACTGAAGTCGCCCGGGGAGTCGAGGACACGACCATGGACCAGGGGTGGACCGTGGTGATCTCCAACAGCGCCCGTGACATCGAGCGGGAGAAGACCTACCTCCGACTGTTCTACGAGCAGCGTGTGGCCGGCCTCATCGTGGTGCCGCACGATCAGTCCGCCGATGACCTGCACCAGATACGTTCCGGTGGTGCTCCCGTCGTGGTGGTCGATCGACCCGAGACCGGGGACCACGGCATGTCCGTCGCTGTCGATGACGTCGCCGGCGGTGAGCTCGCGGCCCGGCACCTGATCAGTCTGGGGCACCGACACGTCGCGTTCATCGGTGACGAGGCCGCAGCTGCTCCGGTGCACGCCCGGCTCATCGGAGTCCGCAAGGCGGTCGCCGAGGCCGGAGTCGACATCCGCCTTGACGTGATTCCGGCCGAGCTGACCGCGGAGGCGGGCCGCGAAACCGGTGAAATGCTCGCCGCAATGCCGGCAGGGAAACGTCCCACGGCGGTGGCGGCCGCGATCGACCTGCTTGCGATCGGCGTGCTGCAGGCGTTCCTGCAGCACGGCATCGGGGTTCCCGACGACATCTCGCTGTGCGGGTACGACGACATCCCGTTCACTCGTCAGCTGTCCGTACCGCTGACCACGGTGCACCGATCTCACTACGACATGGGCACGACGGCGGCAGAGATGCTCACCAGCGCCTTGTCCGGACAGGTGCCCGACCTACGCCACGTGGTCTTCCAGCCGGAGCTCGTGGTGCGCCAGTCCACCGGCCCGGTCCAGCCGCGGTCGCGGAGGAGGACCCGATGACGTCTCTGCTGCTCGGCATCGACCTGGGCACCGGAAGCAGCAAGGGCGTGCTCACCACTCCCGACGGCCAGATCGTCGCCACCGCCGTACGCCCTCGCCCGCGCAGCATGTCCATGCCGGTCCCGGGCTGGGCTGAGGTGGACGCCGAAGGGGTGTGGTGGGAGGACGTGGTGGCGCTGGTCCGTGAGCTGCTGCCGCAGGCCGACGGGGCCGACATCGCCGCACTCTGCGTCAGTGGTGTGGGGCCGTGCCTGGTCCTGACCGACGACGCCGGCCGCCCCGTGCGGCCCTCGATCCTCTACGGCATCGACTCGCGAGCCATCGCGGAGATCGCCGAGCTCGACGAGCGGCTGGGCGACGCTGCGGTCCTGGAACGATGCGGGACCCCCCTGACCACCCAGGCGGTGGGGCCAAAGGCGCTCTGGGTCCAACGTCGCGAGCCCGAGGCCTGGCAGCGCGCCACCCGCTGGTTCAACTCCAGCTCCTTCGTCGCCTTTCGGCTGACCGGGGAGTACGTGCTCGACCACCACACCGCCAGCCAGTGCGTGCCCCTCTACGACATCGAGGCCAACACCTGGTTCGATCCCTGGTACGACGACGTCATGGGCCCGATCGCCCGTCCCCGGCTCGTCTGGCCGGCCGAGATTGTCGGCTCGATGACCCGGCGGGCGGCCGAGGAGACCGGCCTTCCAGCCCATACGCCCGTGTGTGCCGGAACGGTCGACGCATGGGCCGAGGCATTCAGCGGCGGCGTCCGGTCACCGGGCGACCTGATGCTCATGTACGGCTCGACGATGTTCTTCGTCCAGGAGCTCACCGCACTGGCGCGCCACCCCCAGCTGTGGAACACCATGGGCATCGACCCGGGGAGCAAGTGTCTGGCGGCCGGGATGTCCACCTCGGGCAGCCTGACCGGGTGGGTGCAGGGCCTGGTGGGGGACGTGCCGTTCGAGGAGCTGGTCGAGGAAGCCTTCTCCGTCCCGCCGGGTTCGGACGGCCTGCTCGTGCTGCCGTACTTCTCCGGGGAGCGCACCCCCATCTTCGACCACCGCGCACGCGGCGTGATCGCGGGTCTGAACCTCCGCCACCAGCGCGGCCACGTCTTCCGCGCGGTCTATGAAGGCATCGCGTTCGGCATCCGACAGATCCTCGAGCTGCTGGACACCGAGGCGAACCCGGTCAAGCGGATCGTGGCCGTCGGTGGAGGAACACAAGGCCGACTCTGGACGCAGGTAGTCAGCGATGTGACGGGACGCAAGCAGGAGATACCTGAACACACCATCGGCGCGTCCTACGGCGATGCCCTCATGGCCGCGATCGGATGCGGACTCGTTCCACCCCAGACCAACTGGGCCCGAGTCGCCCATATCGTGGAGCCGAACCCCGCCTCACGGCCCCTCTATGACGAGATGTTCGAGCTCTACACCTCCCTCTACCCCGCCACCCGAGAGCACGCCCACGCCCTCGCCCGGATCCAGGAAGAGGGGCTGTTGAGCGTCTCTCCGGTTGAGGGGGATGGGGGTCCTGTGCGTCATCGACGGTGAGGACGTGGGTGGCGACGTGGGTTGGGGTAACGGTGGCGTCAGGGTGAGGACGGCCTGAATAGGCTCCGGGTGATCTTGAAAGCCA
>WHSS01000002.1 GCA_009379975.1 Actinophytocola sp.
CACGCCGGAGGTGCTCAACGACGGCTCGAACCTGCTGGTCAGGTTGGGTCCAGTGGTCGCACGGGTTGCCACAATCACCGCGCTCATCCGGCCGGGAGTCGAGGCGTGGCTGGCCCGCGATGTGTCCCTGGCGCGCTTCGCGGCCGAGCGGGGCGTGCCGGTGATATCGCCATGCGATGACCCGCCTGCCGGGCCGCACATAGCCGACGGCCTCGCCGTCACATTGTGGCCTTTCACACGCCATGATCGCGACGAAGTGGCATCGCCCGGCGAATCTGATACTCACGTCCGCGGGCCCGCGGTGGATCGACTTCGAGGATGCCTACTTCGGCCCGCTGGGGTGGGACCTCGCGGTGCTGCGCCAGACCTCGATGCTGGATGGGCGCGCCGCGCTTGCCGCCTACCCCGGCGCGCCGTCGCCCGGCGATCTCGAGCCGTTCCTCGCACTACGCAAGCTGCAGGCCGTGTGCTGGCGGCTCATTCTCGCGACGCGACAGCCGGAACATCGTGAGACCGCCCACGCCCGGTTAGTGAGCTACCTGCGCGGCTGACCCGCGTCGGGCGGCCGCGGCGCTACCAAGCCAGGACAGGATCGCCTCCGACACCGCGGCGGGGACTTCCATGGGTGAGAGGTGCCCGGCACCGGGCACGATGTCCAGCGTGGCCTGAGGCAGCGCCTCGACCAGCGTGTGAACCTCCTCGACGCGGGTCAGCGTGTCCTCCTCCCGTTACCTGAAGCGTGAGCAAGCGTGACGTTCGATCACGAATGCTCACAACCCCACGGACAGATACGGGGGTCTGCGCGCCACGTTCGATCAGTCATCGCGGTCATTCTGGCGAAGCGCGCGCGTTTTGGGCCAGTTCATCGCCGGCGCGACGGCCCGCGCCGCCCGCGCGCGTCCCAGCATGCCCGGTGCCAGTGCCTGCGGTCGGCCACCCCGCCGCCGTCGTCAGCGGGCCAGGTCACCACGTGCGGCGTTGCCGGCCGGATCTCGTGTTCACAGCCGGGGCACCGGTAGATCTTGCTCGCCTGCGCTCCCGGGACGCTGCGCACGATCCATTCGCCGTCGGCGGCAGACTCGCGGCTCCCCCAGCCCAGCGACATGCCCGGCGCCGGCTTCGACGTCGCGGACCTGCCGCCCTTGGGCCGGTTACGTCGAGGCATGGCGTCAACGGTAAACGGGCGATGCGGCGAAGTAGCGCGCGGGCGGAACGCCGACCTCTCGATGGAATGCCGCCACGAACGCACTCGGCGTCGAGTAGCCGACGCGGGCGGCCACGCCCGCCAGCGGAACCCCGTCGGCGAGCAGCGGCAACGACGCCCGCAGCCGCAGCTGAGTACGCCAGCGGCCGAAGCTCATGGCCGTCTCCCGCTGGAACACCCGCGCGATGGTGCGCGCACTGGCTCCGACCTCGGCGGCGAGTTCGGCCAGAGCCCGCTCGTCGGCGGGGTTGGCGGTCAGCGTGGCAGCGATGGCGCGGGCCCGGCGGTCGGTGGGCATGCGCACGCCGATCGGCACCGCCCGGACCGGTCGCAGCAGGTCGAAGACCACCGATTCCGCGCGCAGCCGCTCGGCGTTCGCCAGGTCCCCGGCGAGATACTCGAACAGCTCCCGCAACAGCGGCGAGACCGCCAGCATCGTCGGCTCCGGCCAGTTGATCGGGCAACGCACTGGTTCGAGATAGATGCCGCGCAGCAAGCACCCCTGCGTCGCACCCGCCCGGTGCGACATGGGTCTGTCCGTCTGCCGACATAACATGACAGATTAACGGCTAGCGGACACGCGGGCACCGACATACCGTCGGGGCATGGCGATGAATCTCTGCCACCGGTGGCTGTGCGGCTCGAAGCTGTGGGACAAGCATGTGGAGCGGACGCTGCTGCCCTGGGTGCTCGACGGCGTCGAACTCGGCGCGGACACGCTGGAGATCGGACCCGGCTACGGCGCGAACCTCCGGCTCCTCGCCGACCGCACGCCTGACCTGACCGCGGTGGAAATCAGCGAGGAGCTGGCCGAGCGGCTGCGCGCGAGGTATGGCCATCTCGCCGACGTGATCCAGGGCGATGGCGCGGACCTGCCGTTGCCCGACAACCGGTTCAGCTCGGTGGTGTGTTTCACGATGTTGCACCACGTGCCTACCGCGCGGCAGCAGGACAGCCTGTTCGGCCAGGCGTTCCGCGTGCTGACGCCCGGCGGGATCTTCGCGGGCAGCGACGGGGTGCACGGCACCGCATTCCGGCTGATTCACCTCGGCGACACCTACAATCCGGTGGCTCCCGAGGGGCTCCCCTTGCGGCTCCGCGCCGCCGGATTCACCGACGTCCAGGTGGACACCCGGCGTGGACAGCAACGCTTTCGCGCCGTTAAGCCACCCACCTAGCCGTAAGCCACCGCCAGCGGCACGGGCTTTCACGTTCGTGAGTGGCTATCAGTGTTCTAACCCTGATCAGCACTCACGACCCGGGTGGCCTGTGCCGATGCCGCAACCCGTTCCTGGGGAGCAGTTGATCTAGCGCTGTCGTACTAGGCCGTGTCTTACGGATCCGTGATCCATAAGACACGGCCTAACCGTAAGCCACCGCCAGCGGCACGAACTGTTCCGCGCTGCTCAGCGAGCCGTGGTGGCCCAGCAACTCCGACTCCAGGCGCTCGACCTGCCGCAGCAGGACCCCGGACCGCCCACGCGCGGCCGCCACCACGTCGCCGATGCGCGGTAGCACGGCGGCGGGCACGCTCGCACCGAACCAGCCGGCCTCGACGGCCTCTTCCCTTGTCACCACCCACGCACGCTCGCCGAGCGTCTCCCGCCATGCCGCCAGCACGTCGGCATGCGCACCGTCGTCGGCGTAGACGTGCCGCGCGCGGACCTCGCCGCCGATGGCCCGCACCCCGGCTCGCAATAGCCCTTGGGCGTCGGCGTCCACAACGGACTCGTCGAGCTCGACCATGCCGTGATCGGCAACCACGGCGAGGAACGTGCCTGCGGGCATCGCATCCACAATGGACTCCACGAGGCGGTCGACCTGGTGTAGCTGCATCCGCCACGCCGCGCTGCCCGGTCCGTACACGTGACCGAGCATGTCCAACTGCGCGTGGTAGCCGTAGCAGAACGCGCCCTCGGTCAACCCGGCCACGACCGACGCCGCGAGGTCGCCCAGTGCGTGAACGCCGACGTAGCGGCCACCCCGGAGCACGGCGCGGGTCAGCCCGGAGCCGGTGAACTCGGCGCCGGAAATCACCCGCACTCCCAACCCGGCGGCGGCAGCGCGCTCGAAGGTCGTCGGCATCGGCTGCACCTCCTCCGGCACGACAGACGACCGCAGATCCTCGCCCCAGGGATGCTGCCGCCAGCGCAGCGCGTTGAGTACGCCCACCTCCGGCAGTTCGAACGAGTAGCCGACCATGCCGTGCTGCCCGGAGCACACCCCGGTGCCCAGCGCGGCGAGCCCGGCGGCCGTCGTCGAGGGGAAACCGACGTGCAATGTCCCGGCGCGGAGTTCGGTGATGACGGGGGCTGCATCGGCGTGGGCGTCGAGCAGTTCGGCACCGAGGCCGTCGATCAACAGCACGCAGCCCCCGGTGCAGTCGCGCAGGCCCAGCGTGTTGTCGAACTCGCGCATGCCGAGAGCCGCGAGCGCGGACGGAACCACTTCCATCAGATGCGGCGTGCCCGCGTCGAGCGTAGGAAGATCCACAAAGCCAGCCTGCCACGGCGGGGCCGCCCCATGACACCCAGAGTTGCCCGGGGACGCCCCATATCGCCATTCGGGCGCACGATCGGGTCGTGCTGCCACCCGGCGGCACGCACGCCCTGCCGATGCGCCGAATGGGTGCTAAAACGTCTTGTGTCCCTGTTCACAGCGCCGGTGGCGGCGCTTCCTCGCCAGGGAGATGCACATGAATCTCGACAACATGGACCGGCGAGCGTTTCTCGCCCGGATGGGCATTCTGGGCGCCGCTGTGGGCACCAGCGGCCTGTTGCCGTCCCACGCGCTCGCGCAACCTCCGCAGCCGCTGCCAGACCTGGTGGCGCTCCTGCGCCCCGTGCTGGCCGAGCTGGCCCGAGACACCCTCAACGGCCTCACTGCCTTCGTCTTTCCTGGGCCGGATGAGTACTCCACCGCCCAAGGCACGCCGCGCACCGAGCCGGGCGCGGAGGAGGCGGCATCGACCGACTTCATGATCGAGGCGCTGGACAACTTCGTGCCGTTTCCCGACCGGCTCGCCCAGCCCATCGCCGCGGCCGTGGCCACCGGCGTCGCCGACAGCGGCATCCCGTTGCCCGGCCTGGAACAGCTGCCGGTACAGGTCACCACCCTCGACGAAGCGCTGAGCACGCTGCTGGAGAACGACGCCGCGATCCCGCTGTCGCTTTCGATCGCCGGGATGCTCAATCTGGTGGCGACGCAGGTCAATCCCGCCGCGGTCAACGGTACTTTCCTCTCGCCGTTCGCCCGGCTGAGCTACTCGGAGAAGGCCGCGGTGTTCGAGCTGATCGAGGGCGCGAACTCCGATCTGGTCGCGGTGCTGGACGCGGAGTTCCCCGAACCGAGCAAGGACGCGGTCTCCGGGCTGCTGAAGTTCGTCGGCGGCGCACTCCTCGAGTTCGTGGCCTTCGGGTCGATGTCCGAGTGGGCCGTGTTCGACGCCGATACCAAGCAGCTCACCGGCCGCCCTGTCGGCTGGGAACTCACCGGCTACCAGCCCGACGGCCCCGTCGAGGGCTGGGACGACTTCCAGGGCTACTACCAGGGACGTACGGAGGTGCACGACTGATGCGCGACGTCATCGTCATCGGCGCGGGCGGCGGCGGTCCGGTCGTCGCCAAGGAGCTCGCTTCACGCGGGCTCGACGTCCTGCTGCTGGAAGCGGGGCCGCGGCATCGCAAGCCACGCGAGCAATGGACGCACTTCGAAAACGACGCCAACAACCCGCTGACCGGGTACTTCCGGCTCGGCCCGACGGATCGGTCGAAGCCCGCCTGGTACCGGGAGTGGCCGCAGAACTCGTTCGTCTGGCAGCTCTCCGGCGTCGGCGGCACCACGCAGCACTTCTACGGCAACTACCCACGTGCCTACCCCGGGGTGTTCAACGACTACACCGGGGACGACGCGGCGAACTACGACCGGAAGCACCGGTTCCCGTTCGGCTACGCCGAGATGGTGCCCTACTTCGAGTGGGTCGAGGCGACCGCGCCGGTGATGACCGCCGCGATGGGCACCAAGGATCAGGTGTTCTTCCGCGGCTGCGAGACACTCGGGCTGCCCGTGCAGACCACGAAGACCACCACGCGGGCCTCGTACCGGCCGCAGGAGAACGCGATCCTGCAGCCCGGCGGGAACGCGGCGCGGACCTCGGATCCCAACCTGCTGGTGTTCCCCGATGCCACCGGCTGCACCATGTGCGGCTACTGCTTCCAGGGCTGCATGCAGCCGATCAACGCGCCGCGCAACCAGTTCGCCAAGCGCTCGACCGACAACAGCTATGTGCCGATGGCGTTGACGGCCGACGTGTGGGCGCCAGGGGGTAAGGCGGTCTCCCTGATGACCGACGCGTATGCCACCCGGATTCACACCGAGGAGGTCGGCGGCGTCGCCACCGCGCGGGGCGTGACCTGGCGGCACAACGGCTCCGGCGAGGAGCACCGCGAGGACGCGCGCGTCGTGGTGATGGCCGGCGGCTGCACCGAAAATCCCCGGCTGTGGTTCAACAGCGGGCTGCCCAACCCGAACGGCTGGGTCGGCCGAGGCTACACCGACCACTTCTTCGACTGGCTCATCGGCTCGTTCGACTCCGACACTCAGAGCAGCAAGGGCCCCGGTTCCGCGTCCCGCCTCGACATGCCGGGCTTCGGCGGGCTGGAGAACGTCGGGCTGCCACCCGCACTGCAGGCGTTCTCCGCGACGCTGTCCGACAGCGGCATCCGCGGCGAGTACGAGAACGGACGCGGCTCGACCGGCCCGTGGGACGGCCCGGCGGGCAGGTTGATCGGGCCCGAGCTCAAGGACCTGCTGCAGAACGGCATCGACACCCTGCTCAACGTGCTGGTCATCACCGACGACGACGTCGAGGCACAGAACTGCGTCACGCTGTCCTCGTTCCCCGCCGATGAGAATGGGCCGGTGCCGCGGGTGCGGTTCCGGCATCGCAACCGCACCGAGCGCACCAACCGCAACCGTGAGGTCATGGCGCGCAAGGCCGCCGAACTGCTGCGCGGCGCTGGCGCCAAGAAGGTGTACCGGATCGACTGGGCGCCGCTGATCCTGCATGTGCAGTCCTCGATGCGCATGGGCGAGTCCGAGAAGAACAGCGTGCTCGATGCCAACGCGGAGTCACGGGCGGTCAAGGGGCTGTTCATCGCCGACAACTCGGCGCTGGCCAACGGTTTGGGCGGGCCCAACCCGACGCTCACCACACAGGCGTTGGCGACAAGGACCGCGGAGAAGATCTTCCAGCATTACTTCGACGGTGAGGGGTGGGTGGGCACCGAGACCCCGGTGGTGTCCACGGATCCGGCGATCAGTCGGCGGCTGGCCCAGCGCGGGCTCTGAGCGGCACGGCCGATGAGGGATACTCGTCCCATGCCGACCTACGCATACCGCTGCCGTGAGTGCACCGAGTCCTTCGAGCTGAACCGGCCGATGAGCGAGTCGAGCGCGCCCGCGACCTGCCCGGACGGCCATCAGGACACCGTCAAGCTGCTCACCACGGTCGCGCTGACCGGCAAGGCGGGCGCCTCGCCTGCCTTGCCGGCGGCGCAGCCCGCCGCTCCCGCAGGCGGTTGTTGCGGGGGCGGCTGCTGCGGCTGAAGGGGCGTGGCCGTCAGGCCATCTCGGGCACGTGCAGGTGCGCCAGCGCGAGCTCGAACTCGCAGACGTCGAGGACCTCGACGCCGGCTTCCCGTGCCCCGCTCAGGCGGAGTGAGTCGGCATCGTCACGAGTACGTGCCATGGCGTCCATGCTGTCGTAGGTCACCGAGGACACCGCGATCCCGGACTCGCGATCGACCATCAAGCTGGCGCTGCAGAAGCCGTCGAACTGCTCCATCGCGGGCAGCATGGCCATCTTGTAGATATCGATCGCCCGAGCCATGTCGCCGGCGCTGAAGCGGAACCAGGTCGCCCTGACACAGCAGCCTTCCCGCGTGCGGTGATCGCGGTGCAGCACGGCGATCTCCCATTGGTCGACCTGCGCCCGGTTGCCCAGGATTTCCGCCGCCCGCTCACGCATCGGACGCGCCATGTCCTCGCTGGCACGCATGGCCTCCGCGGAGTCCCATGCGCTGGTGGCGATACAACGGCCGGAAGTCCGGTCGACCAGCATGGACAGGCCGATGCATCCCGGCATGTCCAGCAGGGCGGGCATCACTTCGTCGCGGATGTGGGCGACTCCCGCATCGATGGAATCCTGGTGTGCCTGCACCGTGGTGGATCGTGCGTACACGTCTCCACCCCCTTCCGATCGGGGCAGCGCCCCGGCGACGCTGCCGGTGGTTCCTACCCTTCTCCCCGATGCGGGCCAGCGCAATCCCTCACTCACCCGGTCGGGGCGCGAGCCGAAGGACGTCCGGCACCTGCACTGCCGCGATGGCCTTCGCCTGGTGTGCTGGCCGCCCGCGGTGTCGTGAGTGAAACATCTTGCATGGGCACGCGTCAGCACTCACGACCCGACTGGCTGGGGTCGTGAGTGCTGAGGCGTGCTGGGGCAAGGACTTTCACGCACGACGATGGCGGCTTGCGGACTGGGTGCGGACTAGCTGTAGTCCCAGAACCCCTTGCCGGTCTTGCGGCCGAGGCGGCCTGCGGTCACCAGGTGTTCGAGCAGCGGCGCCGGCGAGAAGCCCGCCTCGCGGAACTCGTTGTAGAGCGTGCGCTGAATTGCCAGCGACACGTCGAGGCCGACCACGTCCAGCAGCTCGAACGGACCCATCGGCAGGCCGCAGCCGACCTTCATCGCGGTGTCGATGTCGCCTGCTTCCGCGTAATGCGCCTCGAGCATCTTCACCGCGTCGTTGAGATACGGGAACAGCAACGCGTTGACGATGAACCCGGCCCGATCGGCGCAGTTGACCGCGACCTTGCGGACCTTCCCGCACACATCGTTCACGGTGGCGATCACGTCCGGCGCCGTGTTGATGGTGCTGACCACCTCGACGAGCTTCATCACCTGTGCCGGATTGAAGAAGTGCATGCCGATCACGTCGGCGGGCCGCTGGGTGGCGGCGGCACACACCACGACCGGGAGCGAGGACGTCGTCGTCGCGAGCACCGCGCCCGGCTTCACAGCCTCGTCGAGCGCGGCGAAGACCTCGCGTTTGATGTCGATGTCCTCCGCGACGGCTTCGACGACCAGATCGACGTCAGCAAGCTCGGTGAACTCGACCGCCGGGGTGATCCGATTAATCGCATCCACAGCGTCGTTCTCGGACATCCGGCCCTTGGACACCGCGCGATCCAGCGACTTGCGGACCTTGCCGATCGAGGCCTCCGCCTTCTCCTTGCTGCGCGCACGGAGCACGACGTCGTAACCGGACTTCGCGAACACCTCGACGATCCCGGTGGCCATCGTGCCGGTGCCGACAACGCCGACCTTGCTGACCTCGCGGATGCCCGCGCCGGCGGCCGCGTCACCGGCAGGCGTGAGCGCGTCCGCCACGACGTTGGGCGAGTCCGGCTCGTCATAGGTGTAGAAGCCCCGGCCGGTCTTCCTGCCGAGCAGGCCAGCGGAGGTCATCTGCTTGAGGATCGGCGCCGGTGCGTGCAACCGGTTGCGCGACTGGCGATACATCGAGTCGAGGATCTCGTAGGCGGTGTCGAGCCCGATCAGGTCGAGCAGCGCGAGCGGGCCCATCGGGTAACCGCAGCCGTAGCGCATCGCGGCGTCGAGATCCTCCCGGGTGGCGTAGTGCTGCTCATACATGGTCACCGCGTGGTTGAGGTAGCCGAACAGCAGCGCGTTCGCGATGAACCCGGCGCGGTCGCCGATGACCACCGGCGTCTTGCCGATCCGCTCGGCGAGGGCGACCACGTCGTCGATGACGTCCTGCTCGGTGACGACGGTGCGCACGACCTCGACCAGCTTGAGCACCGGCGCGGGGTTGAAGAAGTGCATACCGACGACCTTGCTCGGCCGCGGCGTGTGGACCCCGATCTCGGTGATGGACAGCGATGAGGTGTTCGACGCCAGGATGACGTCCGGCTTGGTGATCTTGGCGAGTTGCTCGAACAGCTCCGCCTTCGCGTCGAGGTGTTCCGGGATCGCCTCGATGACGAGATCGACTTCGGCGAGGTCGGTCAGCTCGGTGGTGTAGGTGATCCGGCCGAGCAGCTCGTCGCGGCCTGCCTCGTCGAGCTTGCCTTTGGCCAACGCGCGCCCTGTCGAGTGTTCGAGGTGACCGCGCGCCCGCGCGATGCCGTCGTCGTCGATCTCGACCCCCACGACCGAGATGCCGCTGCGCGCCAGCACCTCCGTGATTCCGGCACCCATGGTGCCAAGGCCGATAACTCCGACGGATGTGAATTCACGCGCCACTGCAATCCTCCAACGCCTCGGTTACTGGTCAGTAGTGTGTACTTACCCACCGGGTCACTGCAACCGAACCCGATCTGACCAGGATACGGGCCATGGCTCACGGCTTCGGGAGCTTGCCGACGACCACCTTCGCGACCGCGACAGCCTTCTTGCACGCCGACGTGGCGTCTTCATCACCGGAGTAGCGCGCGTACTCGACCTTGACGACCTCGAAGTTGTCATCGTCGATCTTGCGGTGCACCCACTCCACCTCACACTGCGCCTGGTCGGCGCCGCGGAACTTCGACTTCGCCGTCACGTCGCCGGATAGGGTGACGGACCTGCTGTTCTTCTCCTCGGTCGGCGGGTAGCCGAACCGGAACTGTACCCCGCCGGACGGCCCCCTCCCCGAGATCAGGCACCCGTGCAAGTCGAAGGGCAGCAGCCGCACGTCGTCACCGTAGTGATTCCTGATCACCTTCTCGCTGATCGTCTCGCAGGCGTCGACGTCGAGCAGGGATCCCTTCGCCACGGTGAGCTTCGGCGGGTCCTCCTTGAGCCGTTTGACGATCGTGCTCATCGCCTTGCGGCCGGTCGCGCAGGCATCGCCGCCCTCGTAGGCGACCTGGACGGCCATCCCCATGGCGGGTTCGTCGGAGGTGAGGACCTTGACGAAGCAGGTCTTCTCGTCGTGCCGGGTCTCCTCGGCGGGCAACCCCTCGATGCCGCCCGTGGCGCGATCACGCATGTTGTTCATGCTCTCGCCGATCTTCAGCGACGCCCGGATGTCCTTCCCGCCCGGATCCTCCACCGTCATGCCGCACCTGTCGGGCTCATGCGTGTACGGCTTGTCGGCGACCTTGCCGAACTCCTTGAGCGTCTCCCGGTCCAGCAGCCCGCACGCATCGGCGACCCGCAGGGCTGCCACGGACAACGCGGGCTCGTCGACCGGGCCTGCCGGCACCGGACCAGCGGCGCCCGACTCCACCTTGACGGTCTCGCGCGGGTAGTACTGCTTCTTCAAGTCCACCCCGGAACAACCGGCCGTCGCGGCCAGGACACCGAGGCATACCACCCAGAGCAACGTCCGCGTAGCGAGCAGCCCGCGCCGATGAGATGACAGCACGGGCTAGAACAGCCTGAACTCGTCGGATTCGATGCCGCGCAGCGCGTCGTAGTCCAAGGTCACGCAACGGATACCGCGATCTTCGGCGAGCGTGCGGGCCTGCGGCTTGATGATCTGCGCGGCGAACACACCCCGCACCGGCGCGAGCAGCGGGTCCCGGTTGAGCAGTTCGAGGTAGCGGGTGAGCTGCTCGACACCGTCGATCTCGCCCCGCCGCTTGATCTCGACCGCCACCGCGATGCCTTCGGCGTCGCGCGCGAGGATGTCGACCGGGCCGATCGCGGTCGGGAACTCCCGGCGGACCAGGCTGTAGCCGTCGCCGAGCGTCACGATGTGCTCCGCGAGCAGCTCCTGCAGGTGCGCCTCGACGCCGTCCTTGACCAGTCCCGGCTCGGCGCCGAGCTCGTGCGCGAGGTCATGCAGCACCTGCTCGATGGTGATCACGAGCTTTTCACCGGCCTTGTTCTGCACCGTCCAGACCGCGCCGCCGTTCTCGCCGTCATCCTCGGTGAGCCAGCACGGGGGGCTCATCCAGTTCAGCGGCTTATAGGCGCGGTCGTCGGAGTGGACCGAGACCGATCCATCGGATTTGACCAGCAGCAGCCGGTTGGCCATGGGCAGGTGGGCGGTGAGCCTGCCGGCGTAGTCGACCTGGCAGCGAGCTAGTACGAGGCGCACCCGTGGCAGTCTAGGCAGCATGGAGACGGTGGCTTCCCGCGAGGTGTACGCCAACAACTGGATGCGCGTGCGCGAGGACGCGATCCGGCGCGCCGACGGCTCGAGTGGCATCTACGGCGTCATCGACAAACCCGACTACGCGCTGGTCATCCCGCTTGACGGTGACCGCATGCACCTGGTCGAGCAGTACCGCTACCCGCTCGGCATGCGGCGGTGGGAGTTCCCGCAGGGCACCGCGCCGGACCGCGTGGACCTCGACCCGAGGCAGCTTGCCGTGCGGGAACTGCGCGAGGAGACCGGGCTGAGGGCAGGAGCCATGGAACAGATCGGACTGCTCGACGTCGCGCCCGGGATGGCCAGCCAGCGCGGCAGGGTCTTCCTCGCGACCGAACTGACCGAGGGCGACCACGAGCGTGAGCACGAGGAACAAGACATGCGCACGGCGTGGTTCACCCGAACGGAGTTCGAGCGCGCGATCGGCACCGGAGAGATCACCGACGCCCAGTCCATCGCCGCGTACGCCCAGCTAATGCTGCACGAACGCGCCCGGGCAAACCCGCCCGGCCAGGTCGAAGCGTGATCAGTCGGGCCAGTCCGGCTTCCGCTTGTCCAGGAACGCCGCCATGCCCTCCTTCGCGCCCGCCAGCTGGGAGGCCTCGGCCATCACGGCGATCGCGATGTCGTAAGCCTCGGCCTCGGGCCGGTCGAGCTGCGCGTAGAGCGTGCGCTTGCCCAACGCCTTACTGGCCCTGCTCCCCCTGGTCGCCCGTGCCAGCAGCTTGGCCACCGCGTCATCGAGGTCGGTGTCGGGCACCACGCGGTTGACCAGACCCCACTGCTCGGCGGTCGCGGCATCGATCACGTCACCGGTCAACGCCATCTCCATCAGCCGCTTGCGGCCGATAGCGCGGGTCACCGGGACCGCCGGGGTGTGGCAGAACCATCCGCCCTTGCCGCCGGGCAGCGCGAAGCCGGCACTCTCCGCCGCGATGGCCAGGTCGCAGGACGCGACCAGTTGGCAACCCGCCGCGGTGGCGAGGCCGTGGACGCGGGCGACGACGACCTGCGGCACGTTCTGGATGGTGCGCATCAGCTGGGTACACAGCTCCAGGAGGTCCCGGACACCCGCCATGTCCCGCGCCGCGACATCGGCGAAGTCGTGACCCGCGGAGAACACCGGACCGTCGGCGGCGAGCACGATGCCGGTCGCGTCCGACTCACCGACCTCGGTGAACGCGGCGAGCAGTTCGCTGAGATGGTCGGCGGAGAGCGCGTTACGCCGCGCGCCACGGTTCATGGTGATCGTGACGGTGTCGGCGTCGCGGCTGACGATGAGGTACTGGTAGTCGCCCATGGGTCCACGCTAGCGCGCCCGGCCCCCGACGCGACATCCCTGACAGCTTCCTGACATTTCCCTGACGACACTGACGTGCCGGGGCTCGACGTCCCCGAAACTGTCGGTGCACCGGTTTATGATCAAGCCATAACGGATCCGGTTCCCTCGGCGAATAAGACACAACGGACACCGATAGCGCGGGGATGCGAGCGGGTGATTTTGATGGTCAGCGAGGAAGATCACGAAGAGCTGGAACGAGCGACCGAATTACTCAAGCACGTGATCGAGCGCCACCGAGGCGACGATCTGCGGGTCGTAGGCATCTTCAACTCCGCTATCCAGGAGATTCGCGTCGGCGAGCGCTACCTTGGGGCGGACACGCAGGGCAAGGCCAGCTAGCCGGCTAGGCCGGTTACCGGCCGCGTCCTGCCTGCGACCACGATGGACCCATGACCGATTCGATCCTGATTCCAGCACGCTTCAACGGGCCGCCCCGATCGGCGAACGGCGGCTACGCGTGCGGGATCGCCGCCCGCGCAAGCACACACGGTGCGGCGGAAGTCAGCCTCCGCGTGCCTCCCCCGGTCGACCACCCGTTGCGCCTCGAACGCGACGCCGAACGCGTCACCCTCTACGACGGCGACGAGCTCATCGCCCACAGCGAACCGGCCACGGTGGATGTCGCCTTGCCCGAACCGGTCACCCTCGCCGAAGCCGAGAAAGCCGCGGCGGGATTCGACTTCGACCGCTACCGTGCGCAGCACGTCTTTCCCGGCTGCTTCACCTGCGGGCCGGACCGGGCAGCGGGCGACGGCATGCGGCTGTTCCCCGGAAAGGTCGACCGCCCCGAGAGTATCGTTGCCTGGCCGTGGCAGCCGGATTCCTCGCTGCCCACGCACGAAGGCGCGCTCGACCCGGCCATCGCCTGGGCCGCGCTGGACTGCCCCAGCGGCTGGGCGTGGTATTACGAGCCGCGACCGCGACCCCATGTGCTGGGGCGGCTGGCCGCCGAGGTCCACCGGCTGCCCGAGCCCGGCGAGCGCACCGTCGTCGCAGGCTGGCAGCTCGGTTCTACCGGCAGAAAGGCGCGGTCGGCCGCGGCGGTCTGGTCGGCGGCGGGCGAGCTGCTCGCCGTCGGCTCCGCGACCTGGATCGAGCTCAGCGAAGAGCAGTTCGAGCGGTTCCGCGGCAGCGTGTCCTAGCCCGGCAGCGGGCAGCCGAAGGTGGCCGTGGGTGCCTATATGGCGCCCACGGCCACCTTCGGCTCCACCCCCGGGCAGCGGTTTGCGCCGTCAGTCCCACTCCGCGACGACCTCGGCTGCCACTTCGCGCAGCGCGCCGATCACCGTGGCGATCGCCGGGTGACGGCCGCTGCCGGCGCGGAAGGCCACCGACACCTTGCGGGACAGCTGAGGCTGGGTGATCGCCCGGAGCTGGATGTCGGTCGACATCGACTCGAGCGCGAGGCGCGGCACGAGTGAGACGCCGAGGCTCGCCTCGACCAGGGCAAAGACGACTGTGTAGTCAGAGCTGGTGAAGTCCAGTTGCGGCTCGAAACCTGCCAGCGCACACGCCCGTTCGAGCATGGGGCGCAGCTCATCGTCACGGTGCGCGGCGATCCACGGCCGCTCCGACAACTCCGCGAGCGCCAGCGGCCCGTCGCCTGCCGGAAACCCGGCAGGTAAGACGGCGAGCATCGGCTCGTCGATGAGGTGCTCGACCTTAATCCCCGCATCGCGCACGCCGGGCAGTAGGTTGTACTGGTAGATCAGGGCGACGTCGAGTTCGCCCGCTTTCAGCCTCGCGATCGCGTCGCCGGTTTGGTCTTCGCTGAGCAGCACCCGCAGGTCGGGATACTCGGCCCGGCAATGCGCGATGGCGGCAGGCACCACGTCCGGGCGAGCAGCCCCGCGATCGCTGCCGTGGAGATGGCCTGCTGGGACATCGTCGGCAAGGTGTGCGGCCAGCCGGTGTCGAACCTGCTCGGCGGGCGGTTCCGGGACCGGGTGGAGTCCTTCTACTACGTCGCGCGTTCCGATCCTGCCGAAGTCGCCGCGGAAGGCGCGCTCGCGATGAAGTCCGGGTTCACCACGTGCTACCTCAAGGTCGGCGCCGGCGAACCGAGCGCCGACATCGAGCGGGTCGAGTCGCTGCGGGACGGGGCCGGGCCGGACGCGCGGCTCCGGATCGACGCGAACGAGGCGTGGTCTCCCGGCGAGGCGGTGCGGATCATCCGCGACCTGCAGCGCTTCGATCTCGAACTGATCGAGCAACCGGTGTCCGGGCGTGTGCTCGATGAGATGGCCTACGTGCGGAGCCGGATCGATGTGCCGCTGCTGGCCAACGAAGCGAGCTGGACCCGCCACGACCAGCTCGCGGTGATCCGGGCGGGCGCGGCCGACGTCCTGAGCGTGGACAACCAGATGGACGGCGGGCTGCTGAACCTCAAACGCTCGGCGGGCATCTGTGAGGCTGCCGGGCTGACCGTGGTCAAGCACTCACTGGGCGAGCTCGGCGTCGCCCTTGCGGCCGCCGTACAGGTGATCGCTTCGACGCCGAACTTCCGCTACGCGAACCAGGCCTACGGCGCCCTGCTGTCCGAAGACGTCACGGTGGGCTTCGGCGGCGGCGTGGACTCGTATGTGGACGGCTGCGTGCGGGTGCCCGAGGAGCCGGGTTTGGGTGTGCGGCTCGATCCGGAGCACGTGGAGCGCTACGCGGAGCTGAACCGCACCGACGGCGCCGCCTTCGCCTTCCACGACCCGAATGCACTGTCGGCATCGCACGCACTACCGAAGCGATGATCGCGCGCACACGTAGCCTGGTCGCATGAGTCCGACTGGAAACCGAGTAGTGGGGCTGGGTGTCGATCCGGCTCCCGCGTGGCTCACCACCGACGCGATGGACGGAGTCGAATCCGCGGAGGTCCTGCCCTTCTCCGAAGACGAGTACGCCGACCGCCTCGCGCGGGTTCGTGGCCGGATGGCGGATGCTGACGTCAATGCCGTCCTGGTGTTCCGCCCGTCGAACGTCGAGTACCTGTGCGGGTACCACAGCGCGGAGACCCTGCCCCAGCCGCTGCTCGTCACCGACTCGGACACCTTTCTTTACGTACCTGACTTCGAGATCGGCCGTGCACTGGCCAGTTCTTGCGCGCCGAACGTGCGATATTTCCGCTACGCGTCGGCCCAGGCCGGACTCGAGTTGATCGCCAAGCACGCAGCTGAGGAACTGCCACGGCGGGCGCGGATCGCGGTCGAACTCGGGCACACCGCTACGCCGCCCCACCTGGTCGACCTGCTCCGCGGTCGAACCGTCGAAGTCGTCGACGGCGACTACCTGGTCGAGCGGACCCGGCTGGTGCTCTCCCGCGCCGAGATCCGCTGCGTGGAACGGGCCGCGATCGGCACCCAGCAAGGCGTCGACGCGGCGGTGCGGGCCGCACGGCAGCCGGGCGCGACGGATTCGTCGGTCGCCGCCGCGATCAGCGCCGCCCTGCTGGCCGATGCGAATTCCGTGTCCGCTTGGGGACCGACCATCGCCACGGGCCGCCGCGCCGGGATCCCGCACGCCACGTGGCACAACGTTCCGCTTGGCCCCGGCAGCACGTTCCTGGAGTTCTCCGGCGCCCATCACCGCTATCACGCGCCCGTCATGCGCACCCTCTGCCATGGCCGCCCGTCGGTGCTTCTCCAGCGGTTGACAGAGCTGGCGACCGCCGCGCTGGCGACTGTTCTCGACACCGCGAAGGCAGGCGTGTCCTGCGCCGACGTTGCGCGGGCGGCGACGTCGGCTATCGGCCCGCTACCCGACGGCGTGGTCTTTCACCAGCTCTTCGGTTACCCGGTCGGCCTGGCACACCGGCCACACTGGATGGACGGCGCGCCCTTCGCGATCACCGTCGACAATCCCGCACCGCTCGAGGAGGGCATGGTCTTCCATGTGCCCGCATCGTTCCGCGCCTTCGGACAAGCGGGTGTCGGCCTCAGTCAGACCTTCGTGGTCGAGGCGGCTGGGACGCGCACGCTCACCCACGGTCCCGCCGAACTCATCCCGCTCTGAGACCGCGCTGAGACGGTTCGGGCCTATCCAGCGCTGTCCTCGTCCGGGGTGTCCCAGTCGTGGACGTCCTTACCGGCCTCCCGGGAAAGGATGTCGAGCGCGGCCGTCGCGCCGGCACCGGCGGAGATGATCGCCTGGCTGCGGCCGGGCCGCGCGATCCGGCCGACCGCGTAGAGGCGGTCGACACTCGTCCGGTACTCGGTGTCGATGCGCAGTCGGTCCTCCGGTGCCTCCGCACCGAGTTCGTCGGCGAGGCGTTTCACCTGCTTGCTGCCCGCGAGGACGACATAGTCGGCGTCGATCGTGCCGTCGTCCGTACGGACGACGAATCGGCCATCCCGCATGGACAGCGACTCGACCGTCTCGTCACGCAATTCGGCTCCGAGATCGGCGGCTTGCGCCCGGGCTACCTCCTGGAAGTCGCTGCCCTTCATGTCTCGGATACCCAGGTAGTTGTAGAGCTGGGCGTAGTGCATGGCCGTCTTGTCCTGACCGAAGACGATCGCCTGCTGCCCGTTCTTCGCCAGGAACACCGCCGCGCTCAAGCCCGCTGGCCCGTCTCCGATGATCGCTACTGTCGCCAATCCGTCCTCCTAATGGTCCGCCCCGCGGGTCGTGCGTGATCATTCGTACCAGGACACAGTCTTTCACGCACGAGCGTCAGCCGCGGTCCAGCACGGCGTGGAGGAACTCGCGCGTTCGCTCGTGGTCGGGGTCGGGGTCGGGGTCGGGGTCGGTGAAGAGCTTGTCCGGATGGGCGTCTTCGATCACGTGCCCGCTGTCGAACATCATCACGCGGTCCGATACGTCACGAGCGAACTGCATCTCGTGCGTCACGCACAGGAACGTGATGTCCGTGGTTTCCGCGATCTCCTTCAGCAAATGCAGCACGCCGGTCACCAGTTCCGGGTCCAACGCGGAAGTGACCTCGTCCAGCAGGAGCACCTTCGGTTCCATCGCCAGCGCCCGCGCGATCGCCACCCGCTGCTGCTGTCCACCGGACAGCTGTGACGGGTGCGCGTCCACCTTGTCGCTCAGTCCGACCATTTCCAGCAGTTCGCTGCCTCGCTTCTCGGCCTCATCACGCGACCTGCCGAGAGATCGGACCGGCGCCTCCGTGATGTTGCGCAGGACCTTCATGTTGGGGAACAGGTTGAACTGCTGGAACACCATCCCGATCTTCTTGCGCGCCTCACGCAGGTGCTTCTCGTTGGCCTCAACGAGCTTGTCGTCCTTGTGCAGGTGACTCAGCGGCTCGCCACCGACATAGATCGTTCCCTCGGTGAGCTTCTCCAAGGTCATCAACAGCCGCAGGATCGTCGTCTTCCCCGATCCGCTCGGCCCGATCAGGGTCACGAACTCGCCGGGCGCAACGTCGAAGTTCAGGTCCTCCAGCACGGTGAGCTGGCCGAATCGTTTGACCACGTTGTCGAACTGGATCATCGGCCCGTTGAAACTCTGCTCATAGTTGACCGACACGGCTCTCCAATCTCCGTACCAGAAGCGAAGCGACGTAGCTGATCACGAGGAAGAACGCACCCGCCATCGTGTAGGCCTCCGTCACGCTGAACGTTTCCGCGCCGTACTCCTTGGCCCTGTTCAACAAGTCTTGCACGCCGATGGCCAGCAGTAGCGGGGTTTCCTTAAACATCGAGATGGTGTAGTTACCCAACGCAGGCACCACCCTGGGCACCGACTGCGGCAAGATCACCCCGCTCCAAACCCGTGTTCGTGGCAGGTTGAGAGCGGTCGCCGCCTCCCATTGACCCTGCGGTATCGCCTCGATGCCCGCCCGGTAGACCTCGGACGTGTAGCAGGCGTAGTGCACACCGATCACGATGACACCGCTGGCAAACGCGGAGATGGGTAGGCCGACCGCCGGCTGCAGTACCCAGAAGAACACGAACACCTGCACCAGGAGCGGCGTGCTTCTGATGAACTCGACGAACAGGTACACCGCCTGGTTGAGGACCGGTACTCGCAGCCGCCTGATCAGGGCGAACACCAGGCCGAGCACATATGCGAGGAGCGAGCCGAGCACGGTGATTTCGAGGGTGACGACCAGCCCCGCGAGCAGCAACGGGAATGAATCGGACACCGCACCCCGGTCCCAGACCATCACACACCCCCGCCCTGGGTCTTCGCCAGGAACTTCGTCCTCGGAGGAGGCATCCGGCCGATTCGTTTCGCGCCCGCGCTCTCCAACGCACGCATAACGATAGTGATCAGGATCGCCAGCACGAGGTAGAACGCGAGCTCAACGCCGTAGATGACCATAATGTCCGGCCCGAACGGCGGCATCATCTCCACAACCGCCTGCGGCAGTATCACCCGGAACATGCGTTGAGCAGGGCTGAAGTTGCACGCGATCGCGCCTTCATGCTGCGCCTTCGGTACCGATTGCACAGCGCCACGGACGATTTCCCCGCCGTAGGCCCCGTGGTTGAGGCCAAGCACGAGGATGCCCGCGAACAGCGGGACCAGCCGAAAGCCCACCAGGAGCGGCAGCACGAAGAAGATCCAGAACAACTGGACGACCTCCGATGTGCCTCGGAAGACTTCCACATAGATCCTGGCGAGCCACCGCACCGCCAGCCATCGCGACAACATGCCGAGCCCGGCGGCGAAGGCCAAGACAATCGTCAACGCGATGCCGCCGAGCGTCGCCCAGATAGTTGTGGTCAGGCCATCAAGGATCGACGAAAAGATGACCCCGAAGTTCTCGGACACGAGGCCCCCTTTGGTTAAGCCTCGCAGAAGGTTTCGGCGGTCGCGTCCGGCTCCGGAAGGTTGGCTTCGCCGAACCCGAATTCCTCGACGATCTTGAGCCACTCGCCGCTCTCATGCAGCTTGCGTAGCTCCCCGTTGAACGCTTCGCGCAGTGAGTTGTCGCCGTTACGGAACACGAATCCGCCCGCTGAAACAACGTCCTCGCCGCTTTCATCCTTCGGGGTGAAGCTCTCCGTGACCTCGACGGGTTGTCCTGGATGCTGCTTCACCAGCCACTGCAGAGAGATGTCTGTCAGTGCGGCGCAGTCCACCCGGTTGTCCGCGACGGCCCGCAGCATGTTGTCCTGCGTATCCAAAGTGGTGAATTGCCCAGCGGCGACACCCTCCCCTTCCGCATACCCTTTCTCCACCGCGCCGGACAGGACCGCGATCTTGGCCTTCTCATCGGCCACATCGGCGAAGCTTTGAAGCCCTTTGGGGTTCCCCTCGGCCACGAGCAGCGCGGCCAGCGCCGTGTAGTCCGGAATGGAGAATGCTGCCTGCTCGCACCGTTCGGGGGTGATGAACATCCCGGCTGAGACCACGTCGAACTGCCTGGCGTTGAGTCCGGGGATGAGCTGGTCGAACGGCACAACGCTGGCTTGCGTTTCGTCGATGCCCATCGCTTTGAACACGGCGCGGGCCACTTCGGGCGCCTCTCCGGTCGTGTTGCCGCCCTCGTCGGCGAATCCGTACGGTTGCTCGTTGGCGATCCCGATTCTGATCGAGTTCGAGGACCGTGCGGCGGAGAGCGCGTCCTCGCCGCCTTCACCTCCCGCCGGTTTGTTCGCATCCGCCGAGAAGGACAGGGCCACCGATGGCGACCGCCCCCGCGGCCCCGGCCGGCTGGAAGAACTCCCGGCGCGTCCAGCCGTCGGTAACCATTGTGCGCACCTCGTTTCGTAGGACAGCTCACGTGTCGATCGCTCATCCAACGTATTCCTGTGGCGTAGGTCACTCAAGTGGAAGTGTGGAGATCGTGATCTTTCGGGGACGTGGCTGCCGGTGCCCTAGTGTTCGAGGACCGCCTTCAGGAACCGCCTGGTCCGCTCGTTGTCCGGATCCTGGAAGATCTTCTGTGGTGGTCCTTGCTCCACCGCGACGCCGCCATCGAACATGACAACGCGGTCGGAAATCTCCTCTGCGAATCTCATCTCGTGCGTGACCAGCAGCATCGTCATGTCGGTGCTCGTGGCAAGGTCGCGGATCACATCGAGTACGTCCCCGACCAGTTCCGGGTCCAGGGCCGAAGTCACCTCGTCGAACAGCATGACCTTCGGACGCATCGCCATCGCCCGCGCGATCGCCACCCGCTGCTGTTGGCCACCGGACAGCTTCGGCGGCTTGTGATCCAGGTGCTCGCCGAGGCCGACCGTGTCCAGCAGACCTTTGGCGCGTTCGTGCGCCTCGTTCTTCGACATGCCGAGCACCTGAATGGGTGCTTCCATGACGTTCTGGATGGCCGACAGGTGTGGGAACAGGTTGAACTGCTGGAAGACCATCCCGATCTTGCGACGGGTGAGCTTCATCTGCGTGGTCTCCCGGCGGATACGGCGACCCCGCTCGACGTTCCAGAGTTCGTCGCCGTCCACCGTGACGATGCCCTCGTCCGGGTTCTCCAAGGTCATCAGGATGCGCAGGATCGTGGTTTTCCCGGAGCCGGATGGGCCGATGATGGAGACCTTCTCCGCCGGCTTGACATGAAAGTTCAGCTTCTTCAGGACGTGGTTGGGGCCCCAACTCTTGTCCACATCGTCGAACGAGATCATCACGTCCGATCGTGCGGCAGCCGCGGCCGCTTCCGCTCCGTAGTCACCGTGAGATGGCAAGGCGTCGCTCCAATCGCCGGATGAGGACGGCCGCCGGGTAGCTGACTGCCAGGAAGAGCAGCCCGACGATAGTCAAAGGTTCGAGGAAGCGGAACTCGCTCCCGCCTATGGTCTGGCCGACATAGAGCACCTCGGCCACGGTAATAACAGACAGGATCGCCGAGTCCTTGAACATCTGGATCCAGTAGTTGCCGAGCATGGGCACGATCGAGCGTACGGCCTGCGGGAGGACGATCCGGGTCCACGTCGGCCTGCCAGGCAGGCTCAGCGCGGTCGCCGCCTCCCACTGTCCCTTGGCGACGTCTTCGATCCCGGCTCGATAGACCTCTGCCGTGTAGGCGCTGTAGTTGATTCCGAGGACGATGATGCCGGTAACCAGCGCACTGAGCACGATCCCGTAGTGCGGCAGGATGAAGAACGCGGCGTACGCCTGCACGAGCAGCGGGGTGCCCCGGATGAACAGAACGAAGAAACCGAACACCTGAGAGAGCACGGGGATCCGCAGGTACCGGACGACGGCCACGACCAGGCCGAGCACGAGGGCGATGGTTATCGCGGCCATGGTGGCCTGGATGGTGATCCACAGCCCACGCAGCAGGTCAGGAAGGATCGACAGGGCAAACTCGCTGTTCCAGGTCATGCGCCCGCACCCCCCCGAGGCTGCGACAAGATCCAGGACTTGATCCGTGTCGACTTCTTAGTCCGGTCGATCGCGAACCGGCGCTCCAGCCCGTTCATCAACACCCAAAGCAACAGCGACACCACGAAGTAGATGACGAGCAACGTGGCGAAGATGGCGGTCGTCTCGCCGGTGTTGGTCCGGACCTCAAGGCCCATATACGTCAGGTCGAGCACCGTGATGGTCGCGACCAGCGAAGTGTTCTTGAAGAGATCGACGAGGACGTTGCCGAAGGGAGGCAGCATCGCCGGAATCGACTGCGGAATGAGAATCCTGCGCATCCGCTTCGCGGGGCCGATTCCCAGCGCGATACACGCCTCAGTCTGCCCGGCAGGCCGCGATTTGATGGCACCCCGGACGATCTCCGCGGCGTACGCTCCCTCGTTGAGGGCCAGCACGACCACCCCCGTTTCGAACGGGGGTAGCTCGATGCCGAGAAACGGAAGAGCGTAGAAGAACCAGAACAGCTGGACGATCATCGAGGTTCCGCGGAACACCTCGATGAAGATCGCTGCCGGGAGCCGGACCAGGCGGTGCCGCGATAACCGGGTCAGGCCCGCGGCGAACGCGATGACCAGCGCCAGCAACGAACCGAGCACCAGCAACTGCAGGGTGACGACGAGGCCCTCCCACAGGCGGGGGGCGTAGTCGATGATGGTCGACAAGGGTGGCTACCTTATCCGTGAGTGGGCCGCCAGGTCAGCCTTCCGTCTTGCAGAGCTCCTCTGCCGTCACGCCCTCGACGTCAGCCGCGACGAAGCCCCACTTTTCGAGGATCGTGGCGTACTCGTCGGACTCCTTCATCTCGGCGAGAGCATCGTTGTAGGCCTTGTGCAGCTCGGCATCGTTCTTGCGGAAGGCGTGACCCGCACCGGTGACCGGGGCGTCCTCGACAGGCTCGGTGACCTCTATGGCCTTGTCATTCTCGACCAGTTCGTTCAGCGACAGCGTCGGCAGGAAGAAGGCATCCGCCCGGCCGGCCTTGACCGCCTCGATGCCGCTGCGACCATCACGCACTTGCACGATCTGACCGCCAGGCACGTCGGCGTCCTTGAGAATTCCCTCCTCGAACGCGCCACCGAGGGCGGCGACCTTGATGTCGGAGTTCTCCTTGATGGAGGCCACCGTGGTGATCTTCTTGGGGTTGCCCGCTGCCACACCGAACGACTCAGTCGACACGATCGTCGGCTCCGAGTACAGCACCTCTTTGCATCGAGACTGCTTCATGAACAGCCCGGCGGCGACGACATCCCAACGATTGGCCTGCAGTCCGGGAATCATCTGGTCGTACGGCGTCACGATGCCCTGCACCTCGGGGATGTCGAGCTTCTTCAAAACCGCCTGCAACACGTCCGGCTCCACACCGGTGACCTCGCCGGCTGCGGTGACCTCGGTGTAGGGCGGCTCGTTGGCGATGCCCACCCGGAGAAAGCCCTGTTCACGCCCGGTTTCGAGCGTGTTGCCTCCGCGACCCTGACCTTCCCCGTCACCGTTGCCGCCGCCGCACGCCGACAGCAGTACCGGGCCACCGACGGCCACCGCACCCGCCGCGGCCGTTCGCCTGAAGAATTCTCGCCTCGTCCAGCCGTCGGTCACCATCGCTAGTCGCTCCCTACGTTTCGCATCGAAAGTCTCACGGTGTCGATCTCGGGGTCCAACCTAGAACCACCCCCGCCGTCGTCACAACCTGTTCGCGCGAGATCCACTGTAGACATCTTTTGTCCGGTGGTGACAGCGAAGCGTTGACCTGCGCAACGCCCGTCCCGTGCGTCCATGTCACGATTGTGCGACGACTATCTCACCCGGGCGACTCGAACGGGTCCTGACCCCGACAAACGGCAGGCAGTCGCACCTGGTCAGCGTCCGGAGAGCTCCCGCGATTCGCGTACGACCGTCACGATCTCGTCCATGATCTCGGTTAGTTCGTAGTCCTTCGGCGTGAAAACCCGGGCGATCCCGCGTTCGCGCAGGATCGCGGCATCGTCGGCCGGGATGATGCCGCCGACGATCACCGGCACGTCACCCGCGCCTGCCGCTCGGAGCCCATCCACGACCTCGGGCACTATTTCGAGGTGCGAGCCCGACAGCACCGACAGCCCGACGACGTGCACGCCTTCCTGCACCGCGGCGGACACGATCTGCTGCGGGGTGAGCCTGATGCCCTGATAGATGACCTCGAACCCGGCGTCGCGGGCGCGCACGGCGACCTGCTCGGCCCCGTTGGAGTGACCGTCGAGGCCCGGCTTACCGACCAGAATCCGCAGCCGCTCGCCCAGTTCGTCACCGGTAGCCCGCACGCGATCACGCACCGCGGCCAGCTGGTCACTGGGCTGTACTATGACCGCGGACGCGGATACCCCGGTCGGCGCCCGGTACTCGCCGAACACCTCACGCAACGCGCCAGACCATTCACCCGTCGTGACGCCGGTCTTGGCGCAGTCGATGGTCGCCTCGAAGAGGTTCTCCGAGGTCCCCGCCACCGTCTTCAGCTTCGCAAGCGCGGACTCCACCGCGTCGCCGTCCCGCTCGAGACGCCACCGCTCGAGCGCCTCGATGGCGTGCTTCTCCACGGCGGGATCGACGCTCTCGATGTGGGCAGCACCTTCGGCTTGCAACGGGCTCGACTCGGTCGTGTCGAACTTGTTCACGCCGACCAGCACCTGCTCGCCCGACTCCATCTTGCGTCGGTACTCACCGAGCGAGGCCACCAGCTCGCCCTTCATGTAACCGCTCTCGACGGCGGCCACCGCGCCACCGAGCTCCTGCACGCGGTCGATCTCCTCGCGGGCGCCCGCCACGATCTCGGCGACCCGCGCCTCGATGACCGTCGAGCCCTCGAAGATGTCCTCGTACTCGAGCAGGTCGGTTTCGAAGGCCAGCACCTGCTGCATGCGCAACGCCCACTGCTGATCCCACGGCCGCGGCAGCCCGAGCGCCTCGTTCCACGCGGGCAGCTGGATCGCCCTCGCCCTCGCGTCGCGCGACAGCGACACCGCGAGCATCTCCAGGACGATGCGCTGCACGTTGTTCTCCGGTTGCGCCTCGGTGAGGCCCAGCGAGTTTACCTGCACGCCGTAGCGGAACCGGCGCGCCTTCTCGTCAGTCACGCCGTAGCGCTCACGCGTGATCTCGTCCCACAACCGGACGAAGGCGCGCATCTTGCACATCTCTTCGACGAAGCGCACGCCCGCGTTGACGAAGAACGAGATGCGCGAGACGACCTTGGCCATGTCCTCGGCGTCGACCTGGCCGGAGTCGCGCACCGCGTCCAGCACAGCGATGGCGGTGCACATCGCGTAGGCCACTTCCTGCGTCGGCGTCGCCCCCGCCTCCTGCAGGTGATAGCTGCAGATGTTGGTGGGGTTCCACTTCGGCACGTGGTGCACTGTCCACGCGATCATGTCGGTGATCAGCCGGAGGCTCGGGCCCGGCGGGAAGATGTAGGTGCCCCGGGAGAGGTACTCCTTGATGATGTCGTTCTGCGTGGTGCCCGCGAGCTGCCCCAGCACCTCGTCTACATCGCGCTCTTCGGCGTTCGCCTGCTCCTCGGCCACCGTCACGTAGAGCGCGAGCAGCCACATCGCGGGCGCGTTGATCGTCATCGAGGTGTTGGCCTCGGCGAGCGGGATCCCGTCGAAGAGCCGGCGCATGTCGCCGATGTGGCTGATCGGCACGCCGACCTTGCCGACCTCGCCGCGCGCCAGTACGTGGTCGGCGTCGTAGCCGGTCTGGGTGGGGAGATCGAAGGCGACCGACAGGCCTGTCTGCCCCTTGGACAGGTTGCGGCGATACAACTCGTTGGATGCCGCGGCGGACGAGTGCCCGGCGTAGGTCCGCATCACCCACGGGCGGTCGCGCTCGCTGTCGGTGGGATAGGGCATCGATGACCTCCGAAGTCGACTGCTCTCAGGGTACTCAGCGGTAACTTCAAACGCAGTAGTGCGTTCGTCACCGTCGGCGGGTGCGAGCAGGCTTCACGGCAGAAGCGCACCAAAAACAGTACGGTTCTGCCCGGAGTTCCGGCCGCCCGTGGTGTCGTGCGTGAAACACCTTGCATGGGCACGCTTAATCACTCACGACCTACGTGCCGGAGTCGTGAGTGCTCAGGCGTGCCGGAGCAAGGACTTTCACGCACGACCACGATGGCGGCTCGCGCCCCGTTGCGCACCGCCCGAGCCAGCACGCCACATCCAGGCGTCGAATAGCCTCCCTTCGGCCGTCGCCACAGATCACCCAAAAGTGCTATACACGGCGCGACGCCGCACATCCCGCGGCCACCACGAATGGGAGAACACGTTGACAGCTTCCTCAACCTTGCGGCGCACCGCCCTGGTGTGCGGCGCCGCGGCGGCGCTCGCCCTGACCGGGACGATCTCCGCGTCGGCGATCAGCTCCTACAACGCGACACCGGCACCGGAACGGACCGAGACCGGCGCTTTCATGGCGCTGTGGGACCGCGACGACGACGGCGTGGCCGACCGGTTCGACTGGGTCTGCAGTGGCGCGATGATCGACGACGACACGTTCCTGACCGCCGCGCACTGCACCGACAACTGGCCGGCGGGCACCCGGTTCTTCACCTCGCTCGAGCAGGACGTAGAAAGCTACCTCGGCCAGGCGGCCGAAGACGGGCTCACTCCCGACGAAACGGCACAGTGGTTCCTCGACGCGGGGTACGCGGTAGAAGGAGACACCCACCAGGATCCTGCCTACCCCGGCAACTCGGCCGACTCGCATGACATCGGCGTCATCGACTTCGCCGAGCGCGCGAGGACGCCCGCCGACGTATGGTCGTTCACGCCCGCCACGCTGCCCACCGCGGGACAGCTGAGCGAACTCGGCCCGCAAGGCCTGCGCGCCACGCCGTTCGTCGTCGCCGGATACGGCACTCAGGAGGCACAGCGCGGGCCGGGCGGTCACACCCACCCGGGCGGCGGCGTCCGCATGAAGGCGCCGGTGACCTTCGACGCGCTGAACAAGACCTGGGTGCGGCTGGCCATGACGGCGCCGCAGGGCAACGGTGGTGCGTGCTACGGAGACTCGGGCGGGCCGAACTTCGCCGAGATCGATGGCAGCCTCGTGCTCGCCGGAACCACGATCACCGGCGACGCGCCGTGCTACGCCACCAACGTGGCATACCGCATGGACACCCAGAGCGCCCGCGACTTCCTCGCACCGTTCGTCGCCCTGCCGTAACCCACCGCAGGTCCACCGCCTCCGCTGCTCGGGGTACATGTCGACATGTGCCCCGAGCAGCGGCGTATGAGGCGAAATTCACGCGCACTCCGGCCTTGGTTTGGCTAGCGTGGCGGTATGGCGTTGAACGAGTACGGCAGCTATCTGGTGCTGGTCGTCTTACTTGTCATCGCGCCCGGCCCGGACACCATGGTCACCCTGAAGAACTCGCTGACCAGTGGCGGCCGCGGCGGCTTGCTGACCATCACTGGTGTCTTCGCGGGCAACGTGATCAACGGCAGCGCGGCCGCGCTCGGGCTCGGTGCCCTGATCGCGCACTCGCAACCGGTGTTCACCACGTTGCGCTGGTGCGGCGTCGTGTTTCTCTGCTACCTCGGCGTACAGGCGCTGCGCGGGGCATGGCGCGGCGAGTACAGCCCGGACGGGGCCACCGCCCGCGGCCGCCACAGCGGGTTCCGAAGCATGCGCGAAGGCTTCCTGTCCAACATCACCAATCCGAAGGTGCTGGTGATGTACCTTTCGGTGCTGCCGCAGTTCATCGACCCCGCCAGCACCTCGATGATCGAAGCCCTCGCGCTGGCCAACCTCGTCGGTGTCTTCGGCGCGGTGTGGCTGCTACTGCTGCTGTTCTTCGTGCAGCGGGCGCGAGTCTGGCTGAACCGGCGAAGGGTGCGGCGCTCGATCGACGCCATGACCGGCACCGCGCTCGTCGGCTTCGGCCTCGCTCTCGCGGTTCCCAGCTCCTGACCGCGGCCGTGAGCTGAAAGACGCCTTCAGTCCGCTGGACGGACTGAAAGGCCCACTCACTCCATTGAACGGACTGAAGGCGTCATTCAGCGCATGTGAGGACTTTGGTCCCCGCAGGTGAGGACTTTCGGCCCCTAACCTTCACCGCGTGTGCTCGAAGTGTTACGTGCCGAATTAAGGCGCCGCCTTTAGAGGAGCTGACACCACATGACCATCATGGAGCCCAACGCCCCGGTCGCGGGAGAAAATCTGGCCCTCGACCTTGAGAAGACCACCGAAAGCGCCGCGGCAGGCATGGCAGAACCGCCTACCGAAGCCACGACGCAACCAGCAGAGCAGGCAGCCGATCCGAGCGCCGCGGCAGCGCCACCTGCCTTCGAAGAACTGCCCACCATGCCCGCGACAGCCGAAGACGCAGTCCGGCAAGTCAACGGGCACGACACCGCCATCGAACCTGCCGCGCCCGTGGCGCCGATTCCTGGCCCTGTCCCGTTCCCGCTACCCAGGCGTCAGGCGAGCGGGCGCTACCGATCCCGGCCACTCGGCTATCAGCTCGAGCTCCGGGTCGACGTCGACGGCAAGCGGCCGCTGCGCAAGCTCAGCGGCGACTACTACGCCATCTCCGGCTCGACCGTCACATACTTCGGTTCGTGGACCGTCGACGCCGTGAAGGTCACGACGACGTCGTCGACGATCACCGTCGTCGGCACCGCTCGCACCACGTGGTCGACCACCTTCACCGTCGCCAAGGTCACCATCCCCCGGGCGATGATCTTCCAGCCCGCGCCCCCGGCGACGCTGCGGTGGTTCACGTCCAGTGGCGCGGCCGGTGCCACCTACGTCTGCGGCTGGGAATCCGCGGCGTTCCGCACCGTTGAGTTGGAACAGGACTGCGAAACAGGCGTCACGCCGTTCGCCTCGTACGACACCGGATCGCTGACCAGCGGCGGGGCCGCCCGCACGCTGAGCACCGCCGGCGCCTACGACGAGGCGGGCGTGCAGATGCTCGATACCGGCGGCGCCAACGTGATCAACACGCCTGCCGGCCACCAGTGGACCAACGCCAGCCTGCATCACGCCATGCAGGCCCACTTCACGCGCTGGCAAGAACGGCCCCAGTACAAGATCTGGCTGCTGCACGCCAGGGCACACGAGTACGGCACCGGGCTGCGCGGCATCATGTTCGACCAGCAGGGCTTGCAACGGCAGGGCTGCGCGAGCTTCTACCAGATGATCTCGTCCGGTTCGGCGCAGGACAAGCGCGAGCAGCTCTACGTCAACGTCCACGAGCTCGGCCACTGCTTCAACCTCTATCACTCGTTCCACAAGAGCTACATGAACCCGCCGTTGCCGAACCGGCCCGGCAGCCTGTCCTGGATGAACTATCCGCAGAACTACAACCCGGGCAGCGGCGCACCGGGCGGCCCGGCGGCGTTCTGGGCCGCGTTCCCGTTCCAGTTCGACAACCTCGAGCTCGCGCACCTGCGGCACGGCTTCCGCAACTCGGTGATCATGGGCGGTAACCCGTTCGGCACCGGCGCCGCGCTCGAAGTGACCGACGAGTACCTCGACCGGGTGTCCGACACCAGTGGCCTGCGGCTGCGGATCGCCCCGGCCCAGCCCCGCTCACTGCTCGGCACACCCACGGTGCTGGAGATCAGCCTGATCGCCGAGCGCACCCAGCAGGTGCACGAGCGCGACCAGCTGCACCCCAAGTTCGGCTTCGTGCACCTGGCGATCAGCAGGCCGCGTGGCGACGTGGTGGCCCACCAGCCGCCGGTGCGTCACTGTGTCGACCCCGAGCTGGTTCTCAGCGGACACGACGCCAAGCTGCCGGTCAGCGCCTACATCGGCTACGACGCCGGCGTCGGCCAGATCTTCGAAGACCCGGGCACTTACCGGATCCGCGCGTCCTACGCGGCACCGGACGGCACCATCATCGTGTCCAACACCGCGACGGTGCGGGTCGTCGCACCCCGCACCCGGGCCGATGAAGAGGTCGGCGAACTCCTGCTGGGTGAGCAGGCGGGCATGGCGCTCACGCTGCTCGGCTCCGACTCGCCCTACCTCGCGGAGGGAACGGACGCCCTGGAGACCGTCGTCGCCGCACACGCCGAGCACCCCAGCGCCGTCTACGCACAGCTGGCACTCGGTATGAACGCGGCACGCCCCTTCACCGACGTCGACGCGGCGGGCAACGTGAACGTGCGCGGCCGCGACCTGGTGCGTGCCGACGCACTGCTCGGCGCCGCGATCGACTCGTCACGGGGTTCCGAAGGGCTCGACGACCTCACGGTGTATCAGGCGATGGACTACCTCGCGAGCAGCCACGCCGCCGAGGGAGACGACACCACCGCCCGCGCCATGCGCGACGACGCGGCCCAGCTCGCCGAGTCGAAGAACGAACCGGATTCAGTGAGGCGATCTCTGGAAGAGTGAGGGGTGTAGCCCGCCAAGGAGGTCCCGTGACCGAGACCAGCAGTCTCGCCGTTGAGCTCGCCGAGGGATTCGCCGACGACGAGGTGGCCGTGCTCGTCGACGGTGAACAGGTGTGGCACCGCACCGGTGTCACCACTAACTACTCGGTAGGCCTGGCCGATGTCGTGCACCTGCCCCCGCCGCCCCACGAAGCCACGGTCGAGGTGCGAGTACGCGGGAAGGCCGACACCCAGCGGGTTGACGCGACATCGGCCGCGGGCGAGATCCGGCTGCGGGCTCGGCTCGACCCAGCGGGTTCGCTGGCGCTCGCCGAGGCGACGGAGGAGACGAGGTACTAGGCCGTGTCTTACGGATCCGTGATCGCGGTATTCGCGCCCAGATGGTCGCTAAGCGCGGTCGGGCGCGTGCTCGACGCGTTCGATGTGGGCGCCGAGCCGGTTGAGGTTCTCCACGAAATGCGGGTAGCCGCGGTCGATGTGGAAGACATCCCAGACCTCGGTGGTGCCCTCCGCGCACAGTCCGGCCAGCACCAGGCCGGCGCCCGCGCGGATATCCGACGCCCACACCGGGGCGCTGGACAGTCGCTCGACGCCCCGGACCACCGCGTGGTGGCCGTCGGTGCGCGCGTCCGCTCCCAGCCGGACCATCTCGTCGATGAACCGGAACCGTGCCTCGTAGACGTTCTCGGTGATCATCGAGGTGCCATCGGAGATCGCCGAGAGCGTGACGGCGAACGGTTGCAGGTCGGTCGCGAAACCCGGGTACGGCAGCGTGACGAAGTCCACCGCCTTCGGCCGGTCGTGCTGCACGATGCGAAACGCGTCGTCGTAAGTGGTGACATCGGCCCCGGCGACCCGCAGCTTCTCCAGGACCAGGTCGAGGTGGTGCGGGTTCACGCCGCGCACCGTGATGTCCCCGCGGGTCGTCGCCGCGGCGAAGGCCCAGGTGGCGCCCACGATCCGGTCACCGATGACCTGGTGCGTGGTCGGCCGCAGCTCATCGACGCCCTGCACGGTCAGCGTGGAGGTGCCCGCCCCCTCGATCTGCGCGCCCATCCGCTGCAGCATCAGGCAGATGTCGATGATCTCCGGCTCGCGCGCGGCGTTGTCGATCACCGTGGTGCCCTTCGCGAGCACCGCGGCCATCAGGATGTTCTCGGTCGCCCCGACGCTGGGGAAGTCCAGCCAGATCTGCGCCCCGTGCAAGCCGGTCGCTTCCGCGACCACACAGCCGTGCGCGATCTCGCTGCTGGCGCCGAGCTTGCGTAGCCCGTTCTGGTGCATATCGAGCGGCCGGGAGCCGATGGCGTCGCCACCCGGCAGCGCCACGACCGCACGCTTGAGCCTGCCGACCAGCGGACCGAGGACACAGACGGAGGCGCGCAGCTTGCCCATCGCCGCCGAGTCGGCGCGGTGGGAGAGCTCGGCGGGCGTCGTGATGGTCGCCACGTCTCCCTCCAGCACGACCTCGCAGCCGACGCTGCGCAGCACATCGGCCATCAACGGAACGTCCAGGATCGTGGGGCAGTTGGTGATCGTGGTGGTGCCCTCGGCCAGCAGAGCGGCCGCCATCAGTTTGAGCACGCTGTTCTTCGCGCCGACAACCTGTACTTCGCCGGCAAGGCGTGCTCCGCCGGTAACGTCGAAGTGTTCCGTCATGCTCAGCGTTGTCCCTCTCGTCGACGTTCGGCCGCAATCAGTCATCGACTGCGGCGACGCGGCAATCGTAGGTGAGTCGGCCGCTCCGCTCCGGTGCGCCCTAGCCCCACGGGGTGAACGGGCGGCGCCGATCCTGCTCGGCATGCACCACGTAAAGTGCACCTATGGCAGTGCGGATCAATCGGGTGTACACCAAGGTCGGCGACAGCGGGTCGACCGCCCTCGGCGACGGCTCACGGGTGCCGAAGTCATCGCCGAGAATCGGAGCATTCGCCGATGTCGACGAGACCAACTCGGTCATCGGCGTCGCGCTCGCGCTCGGCGAGCTTTCCGACGAGGTGACCGAGGTGCTGCTGGCCGTGCAGAACGACCTGTTCGACGTCGGTGCCGACCTGTGCGCCCCGGTGGTCGACAATCCCCCGTACCCACCCCTGCGTGTCACCGAGGCCTACGTCGAACGGCTCGAAGGCTGGTGCGACGACTTCAACGAGCGCCTGCCGAAGCTGACCTCGTTCGTGCTGCCCGGCGGCACGAAGGGCGCCGCCCTGTTGCACCAGGCCCGCACGGTGGCGCGGCGCGCCGAACGCAGCGGATGGCTGCTGATGGACTCCGACGCCGAGCGCACCAACGTGCTGGCGGTGCGCTACCTGAACCGGTTGTCGGATCTGCTGTTCATCCTGGCCAGGGTGGCCAACCCGGACGGCGACGTGCTCTGGCGGCCCGGCGGCGACCGATAGGCGGCGACCTCACGGGGTGCGCAGGTCCGACACCATGAACGGCGTGCCCTGCTGGCAGAACGAGCTGACTTCCTGGGTGAGGTGACCGGTCACCTCGACCTCGGTCCCCGGCGGCACATCGCGGGCGCCGACGAGTAGGTACTCCTTGCCATCCGCGCGCAGGATCAGGCAGCCGGCTTCGACGCCCTCCGCCACTTTCCCGCGCAGCGTCTGTGTGCCTTCCGAAGGCGGGGCGTCCTCGGTCGGCTGTGAGGAGGCCGGAGCGCTGGTCTCCGGGGTGCCCGGCTGCTCCGGTTCACCCGACTCGGCGCATGCCGCCATGAGCAGTGCGGCACTCAGCAACACCCCGGCACTCCAGTTCCGCACGGCACTCACCTCTCCGGTTGCCTGCCCGCTGGGCGGCTCGCTCAAACCGTACTGGGGCGAACTGGGGTCGTGAGTGATTAAGCCTGCGGGAGCAAGGACTTTCACGCACGACGATGGCGGCTCGCACCACCCTAGCTCGCCCGCGGCACCTGCCTGCCTGGCGGGGCGGACTCCAACCAGGAAAGGAACCCGGTGAGCGGGCCGGCGGCCATCGCGATTTCAAGCGGATCACCGGTGCTGGACTCGCACCGCAGCACCGTCGCGCCCACGGGCAGCGCATAGACCTCCGGCCCGGTCGGCTCCCGGCGGTCGGCGATTTCGAGGTCATCCCGGTTGAGCACCTTGTCCGGCCCCCGGCGCAAGCTCATCACGCGGTACCAGACGAACTGCTCGCCCTGGTATCGCCCGATGCCCAGATGCCAGCCGAGATCGGCCTGCTGGGCGTTCCAGCGCAGCGCGACGTTGATCCCGCCGAGCTTGAGTACCTTGCGCCACCGGAACGCGCCCCAGATGAAGACGACACTGACCGCGGCCAGGAGCCCGATGATCACCAAGGTGATTTCCACTCGCGCGCTCCTGACCGCTGCTAGTTCAAGCCGACTGGCCCGCGGCGCGCAATCGTGCGCCCGCTCTGGCGCGCTCGTCCTCGTCGCCCTGGGCGAACTCCTTCTTGGCCTTTTCGACGTCGACTTCTTCGCCGAGTTCGGCCGATTCGGCGAGCACACTCACGGTATCCGCGGTAACGGACAAGAACCCGCCGTGGACGGCCGCCCCGACGTGTTCACCTTCGGTCGTGGTGATCGAGACCACACCGCCCTCGACAAGCTGACCAAGAACCGGCTCGTGACCAGGCAAGATGCCGATCTCACCCTCGGCGGTCTGGGCGACAACGAACGTTGCCTTGCCCGACCACAGCCGACGCTCTACGGCGACCAGCTCGACGGTCATCTCAGCCACGTGGTACTCCTTCGCACAACGTCCTTCTCAGAGTCTAAATGGTGCGCCAGCGCCCCCGCACCGCCACGGCGCTACACGGGGGTCGTCGCCGCCAGACTTACTTCTTGGTGATCTCGTTGTACTTCTTCTCGAGGTCTTCGAGGCCACCGATGCCCAAGAACGCCTGCTCCGGGTAGTGGTCGAACTCGCCGGTGGCGATCTTGTCGAACGCCTCGACGGTCTCGGCGATCGGCACCGTCGAACCCGGCTGGCCGGTGAACTGCTCGGCCACCAGCATGTTCTGCGACAGGTAACGCTCGATGCGGCGCGCCCGGTTAACCGTGAGCTTGTCCTCCTCGGACAGCTCGTCCATACCGAGGATCGCGATGATGTCCTGCAGCTCCTTGTACTTCTGCAGGATCCGAATGACCTCGGAGGCAACGCGGTAGTGCTCCTCGCCGACGATGCCCGGCTCCAGGATCGTCGAGCTGGAGGCCAGCGGGTCCACCGCGGGGAAGATGCCCTTCTGGAACACGCCACGCGAAAGCTCGGTGGTGGCGTCCAGGTGGGCGAACGTGGTGGCGGGCGCCGGGTCGGTGTAGTCGTCCGCGGGCACGTAGATCGCCTGCAGCGAGGTGATCGAACGGCCCTTGGTCGAGGTGATCCGCTCCTGCAGCACACCCATCTCGTCGGCCAGCGTCGGCTGGTAACCCACGGCCGAAGGCATGCGGCCCAGCAGGGTCGAGACCTCGGAACCGGCCTGGGTGAACCGGAAGATGTTGTCGATGAACAGCAGCACGTCCTGGTTCTGCACATCGCGGAAGTACTCCGCCATGGTCAGCGCGGACAGCGCGACCCGCATACGGGTGCCCGGCGGCTCATCCATCTGACCGAACACCAGCGCGGTGTCGTTGATCGTGCCGTCCTCGCTCAGCTCCAGGAACAGGTCGGTGCCCTCACGGGTGCGCTCACCGACGCCGGCGAACACCGAGGTGCCACCGAAGTTCTTGGCGACGCGGGTGATCATCTCCTTGATCAGCACCGTCTTGCCGACGCCGGCACCACCGAAGAGGCCGATCTTGCCACCCTGCACGTACGGGGTAAGCAGGTCGATCACCTTCAGGCCGGTCTCCAGGACCTGGGTGCGGCCCTCGAGCTGGTCGAACGGGGGCGGGTTGCGGTGGATGCTCCACCGCTCCAGGTCCGCGCCGTAACCCGGCTCGTCGAGGCAGTCGCCGATGGTGTTGAACACGTGGCCCTTGACCTTGTCGCCCACCGGGACGCTGATCGGACCGCCGGTGTCGTGCACCGGAGCGCCACGCACCAGGCCGTCCTGCGGCTGCAGCGAAATGGTGCGGACCAGGTTGTCACCGAGGTGCATCGCGACCTCGAGGGTGACCGTCTTGGCCAGCTCCTCGAACTCGATGTCCACCTTGAGCGCGTTGAACTGCGCCGGGATCTGGCCGCGCGGAAACTCGACGTCGACGACCGGGCCGGTGACGGACACGATTCGGCCGGTCGCACCTTCGGTCTTGGGTGCTTGTGTGGCAGTCATTGTTTACTCATCACTTCCTGCTGCGGCCAGCGCGTCCGCGCCACCGACGATTTCGCTGATCTCCTGGGTGATCTGGGCCTGACGAGCCTGGTTCATCTCCCGCGTGAGGGTGTTGACCAGCTCGTTCGCGTTGTCCGACGCCGCCTTCATGGCCGTTCTGCGTGCCGCCAGCTCGGAGGCCGCCGCATCCAGCAACGCCGCGAAGATGCGGGTGTTGATGTACTTCGGCAGCAATGCCCCGAGCAGCTGCTCGGCGTTCGGCTCGAAGTCATACATCGACCGCAGCTCCGGCACCCCGGGCGTGGCCTCGGCCTCGACGTACTCCACCTCGAGCGGAGCGATCCGCTTGGCCATCGGCACCTGGCTGAGCATGGAACGGAACTCGGTGTAGACGATGTGCAGCTCGTCGACCCCGAGCACGCCGTCGGCACCCGCGGCCTCACTCCCGGCGCCCTTGGGCTCGGGGTGGTGGGTGGGAACACGATTGTCATCCGCACCGGCCAGGAACAGGCTGACCATCGTGTTGCCTGCTTCCGACGCGTTGACGTAGTGCGGCTGGTCGGAGAACCCGGTCCAGCTGCCCGCCAGCTCACGACCGCGGAACTTGTAGTAGTTCAGACCCTTGCCGCCGATCACGTAGACCACCGGCTCCTTGCCCTGCTCACGCAGCAGCGACAGGAGCTCCTCGGTCGCCCGCAGCACGTTGGCGTTGTAGCCACCGCACAGCCCCTTGTCACTGGTGACCACCAGCACGGCGGCCCGGTGCGGGTTCTCCCGCTCGGTGAGCAGCGGGTTGTCCAGGTTGGCCGCCGCGGTGGCCAGCTCGGAGAGCACCTTGGTGATCTCCTCCGAGTACGGCCGGGATGCCTGCACCCGCGCCTGCGCCTTGGCGATGCGGGACGTGGCGATCAGTTCCATCGCCTTGGTGATCTTGCCGATGGACTTGGTCGCCTTGACCCGAGCTCGGAGTTCGCGGAGTTGTGCGCCCATAGTTAGTTACCCGGTCACTTCTTCGGTGCGGGCTTGGCGACCTTCACAGTCTCCTGCCCGACCTTCTCGGCGTCCATGGCCGCTGCGTCCGCCTCGACCAGCGACTTGCCCTCAGCGGTCATGAACCCCTTCTTGAAGTCGTTGGCCGCGGCCACCACGCGCTCGGCGTTCTCGTCGCTCCACTTCCCGGTGTCCCGGACCTCCGCGAGAATGCCCTCGTGCTTGTGCCGGATGTGCTCCACGAGCTCGTTGTTGAACCGGCGGACGTCCTCGTTGGGCACCGTGTCGAAGTGACCGTTGGTGCCCAGGAACACCGTGACGACCTGCTCCTCGACCGCAACCGGCGAGTACTCGCGCTGTTTGAGCACCTCGTACAGGCGCGCTCCGCGCTCCAGCTGGGACTTGGACGCGGCGTCGAGGTCGGAAGCGAACGCGGCGAACGCCTCCAGCTCTCGGTACTGCGACAGGTCGATACGCAGCGAACCCGCAACCGTTTTCATGGCCTTGACCTGCGCGTCGCCACCGACACGCGACACCGAGATACCGACGTCGATGGCCGGGCGCTGGCCCGCGTTGAACAGGTCCGACTGGAAGAAGCACTGGCCGTCGGTGATCGAGATGACGTTGGTAGGGATATAGGCCGAAACGTCGTTCGCCTTGGTCTCGATGATCGGCAGCCCGGTCAGCGATCCGGCACCCAGCTCGTCCGACAGCTTCGCGCAACGCTCCAGCAGCCGTGAGTGCAAGTAGAAGACATCGCCGGGGAACGCCTCACGGCCCGGCGGGCGACGCAGCAGCAGCGAGATCGCACGGTAGGCCTCGGCCTGCTTGGTCAGGTCATCGAAGATGATCAGGACGTGCTTGCCCTGGTACATCCAGTGCTGGCCGATGGCCGAACCGGTGTAGGGGGCCAGCCACTTGAAGCCGGCGGAGTCCGACGCCGGGGCGGCGACGATGGTGGTGTAGTCCATCGCGCCGTGATCCTCGAGGGTCTTCTTGACCCCGGCGATGGTGGAGCCCTTCTGGCCGATCGCGACGTAGATGCAGCGGACCTGCTTCTGTGGGTCGCCGGAGGCCCAGTTTTCCTTCTGGTTGATGATCGTGTCCACGCAGACGGCGGTCTTACCGGTCTTGCGGTCCCCAATGATCAGCTGGCGCTGGCCGCGGCCGATCGGGGTCATCGCGTCGATGGCGGTGATACCGGTCTGCAGCGGCTCCGACACCGGCTGACGCTGCACGACGGACGCCGCCTGCACCTCCAGCGCGCGACGGCCTTCCGATGCGATCTCGCCGAGGCCGTCGATCGGCTTACCCAGCGGGTCGACCACGCGACCGAGGTAGCCGTCGCCGATCGGCACCGACAGGATCTGGCCGGTCCGCTTGACCTCCTGACCCTCCTCGACCGACTCGAAGTCACCGAGGATCGCGACACCGATGGATCGCGCGTCGAGGTTCAGTGCGACGCCGAGCACCCCGCCGGGGAATTCCAGCAGCTCGTTGGCCATCGCCGAGGGAAGGCCCTCGACGTGCGCGATGCCGTCACCGGCGTCACTGACGACGCCGACCTCTTCCCGGCTCACGTCCGGTGAGTAACTCGAGACATAAGTCTCGATCGCACTGCGAATCTCATCCGAGGAGATCGTCAGCTCCGCCATGTCGTTCCCGCTCTCACTTCTCGTCTGCCACTTGCAAAAGTAGTTGTGTGTTGGGCTGTTCAGCCGGCCAGCTGTCCGCGCAGCGCCATGATCCGGCCCGCCGAGCTACCGTCGATGACCTCGTCGCCGACCTTGACCACGATGCCGCCGATGACGGAAGGCCTGACCTCGACGTGCAGCGCGATCGGCCTGCCGTAGATCCGGTTCAGCTTCTCGACGAGCGTGCCGCGCTGGTCTTCGCTCAGCGGGCCCGCCGTGACCACGTGCGCGACCGACCGTTCGCGACGCTTCGCGGCCAGTTCGGTGAGTGCGTCGAGCCCATGCTGCACGCCACGACCCCGTGTCCGGATCGCCGTCTGTTCCAGCAGCGTCTGCGTGACCGGGTTGATCTTGCCGCCGAACACCTGCTGTACCAGTGCCCGCTTGGCTTGCGCCGTTCCGGTCTGGTCGGAGAGGGCCTGCTCGAGCTCGGGGTCCTCGCCCAGAGCCCTTGCCACACCGAACAGCTCGCTCTCAACGGTGTCGAGGGCACCGTCACGCTCGGCCGCGACCAGCAACGCGCTGGTCGCCAGGGTCCGAACTCCGTCGGCCAGCTCGCGCGGACTGGACCATCTGCTCGTGACGACGGTCTCCAGCACCCGCGCGGCGTGCTCACTCAGCTTGCCGCCGACCAGGTCCTGCAGGAGACCGTTGCGAGCCGTTTCGGACGCCGACGCGTCGGACAACGCCCGGCGCAGCCCGATCTCCGCGCTGAGCACCTCGGCGAAGGAGGACAGCTCCCCGCCGACCGCGGTGGGGTCGGCACCGGTGTCAGCGAGTACACCGTCGAGGCGGTGTTCGGCGTCTGCCAGGGCTTCCCGGCTCGCGGCGTGCATGGATGTGACTGACATCTGTCCCTAGTTCCTTGATCCTGCCGTGTCGAGCTCGGCCAGGAACCGGTCGACGGTGCCCCGGCGACGCGCATCGTCCTCGAGCGACTCGCCGACGATCCTGCTGGCCAGTTCGATCGAGTTGCGTCCGAGCTCGGACCGCAGCTCCGCGATGATCTGCGCCTTCCGGGCCTGCAGCCGTGCCTCGCCCGCGGCGACGATCCGCGCGGCCTCCGCCTCTGCCTCCGCCCTCAGCTCGGCGCGGATGTTCTCCGCCTCGAGCCGGGCATCGTCGCGAACCTTGGCCGCCTCTGTCCTCGCCTCACTCAGCTGCGCATTGTACTTCTGACGCGCCTGCTCGGCCTCGGCTTGCGCCTTCTCGGCCTTCTCGATCCCGCCCTCGATCTTCTCCACGCGCTCGGTGTAGAGCTTCTCGAATCTCGGCGTCACGTACTTCCAGAGCACGAACAGCAGCAGGCCGAACGCGATGAACCCGAGGATGATCTCGGAGACATGCGGCAGGACCGGGTTCGGCTCCTCGGCTTGGGCCAGCACGATTGCCCTCATCTCGACTCCCTAAACGTTGATCGGCTAGCTGATGAAGTACAGAACCAGACCGATCAGGGCCAGCACCTCGACCAGGACGTAGCTGATCCAGGCGATACCCATCAGCTTGCCCTGCGCCTCGGGCTGGCGAGCCGTGCCACTGATCACCGAGGACCAGATCAGACCGGCGCCGACACCACCACCGATGGCTGCCGTGCCGTAACCGATCGCTGCGATGCTCGGGCCGATCTCTTCGGCACCCTGCGCGAGGGTCAATAGGTTGCTCACTTGCGTATCCCTTCCAATCGGTCCGCCACAGTGGCGGATCGTCATGCGTCTGATGTTCGTTCGGTAGTGCGGTTAGTGCTCCTCGGCCAAGGCCGCACCGATGTAGCTGGCCGAGAGCACCGCGAAGACGTAAGCCTGGATGGCCATGACCAGGACTTCCAGGAAGGTGATCACGAGGGCGAACACCCACGAGAAGATCCCCGGGGCGATGAACCACCCGCTGGCCTCGACCACCAGGTACTCGCCACCCAAGATGAACACCAGCAGCAGGAGGTGGCCGGCCAGCATGGCGGCGAAGACACGCAGTGCCAGCGTGAGCGGGTTGGCGACGAACTTGGTGATGAACTCGATCGGCGTCAGTAGCAGGTACACCGGCCACGGCACGTTCGGCGGGAAGAGCTGGTTCTTCAGGTAGCCGCCGACACCGTGCTTGCGCATTCCGACGAAGTGGTAGACGGGGTAGACGACCAGCACCGACAGCGCCAGCGGGAAGCCGATGTGCGACAGCGACGGGAAGTAGATGACGGGGATGATCCCGAACAGGTTGTTCACCAAGATGAAGGAGAACAGCGCCAAGATCAGCGGCACGAACGGCCGGAACTCAGCCGACCCGATCTGCTCACGCGCGATGGTGTTGCGCCCCAGGTCGTAGAACGACTCGGCGATGAACTGGAACCGGTTGGGGACGATCTTCATCCGCCGCGTGGCGGTCAGGTAGAACACCGCGACAATGATCGCCGCCACCACGACGAGGACCATGGCCTTGTTGAGGACCCAGATCTTGTCCGGGTCGGAGAACAGGAAGTCCTTGACTCCTGGCGCTTCGAACTCGCCACCTTCAGCCAGTACCTGCAGGCCCAACTTCAGGGCTCCTTCCGGTTCTCCCGGGCCGGCGACTCTGACCGCCGGGGAATCGTCATGATCTGTCGTTAACGTACCTGACACGGATCAGGCATACGCGGGCGGCGTGCTCCGAACCAGGAGTACGGAACCGCCCTCGCAGAGGACCCTATCAGCCTGTCTTACGGCCCATAGTACGGGCGTACTCTTTAAACGATGAGGGTAGGAATCGGGGTACGTTTGAAGGCCACGACCTCGGCGCCCGCCCAGACGAAGATCGTCGCCAGCATGGTGAGACCGAGCGACATCGTGTGCACGGATTCGATGTCGCGCAGCATGACCAGCACGACCAGCAGCGCGAGTAGCTTGAGCAGGTAACCGCCCATCGCCACCGCCATCACCACCTGCGCGGGCAGCCCGGCGGACCAACGCATCAGCACGATGGTCAGCAGTGACGACGCGAAGGCGACCACGCCGCCGATGAGCGCGCCGGACAGTCCGGCGGAGCCGACGGCGACCGTTGCGATGGCCGCGGCGACAGCGACCGCGAGCAACCCGGGAAGCAGAGCGGTGCGGAGCATCGCACGCGCGAGCTTGCGCACCGACTCCGCCTGCGGGTCCACGGCGTCGTCAGTCACTTGAGCACTCCTCTGTTCCGGGGTCTCATTCATAGGTCGGGCTATTCACTTCTTCCCCTGTCACCCGATCTTGCCTCCTCACCTGCAGTCAGTCGTCGCGAACCCCCCTCCCGTCGCCCGACCACCGCCCCTCATCGAGGCACTGCGCGCCGCAGCGGCTTCGGGCGGCGGCCCCGCCGACTCACTTGTGAATAGCCCTCCGGGATTTCAGTCTAGGCACGGCGGAAATCAGCACCGCCAGCAGCAGACCGACCAGCAGGATCCAGATCACCGCGCCGATGTCGAACAACGTCAGCGAGACGGTGCCGAACGCGAGCAGCCCCACCCACATGTACATCAGGAGCACCACGCGCCGCTGCGAGTGGCCGATCTCGAGCAGCCGGTGATGCAGGTGCATCTTGTCCGCCGCGAACGGGCTCTCGCCCCGGCGGGTGCGCCGGATGACGGCCAGCAGCAGGTCGAGCAGCGGCAGGAACAGCACGCCGGCGACGACGATCAGTGGCGACATCAACGCGATGATGTTGGTGGTGTTGTACTGCGTATAGGACAGCCGCCCCGATGCCGAGATGATCGCGGCGGCGAGCATCAGCCCGATGAACATCGAGCCGGAGTCGCCCATGAACAACCTGGCGGGCTGGAAGTTGTGCGGCAGGAACCCGAGACACGCGCCGGCCAGCGTGGCGGCGATGAGCGCCGGCGGGTAGGTCGCGACATCGCCGCCCGACGAGGACAGCAGACCGAGCGAGAACGCGCAGATTGCCGAGGCCGCGATGAGCCCGATCCCCGCCGCGAGGCCGTCGAGGCCATCGACGAAGTTCATCGCGTTGACCATGGTGACTACCAGCAACACCACCAGCAGGCCGCCCTGGTTCTGGTCGAGCTGCAACAACGTGCCCGGTTCGCCGTCGGTGCCACCCCATGGCACCCAGAAGGTGTTCCACTGCACGCCGAAGAGCACCAGCACGCCCGCGCAGGTGATCTGGCCCGCGAGCTTGGTCCACGCGTCGAGGTCGAACCGGTCGTCCAGCGCGCCGATGAGCACGATCACGCCGCCACCGACGAGTACCCCGATCGGATCAAGTGAGAATTCGAACGCCGCGCGCAGCACGGGCAGCTGATGCGCGAGGAACATGCCGCCGAGCACGCCGAAGTACATCGCGACACCGCCCATGTAGGGCACGGGCTTCGCGTGCACGTCGCGGGCCCGGGGCACGGCCATCGCGCCCACGCTGATCGCGAATCGCCGAGCGAGGCCGGTCAGCAGGAACGTCAGGGCGGCGGCGGTGAGGCCTACCAGGACGTATTCGCGGATCGGCAGGCCCACTGCGACGGTTTGCACGGCGTATCCGCTCAGCCGACAGTGCTCATCGATGATTCCGGACCGCTCGATGCCGCTGTCACACTGAATCACTCCCCTTACGGCTTTGACCACTCGGGCGGACCTCCGGCCCACCCTCACTAGGCCAAGTCGAGCGGCCGACTGCCTCGACGGGGCTCCCCAGCACTTCGGCCACCGCCGCGACGCTCACCGCGCCCTCCCGCAGCACCAGCGGGCTGCTGCCGGTCATGTCAACGATGGTCGACGGCACGGCCGCGCCGCTGGGGCCGCCGTCGAGGTAGATCCCCACGTCGTCACCGAACTGGTCGCGGGCCTCGGCGGCCGTGGTCGCGGGCGGGCGGCCGGAGCGGTTGGCGCTCGAGACCGCCATGGGCCCGACCTCACGTAGTAGTTCGAGCGCGACCGGATGCAGCGGCATGCGGATCATCACCGTGCCCTTGGTGTTTCCCAGGTCCCAAGACAGGCTCGGGGCATGATGCAGCACCAGTGACAGGTCACCTGGCCAGAACGCCTCGATGAGGGTGCGCGCGGAGCGCGGCACGCTCAGCACCAGGCCATCCACTGTGGACCAGGAGCCGACGAGCACACCCACCGGCATGTCGGGCCCCCGGCGCTTGGTGCTCAGCAACGAACGCACCGCGCCGCCGTCGAAGGCATCACAGCCGAGGCCGTAGACGGTATCGGTCGGCAACACCACGAGCCTGCCAGAACGCACCGCGGCAGCTGCCGCCCGAAGACCGTCGGCGCGGGAGGTTCGCAGGCTGCAGTCGTACACCTGGCTCATGGACCCGACTCTAGTCGTGGGCTCCCGAGCAGTTCGCGCGAGGACCGCGACGCAACTCACGCAACCGCTCGGCACCTCCCGGCGTTGAGAGAAACGTGGCGGATCGTGACATCGAAGTCGTGGTGATCGGCGGCGGCCAGGCAGGCTTGTCCGCCGGGTATTTCCTGCGCCGTTCGGGGTTCGTGCCCGAGCGCGACTACGTGCTGCTCGATCATTCGCCATCGCCGGGTGGGGCCTGGCAGTTCCGGTGGCCCGCGCTGCGGCTCTCGCCGCAGGACGGATCCGGCGCGACAGCCGCGCTTGACGGTGGGACGCGGGTGCACGTGCTCGCGGTACGCGAGGGCGAGCGCGGCAGGCTCGCGGTTGGTCCGCCCGCTGACCGGCAGCTGGGATCGGCCGTCGTCGGTGCCGGTTGAGCGAGTGTGACGTTGAGACGATAGGTCGGGCCGAGTGTCACGTTCACTCAACGGACGAGGTGCGACACCCACCCCAGTGCCCCCATTTTCATCACAGCTCGGACGGCACGCCAAGCCACTGATGACTTGGGTGCATATACGGCACCGACGGGGCCCTTCGGCTCGCGGCTAGCCTCGCCGGGCGGTGGCGAAGCGGGGGCGGCCTGCCAGGTCGGGATGGTCCTCGACCCTGCTGAGGACCCGGCGGGCGGAGAGCAGCGCGGGCACCGACTCGCCGTGGGTGTCGTCGTGCTCGATCGCCACTCCCCCGTCGACCACCAGTAGCCGCGCCGCGATCGAGATCGTCGCCCGGATGACGGCCAGCCCGTTGTCCTCGGCGAAGACGGCCTGCGCGGGGTCGTGATCGGCGACCTCGGGCGGCACCTGCGTCGTCTTCGGCACGTACGGCGGGTTGCACAGGACGAGGTCGACCATGCCGTCCAACTCGGCCAGCAGCCTGCCGTCGGTGATATCACCGGAGTACAGCGTGATCGGCGTGTCCCCCGCTGCCGTACGGGTATCGGCGTTGCGGCGGGCCCATGCCAGCGCGGACGGGTCGTTGTCCACGGCGTAGACTTTCGCGTCGGGGCGGGCGTTGGCTACGGCCAGCGCGAGTACCGCGGAGCCGGTGCACAGGTCGACGACGACCGGAGCGGTGCGGCCTTCCAGCAGCGTGAGCCCCCACTCCAGCAGCAGCTCTGTCTCCGGCCGCGGCACGAACACCCCGGAGCCGACCTCGACGGTGATCCCGCCCATGGCCGTCGTGCCCGTGATGTGCTGCAGCGGGATCCGCTTCGCGCGCTGGGCGACCAGCTCCCGCAGCGCGTCGATGACGGGCGGGTCGACGAGCGGCACCATCGGCAGCCGTCCCCGCTCTACGCCAAGGACATGGGCGGCCAGGGTCTCCGCGTCGGCACGCGCGCTGGCAACACCCGCCTCGTCGAGGATCCGGGCGGCCTCACCGATGGCCAGCCGCAGTGGTTGTCGCCTCACAGTGCACAAGCCTGACACACAACGGCACGCCAGCCACGATCGCGTGGTCGGCGAGTCGCGCGCGGGGGGCGCAAGCGAGCGGCACCAAGGTGCCGTTGGGTGCGTATACGGCACCGAAGGGGACCTTGGGCTCGCCCGCCAGCACCACGACGGCTCAGCTTTGCTGCGCGGCGAGCCGTTCCTCTTTGTCGGCGGCGGCGAGCGCGTCGAGCACGCCCGTGAGCTCACCGTCCAGCACCTGGTCGAGGTTGTACGCCTTGTAGTTGACACGGTGATCGGAGATGCGGTTCTCCGGGTAGTTGTAGGTGCGGATCCGCTCGGACCGGTCCACCGTGCGCACCTGCGAGCGGCGGGCATCGGCGGCCTTCGCGGCGGCGGCTTCCTCGGCGGCCAGCTGCAGCCGGGCCTGCAACACCTGCATGGCCCGGGCGCGGTTCTGGATCTGCGACTTCTCGTTCTGGCAGGACACCACGATGCCGGTGGGCAGGTGGGTGATGCGGACGGCGGAGTCGGTCGTGTTCACGCTCTGCCCGCCAGGCCCCGATGACCGGTACACGTCGATACGCAGGTCGTTCGGGTCGACGTCGACCTCGACCTCCTCCGGCTCCGGGTAGATCAGCACGCCCGCCGCCGAGGTGTGGATGCGGCCCTGCGACTCGGTGGCGGGCACCCGCTGCACCCGGTGCACCCCACCCTCGAACTTCAGCCTGGCCCAGACGCCTTCCGGCCCATCGGGCTTGCCCTTGATCGAGACCGTGACGTCCTTGTACCCGCCGAGGTCGGACTCGGTGGAACCGAGCACGACGGCCTTCCAGCCGTGCTGCTCGGAATAGCGCAGGTACATTCGCAGCAGGTCGGCGGCGAACAGCGCCGACTCTTCGCCGCCCTCGCCGGACTTGATCTCCATGACGACGTCGGCGGCGTCGTACGAATCTCGCGGCAGCAGCTGCTCGGTCAGCTTCGCCTCTAGGACCGGGATGCGCTGAGCGATCTCCTCGGCCTCTTCGGCGAACGCGGGGTCCTCGGAAGCGAGCTCACGGGCGGCGGTGAGGTCCTCGCGCGCGCGCTCGAGTTCTTCGATGGTCTTGACCACCGGCGCCAGTTCGGCGTAGCGGCGGCCCAGCTTGCGCGCACGGTCGGCTTCGGCGTGCACCGCGGGGTCGGAGAGCTGCGTCTGCAGCTCGGCATGCTCGGCGAGCACACCCTGAAGGGAGCTCGATTCCACTGGTGACCTTTCCCGCGCGCGATGTAGCTCTAACAATGAAACGACGCCCGCACCCCGCACGAACGGCGGGTACGGGCGTCGTCGGTAAAGCTACTTCTTGCGCTTGCCGTAGCGCGCCTCGAAGCGCGCGACCCGGCCACCGGTGTCCAGGATCTTCTGCTTGCCCGTGTAGAACGGGTGGCAGTTGGAGCAGACCTCGACGTGGATGTGACCGGAAGTCTTGGTGCTGCGGGTGGTGAAGGCATTGCCGCAGCTGCACACCACCTCAGTGGTGACGTACTCGGGGTGGATACCGCTCTTCATGGTTGCCTCTCTTGTCGCCTCACGCACCGGGTCCCCGAAACCGCATCGGATGCGGACCGCCGCATACCTTGGGGTGAACCGGCACTGGACTCGACATTCAATTCTGCCAGACGCGCCGCGAGCACTCGCGGCCGCGCCAGGTTTGGGACGGAGATCACCGGCCTGGTCGTGAGTGGTTAGGAGTGCTCGCGCAGCGCAAACCACTCACGACCTCGGCCGGAACTAATCGTCGGAATCCTGCCCCGGCGTCGTCTTGGACACCTGCATCAGGAACTCGATGTTGGTCTTGGTCTTACGCAGCCGGTCCAACAGCAGGTCGATGGCCTGCTGCGAGTCCAGTGCGTGCAGCACGCGGTGCAGCTTGACCGTGACCGCCAGCTCGTCCGGCGAGAGCAGCAGCTCTTCCTTACGGGTGCCGGACGGGTTGACATCGACCGCGGGGAACACCCGGCGCTCCGAGATCTTGCGGTCCAGCTTGAGCTCCGCGTTACCGGTGCCCTTGAACTCCTCGAAGATGACCGTGTCCATGGTGGATCCGGTCTCGACCATCGCCGTGGCGAAGATCGTCAACGACCCGCCGTTCTCGATGTTGCGGGCCGCGCCGAGGAACCGCTTCGGCGGGTACAGCGCGGTCGAGTCGACACCACCGGAGAGGATCCGGCCCGATGCCGGCGCCGCCAGGTTGTACGCGCGGCCCAGCCGGGTGATCGAGTCGAGCAGCACGACGACATCGTGACCCATCTCGACGAGCCGCTTGGCCCGCTCGATGGACAGCTCGGCGACCGTGGTGTGGTCGGCGGGCGGCCGGTCGAAGGTCGAGGAGATGACCTCGCCCTTCACCGAACGCTGCATGTCGGTGACCTCTTCCGGGCGCTCGTCGACCAGCACCACCATCAACCAGCACTCGGGGTTGTTGGTGGCGATGGCGTTCGCCAGGTCCTGCAGGATGGTCGTCTTACCGGCCTTGGGCGGCGAAACGATCAGCGCCCGCTGCCCCTTACCGACCGGCATGATGAGGTCGATGACCCTGGTCGTCAGCTTGTGCGACTCAGTCTCGAGGCGGAGCCGCTCGTTCGGGTACAGCGGTGTCAGCTTGGTGAACTCGGGGCGGTTCTTCGCCTTGTCGGGCTCGAGGCCGTTGACGCTGTCGACGCGCACCAGCGGGTTGAACTTCTGCCGCTGCTGCTCGCCCTCGCGCGGCTGCCGCACGACGCCGGTGATGGCATCGCCGCGACGCAGGCCGTACTTACGGACCAGCGACAGCGAGACGTAGACGTCGTTCGGGCCCGAGAGGTAACCCGATGTGCGCACGAACGCGTAGTTGTCCAGCACGTCGAGGATGCCCGCGACGGGCAGCAGCACATCGTCCTCGCGGATCTCGGTGTCCGGGCTGCCGCCTTCCCCGCGGCCGCCGCCTGCTCCGCCACGACGCCTGCGGTCCCGCGAGCGCCGGTTGCGCCGGCCGCCACGCTGGTCGTCGTCGTCCTGCGACGGGCCACCGCGGTCACGGTTGCCCTGCTGCCCGCGTTGCTCGCCCTGGTCACGGCCCCTGTCGCCACGCTGCTGCTCGCCCTGGTCACGGCCCTGGTCACGGCCCCTGTCGCCACGCTGCTGCTCGCCCTGGTCGCCACGGCCCTGATTATCGGGACCGCCGGCGGCACGTGACGCGCCACGCCTGCGCCTGCCGCCCTCGCGGCGGCCATCGGCGTCGTCGCCACGCTGGGCGGCCTGCTTCTGCTGCTCAGCCGCTTCGGGCTCGGCTGGTTGCGCGGGCTGGGCTTGCGCCGCCGCGGACTGCTCTGCCGGCGCAGGCTGCTGTTCCGGCGCGGCAGGCGCAGCCGGCTCAGCCTGCTGCTTCGAGGTCGCGGGCTTCGTGCTTTCGCGTTTCGCGGTCTCACGTTTGGTGGTCACAGGCTTCGCGGCTTCGGGCTTCGACTCCACGGCCAGCGGCAGAGCGTTCTCTTCGGCCGCCGTGCTTGGCTTCGACTTGCCTTGACGTTCCCGGATGGCCGCGATGAGGTCGCCCTTGCGCATTCCGGTGGTGTCGGAGATGCCGAGCTCGCCGGCGAGCTGCCGCAGTTCCGCGATCACCATCCCGGAAAGCCCACCGGAGCGACGCTTCAGCGCCGCCGTTTCACCATTTGCCTGCGGTGCAGTCTCGACCGTCACGTTTTCGCTCCCCGCTGCCGCTGTCTGGGTCTCCGCGTCGCCGCTAAGAAGATCGGTGTTGCTCACACATGTCCTTCCTGACCGATCCCGCCCTCTGCGTGGATCAGCGCCAGGCGCTACTCGCCTTTCGATCACGAGATAGCGCATTGCCCCCGGTATCAACGAGCGCCGGCAGGGATTGGTGAACCACTGCGGCAGTGCCGCTGATACAGGATGCGCGCTTCGGTGAAGCACGCGAAATCGGCCACCGCTTGGCTACTGGGCACCGGATACCCGCCTCGGTCTACCCCACGCATCAACGAGGGCTCTGACCTGAGCGAAGAGATGCGTCCCGGGAAGAAGCCCGGCACACCGGGTGCGCCACCAGCGCACGGTGATCGAACGCCCTTGAGCGTAGACGTCGTGTCTGACACGTGCAACAACCACCCCCTGCAAGTTGTTCCCGCGTGTCCGAGTCGCAATGGATCCTGGCCCAAACCGACGCAAACCTGTGGTGATCGCACCAAGCTGGACGAAACGCTGATACATCTGAAGCTCTGGACCTTCGCCAACTACTCACCATCTATTGCCGACGTTCAGATCTCCACGACCAGCGTTGGTCCGGCGCTCTCCCAACCGCTACAGCTCGGTCACGGTGACGCCGTCGAGGTCGATCGGCAATTCCGAGACAACGAATCCCGCGGTGTCGGCCTCGGCGGGCAGTGCCCCGTCGGTGGTCAACGCCAGCACGGTCGGGCCCGCCCCGGAGACCGTGGCCGCGATCCCCTGCCGCCGCAGTGCGCTGATCAGCCGTGTTGTCGCCGGATACGCCGCCGCGCGGTAATGCTGGTGCAGCCGGTCTTCGGTGCCGGCGAACAGCAGTTCCGGCGCGGTGCTCAGGGCGTGGACGCCCAGCGCCGCCCTGCCCGCCGCGAACGCGGCATCGGCGTGCGGTATCTGTTCCGGTAGCAGGCCCCGTGTTGCCTCCGTCGACGAGCGCTGCGCCGGCACCGCCACCACCGGCCGGATGGCAGGGTGTGGGGCGACCCGGGTGGCGCGCCAGAGCGCCTCGGGTTCCCGCCAGGCGATGACCACGCCCCCGAGCAGGCTCGCCGCCGCGTTGTCGGCATGCCCTTCGAACTCCGCGGCCAGCCCGAGCAGGGCGTCGTCGTGCTGCCGCCCGGCCAGCGCGTAGGCCGCGACGATGCCGGTGATCAGTGCGGCGGCGGAGGAGCCGAGCCCCCGCGCGTGCGGGATGGTGTTCCGGCAGCGCAACCGCACGCCCGGCGGCCGCCAGCCGAGGTGCTCGCAGGCGCGGCGGAAGGCGCGGACGACGAGATGGGTCTCATCGGTGGGGATGCCTGCGACCTCGCCCGCCCCGGCGTCGATCACCTCGACCTCGAGGCCCTCACCGGTGACGGCGATTTCGACCTCGTCATACATCGCCAGCGCCATGCCAAGGGCGTCGAAGCCAGGGCCCAGGTTCGCGGTGGACGCCGGCACCCGCACGCGGACCGCCGACGGGGCGCGCTGGACACCACCGGTGGTCATCGAAGTTCCAGCGCCGCCGCGACCGCGTTGGCGTCGACCGGCAACGGCTCCACCTCGACGTTGCCCTCGAGCGCGGTGCTCGGATCCTTGAGACCGTGCCCGGTCACCGTGCACACCACGACAGAGCACTTGGGGATGCGCCCATCCGCCGCCGTCAGCAGTAGCCCCGCGACACTGGTGGCCGAGGCGGGCTCGACGAACACGCCTTCCTTGCGCGCCAGTAAGCGATATGCGTCGAGGATCTGTTCGTCGGTGGCCGCCTCGAACAGGCCGCCGGAAGAGTCCCTCGCCTTCACCGCACCGGACCAGGACGCCGGGCTGCCCACCCGGATGGCGGTCGCGATGGTGTCCGGGTCGGCGACCGGCTCACCGTGCACCAGCGGCGCCGCCCCCGACGCCTGAAATCCGAACATGCGGGGCGTGCCCGCGACAACGCCGTCGGCGGCGTACTCAGCATAGCCCGACCAGTAGGCGGTGATATTGCCCGCATTGCCGACCGGAAGGCAGTGGATGTCCGGCGCACGGCCCAGCGCGTCGCAGACCTCCCAGGCCGCCGTCTTCTGGCCGACCAACCGCACCGGGTTGACCGAGTTCACCAGCGTGACGGGGTGATCGGTGGCGGTCTTGCGCGCCAGCTCGAGGCAGTCGTCGAAGTTCCCGTCGACCTGCAGGATGCGCGCGCCGTGCACCACGGCCTGCGCGAGCTTGCCCATCGCGATCTTGCCCTGCGGCACCAGCACGGCGCAGGTCAGCCCGGCGCGGGCGGCGTAGGCGGCGGCCGAGGCCGATGTGTTGCCCGTCGACGCGCAGATCACCGCCTGCAGCCCGCTCGCGAGCGCGTGGGTGATGGCGACGGTCATCCCCCGGTCCTTGAACGACCCGGTGGGGTTGGCGCCTTCGACCTTGAGATAGACCTGGCAGCCGGTCAGCTCGGACAGGTGCTGCGCGGCGAGCAGCGGGGTGTTGCCTTCGCCGAGGGTGACCACCTCCGCGCCGGCCGGGATCGGAATCCGCGAGGCATAGGCATGAATAATGCCCGGGCTGGTCCTCGACTCGATCACGAGTCCTCGCCTTCCACGCGCATCACGCTGATCACCTCTCGGACGACGTCCAGCTCGGCGATGTGGTTCACGGTGGCCTGCAACGCGGAGTCGGCCGCCGCATGCGTCACGATCACCAGGCTCGCGGTCGAATCGCTGTCTCGCTGCCGCACCGCGGCGATACTCACATCGTGCTCGGCGAAGACCAGCGCGACCTGCGCGAGCACGCCGGGCTTGTCCGCGACATCGAGGCTGATGTGATATCGCGTCGGGGTCATCCCCATCGGGCGGATCGGCAGCGCGGCGTGAGCCGACTCGCGCGGCCCCCGGCCGCCGACCACCCGGTTACGCGCGACGGCGACCAGATCGCCCAGCACCGCGCTCGCGGTCGGGGCACCACCCGCGCCCTGGCCGAAGAACATCAGCTCACCGGCGGCGTCCGCCTCGACGTAGACCGCGTTGAACGCGCCGCCGACGCCCGCGAGCTGGTGCGTCCGCGGGATCATCGCGGGATACACCCGCGCGGAGACCGACTCGCCGCCTTCACCGTCGACGACCCGCTCGCAGATCGCCAGCAGCTTCACCGTCCGGCCGAGCGCCTTCGCCGCCTCGATGTCGGCCGCCCCGATCGCACCGATGCCTTCCCGGTGGACGTCGGCTGCGGTCACCCTGGTGTGAAACGCGAGCGAGGCGAGGATCGCGGCCTTCGACGCGGCGTCGTAGCCGTCGATGTCCGCGGTCGGGTCGGCCTCGGCGTACCCGAGCCTGCTCGCCTCCTCCAGCGTCTCGGCGTATCCGGAGCCGGTGGTGTCCATTGCGGACAGGATGTAGTTGGTCGTGCCGTTGACGATCCCCATCACCTTGGTGATCCGGTCCCCCGCCAGCGACTCGCGCAACGGGCGCAGCAACGGGATCGCGCCCGCGACCGCCGCCTCGAAGTACAGGTCGGCGCCCGCGCTGTCGGCCGCTTCGGACAGCTCCGCCGAACACTCCGCGAGCAGCGCCTTGTTCGCCGTGACGACCGACTTTCCCTTGTGTAGCGCGGAAAGCAGCCAGCCACGCACCGGCTCGATGCCGCCGATGAGCTCGACAACGACGTCCACATCGGAAAGCACCAGCGACTCGGCGTCCGAAGTGAGCAGATGCTGCGGCAGCTCGGGGTGCTTGTCCGGCCTGCGCACCGCGATACCGGCGAGTTCGACCGGCGCCCCGGCGCGGGCCGCAAGCTCGTCGGCCTGCTCGGTCAGCAACCGGGCGACCTCGCTACCGACGGTGCCGCAGCCCAGCAGCGCCACCTTGACCGGATCCGCCATTCAGGACACCTCCAACCGGGTCAGGTCTTCGACGGTCTCGCGACGCAGCAGCAACCGCGCGCTGCCGTTACGCACGGCGACCACCGCGGGCTTGAGCAACTTGTTGTACGCACTCGCCATCGAGTAGCAGTACGCCCCGGTCGCCGCGACCGCGAGCAGATCGCCGGGGGCGAGGTTGTCCGGCAGCCAGCAGTCACGCACCACGATGTCGCCCGACTCGCAGTGCTTGCCGACCACCCTGCTCAGCGTCGCGGTGACATCGACCGCACCGTCGTCGCTGGAACGGGACACCAGCCGGCAGTCGTAGGTGGCGTCGTACAGCGCGGTCCTGATGTTGTCGCTCATGCCACCGTCGACGCTGACGTAGCGGCGGGAAAGCCCGTCGCCGAGCGCCACATCCTTGGTCGTGCCGACTTCGTAGAGCGTCACCGTGCCCGGAGCGGCGATGGCCCTGCCCGGCTCGCAGGCGATCTTCGGTACCGGCAGGCCGGCGAACTCGCACTCCTTGCGCACGATCGCCCGGATCTGGGTGACCATCTGCGCGGGCGGCGGCGGATTGTCGCGATCGGTGTAGGCGACACCGAAACCGCCGCCGAGGTCGACGACCTCGAGCTGATCACTGATTTCGGGGCCGTGCTCGGCCCGCAGGTCGGCGATCAGCCCGATCACGCGGCGGGCCGCCACCTCGAATCCGTCGGTGTCGAAGATCTGCGAGCCGATATGGCTGTGCAGGCCGATCAGCCGCAGCGACGGCGCGGCGAGCACCCGCCGGACGGCTTCGGCCGCGTCGCCCGCCGCCAGCGAGAACCCGAACTTCTGATCCTCGTGCGCGGTCGCGATGAACTCGTGCGTGTGTGCTTCGACGCCGACGGTGACCCTGACCAGCACGTTCTGCACGACGTCACGGTTCTCGGCGACCTTGGCCAGCCGCGCGATCTCCAGGTACGAGTCGAGCACGACGGTGCCGACGCCCGCGTCGATCGCTGCTTCGAGCTCGCCGACCGACTTGTTGTTGCCGTGGAAGGTGATGCGCTCGACCGGGAACCCGGCGTGCAGCGCGACGGCCAGCTCGCCACCGCTGCACACGTCAAGGCTCAAGCCCTTGGCCGCGACCCAGCGAGCCGCCTCGGCGCACAGGAAGGCCTTGGACGCGTAGTGCACCAGCGCGGGATCCTCGAACGCCTCCGCGTACTCGGCGCACCGGGACTTGAAGTCGACCTCGTCGATGACGAACAGCGGCGTGCCGTAGGTCTCGGCGAGCTCGCGCACGTCCACCCCCGCGATCCGGACGGTGCCGTCCGGCGGGCGGTAGGTGTTACGCGGCCACACCTTGGGGTAGAGCCGGTCGAGTTCCGCGGCCGATGCGGGCGGGAAGCCCGCGGTGTCGACATGCGGGTAGACCTCAGCGTGCCGAGGGCCCGCGGGGTGAGCGCACATCTTGCTACATCCGTTCCGGGGCGGAAACGCCCACCAGTGACAGTCCGTTGGCGAATACCTGACGCGCTGCGGCGCACAGCGCGAGCCGGGCGAAGGTGAGCGGGGTCGCAGGCTCGTCGCCCTGCGGCAACACCCGTGCCGCGTCGTAGAACTTGTGATACGCGCTGGCCAGATCCTCGAGATAGCGCGTGACGCGATGCGGCTCCCGCAGCGCGGCGGAGCGTGCCACCACCTCGGGGAATTGCCCGATGGTGCGAATCAGGTCGCCTTCTCGCGGGTGATCGAGCAGGCCGAGGTCGATCTCGTCCGGCGCGGGCGTGGCCAGCCCGAGCTCGGCGGCGTTACGCTGCAGCGAGGCCAGCCGGGCGTGCGCGTACTGCACGTAGTACACGGGGTTGTCGTTGCTGTGTTTACGCAACAGGTCGAGGTCGATGTCCACCGGGGAATCGGCCGAGTACCGGGTGAGCTCGTAGCGCGCAGCATCGACACCGACGGCCTCCACCAGGTCTTCCATGGTGATCACGGTGCCCGCCCGCTTACTCATCCGCACCGGCTTGCCGTCGGCGAGGAGGTTCACCATCTGCCCGATGAGTACCTCGACCACGCCCGGGTCGTCACCGAGCGCGGCTGCGGCCGCCTTGAGCCGCCCGACGTAACCGTGGTGATCGGCGCCGAGCAGGTACAGGCACAGGTCGAAGCCGCGCTCGCGCTTGTCCTTGAGGTAGGCGATGTCGGCGGCGATGTAGGCGGGGGCACCGTCGCTCTTGATGACCACGCGGTCCTTGTCGTCGCCGTAGTCGGTCGAGCGGATCCACCACGCACCGTCCGCGAAGTACACCGTCGCCGAGGTCTTCAGCTGGGCCAGCACGGCTTCGACCGCGCCGGAGCCGTGCAGCGAGTCCTCGTGGAAGAAGACGTCGAAATCGGTGCCGAAGTCGTGCAGGCTGCGCTTGATCTCGGTGAACATCAGCTCGACGCCGACCTGACGGAAGGTCTCGTCGCGCTCGGCGTCGGGCAGCGACAGCGCGCTGGGCCGCTCGCGCAGCACCTCGGCGGCGATGTCGGTGATGTACCCACCCGCGTAGCCGCCCTCGGGCGCCGGTTCACCCTGCGCAGCGGCGATGAGCGAGGACACGAACCGGTCGATCTGCGCGCCCGCGTCGTTGAAGTAGTACTCGCGCGTCACCTTCGCGCCCTGCGCGGCGAGCACCCTGCCGAGCGCGTCGCCGACGGCGGCCCAGCGCGTGCCGCCGAGGTGGATGGGCCCGGTGGGGTTGGCCGAGACGAACTCCAGGTTGATGGCGGTGCCCGCGAGGGCGTCACCGGTGCCGTAGGCATCGCCCGCGGTGAGCACCTGGCGCACCAGATCGGCCTGCGCGCCGGCGGCGAGCCGGAGATTGAGGAACCCCGGGCCCGCGACCTCGGCCGACCGGACGCCGTCCTGGTCCGCGAGCCGCTCGGCGATCGCCTGGGCGAACTCGCGCGGCACCAGCCCGGCCCGCTTGGCGACCTGCAGCGCGACGTTGGTGGCGTAGTCGCCGTGCTCCGGGTTACGGGGTCGCTCGATCGTCACCCGCGCGGGCAGCACGGACGTGTCGAGCCCGCGCTGGACGAGGACGGCGGTCGCGGAGGCATGCACGAGTTCGGCGAGTACTGCGGGGGTCACCTGGCGAGTGTATGTGCACCTGCCAGGGCTCACCCCCGCACACCCCATCCTCAGCGCGCGTGCCCGCGCGCCCGCGGGTGGCCCTCACCAGAGGCACCTCACAGCGTGCAGACACCGACTGGCTACGCTGGCGGCCTGGAGGGCTATTCACAAGCCGATCCAGCGCGGGCGGGCCGGAGGTCCGCCCGAGCGATCGGCCGAGGTCACGACGGGTGGTGACGTGCGGCGAGTCTGTGAATGGCCCGACTTATGGATAACAGCACAGCAACCCATCGCAACACCTGTGTGCGCGTTCGGCGCGCGCACGTGCGAGCACGAGACGAGGTCGGCGAAGCACCATGGCCAGGGGCACCAAGAGCAAGGGCAAGCGGGACAGCGGGGTGAAGGCCGCGCGCGCGGGCGTCGTCGGCAAGAAGCCGATGCCGTGGGGCACCATCATCGCCGTGATCGCCATCGTCGCGCTCGCAGGGGTGGTGCTCGGCTACTACGTCGTCAAGTCCGCACCGAAACGTGAGCAGGCCGAGCGCGAAGAGGCAGCGCAGGTCTTCACGCCGAGCGATGCCAACCCCGATCCGTCGAAGAAGATCGAGGGCGTCACTATCGAGGAGTTCAAGGCGGCGGGGCACGTCAACCCGTCGGAACGCGTCGCCTACGAGCAGTCGCCGCCGTTCGGCGGCGCGCACGACGGCATCTGGGCGGACTGCTCCGGCGTGGTCTACCCGCAGGGGGTGCGCTCCGAGAACTTGGTGCATTCGCTGGAGCACGGCGCGGTGTGGATCGCCTACGACCCGGAGAAGGTCAGCGACGACGACAAGGTGTTGCTCGAGGTGCGCGCCGAGAAGAAGCCCTTCACGGTGATGTCGCCCTATCCCGGCCTCGACAAGCCGATCTCGCTGCAGTCGTGGGGCCACCAGCTCAAGGTTGACGACGCGGGAGACATCCGGATCGACCAGTTCATCGCGGCGCTGCGCCGGAACCCGAACACCACGCCGGAACCGGACGCGGGCTGCACGCCGCCGCCGGGTTCGTTCGACGTGGCCAACCCGCCGCCGTTCGACCCGAGCGAGCCGGGCAAGGACGCCAAGCCGATGGACTACGGCGGCAATGCGGGCATGAACCCGGACGCCCCGGCGGGCGGGCAACCCCTTCCCGGCGACGACGCGGGCGGGGAGCCGCAGGGCGAGTGAGCGAGTCCGACGGGGCGGCCGAGCCGGTGCCAGGCGAGACCCCGGCCTGGGTACGAGCGCTGATCTACGGCGCGGCCGCGCTGGCCGTGCTGATCATCGGAGCCATGATCGGTCTGCTGATCGGCCGGGCGGAGAACACCGGCGGTGAGCTCGCCGCCCAGCCCGGCCCGGTGGACGTCGGGTTCTCCCAGGACATGGCCGTGCATCACCTGCAGGCGGTCGACATGGGCAACCTCGCGCGTGATCGCGGCGCCGATGACAAGATCCGCAACCTCGGTTTCGACATCGCCGCGACCCAGCAGGGGCAGGTCGGCAGGATGCAGGGCTGGCTGACGTTGTGGAACAAGCCGGAGCAGGCGCTCGGCGAGCTCATGTCATGGCTGCCGCCCGAGCACGACCACGGCGGCTCGGCACCGGCGGAGCCCGGCGACGCGGCCATGCCCGGTATGGCGACCAGCGCCGAGATGGCGAAGCTGGCCTCGCTCTCCGGTGAGAAATTCGACGTCTACTTCCTGCAGTTGATGCTGCGGCACCATGAGGGTGGCGCGCCGATGGCGGAGTACGCCGCCGAGCACGCGAAGGTGCCCGCGGTCCGCTCCTTGGCGCGCAGCATGGTCACCTCGCAGGGCGCCGAGATGGAGCTGATGCGGAACATGCTCGCGGCCCGCGGCGCCAAGCCACTCCCGTTCTGACCCCCGCGCGCTGAAAGACGCCTTCAGTCCGCTGGACGGACTGAATGAGTCACTCACTCCGTTGAACGGACTGAAGGCGTCTTTCAGCGCTCAGCCGGTCGCACGCAGTGCCGCGACAAGCTCGGAAAGCATTCGGAGGGCCCGCGAGCGGATGAGGTTAAGCTGCTTGGGAAACCCGCCGACCATGAGCCCCATGCCGCCGACCAGGGCGAGGATCCGTTCGGCTTCGTGTTCGAGCTCGACCCCCTCGATCAGCTCGCCGTCGTCGGCGGCCTCCTGCAGCACGGACATGACGTAGGTCCGGAGTCCGTGGTAGCCAAGGGTGGAACCTTCCGCCTCGACGAACCGCTCTGCTGGCGCGTGCCCCCAGAACGCGATCAGGACGGTCCAGCATTTCAACATCTCCCCGTCGAGCGGCAGGATCGCTCCCATCGCCGCCTCGAGCGCGGCCAGCCCGCGGCTGCCCGCGGCCGCCTTACCGATGCGTTTGACGAACACCGTGTTGTTCTCGCGCAGCACGGCGGTCATCATGTCGGCCTTGTCGGCGAAGTAATGGGTCACCGCCCCGGTCGACACCCCGGCGTCCCGCGCGATGCCACGCATGGTCGATGCGTGCACCCCTCGCTCGGCGACCATTCGCCGGGCCGCTTCGACGATGCGACGCCGGGCGTCCGATCCGTGATTCGGTTTTGGCATCGCCCGATCGTACTGGGAGGCGTGATCGTCGCCACAGCCGTTCAGGAAACGTGTAGAACGGTGTCCTGAGCCGACGCGTTGCCGTGTCGGCGCTGGCCCGCGCCGGGTGGTGCGGGTCTTATGTGGGTTTCCAGCGGGCTCGTTTAACGTCGCCCCGCAACTCGGGGAGGACGCCTCGAGCAGGCCCGCGAGGTTACGGGCGGCGTTGAGGTCACGATCCAGCGTGAATCCGCAGGATTGGCAGGTGAAAGTGCGTTCGGACAGGCGCAGCTTGGTTTTCACCGCGCCACAGGCCGAACACGTTTTGCTGGAGGGATACCACCGGCTGGCGACGCGCACGCGCACGCCGGCCCGGGTGGCCTTGTACTCGATCTGGCGGCGCAGCTCGGCCATGCCGACACCCGCGACATGCCGGGCCAGGCGCCGGTTTGCCAGCATGCCGGAGACGTTGAGATCCTCGACCACGATCGCCCCACAGGTGCGCACCAGTCGGGTGGTGAGCTTGTGCAGCCCATCCCGCCGCGCGTCCGCCACCCGCGCATGCAGCTTGGAGATCCTGGTTTGACTCTTGCGCCACCGCTTCGACGGTCTCTGTTTGGTGCGCTTGTCCGGCCCGACCCGCCGCGCGGCTTGCCGCTGCAACCGGCGCAATTCGCGCTGCGCGACTTCGAGGTGTTTCGGATTCGGGACGACCTCACCGGTGGAGAGCACGGCCAGCGCCTTCACCCCGAGGTCTACCCCGACCGCGGTGCCTGGCCGCGTGGGCGCGGGATCGTGGCGGGTGATCTCCACCGAGAACGAGCAGAACCACCGCCCAGCCCGATGCGACACGGTGGCCGAGCGGATACGGGCGGTGCCGCGCTCCACGTGCCGGGCAAGCTTGCGGGTCGACTCATGCGTGCGCACCACACCGATCCGAGGCAGTTTCACATGCCGCCGGTCCTGCTCGACCAGCCCGAAGCTGCCGGTGGTGAACCGGCACGACAACCCCGCCCGCCTGCCCTTGAACCGAGGAAACCCAGCCCTGCGCCCGTTGCGCTTGCCGTTGCGGGACTCGCCCCAGTTCTTCAACGCCCTCGCCAGGTTCGCCAACCCCGAGGAATAGGCCTCTTTGGAGTTCTCGCCCCACCACGGCGCCACCTCGCCCTTGGCCCGGTTCCAGTCCTTACGCAGCGAATACGCCGACCAGTTCAGCGACGGCGTGAGCCCGCACTCATCGACGATGACCGTACCGGCCACCACCGACAAAACCGGCCACCGAACAAACCAGCACGCTCCAGCACGTTTCGACCCACAACCACGAACAGCTCCCAGCCCCCGTGATCACCCGCCGAGCAGGCCCTTGGCGATGTGCGTCACCTGAATCTCGTTGCTGCCAGCGTAGATCATCAGCGACTTGGCGTCCCGTGCCAGCTGCTCGACCCGGTACTCGGCCATGTAGCCGTTGCCACCGAAGAGCTGCACCGCCTCCATGGCCACCTCGGTGGCGGCCTCGGACGAGTACAGCTTCATCGCCGATGCCTCTGCCAGCGTCGGCCGTTGCCCGGCGCGCATCATCTCGATGGTCCGGAATACCATGTTCTGCACGTTGAGCCGGGCGACCTCCATCTTCGCCAGCTTGAGCTGCACGAGCTGGAAGCGGCCAATCTCCTGGCCCCACAGGGTTCGGCTGTTGGCGTACTCGACGCACAACCGGTGGCACTCGTTGATGATCCCCAGCGAGAGCGCGGCGACGCCGACCCGCTCCGCGGTGAAGCTCTCCCGCGCGCTTTCCCTGCCGTCGCCGCTCTGTTGTGCCTCGGACTCACCAAGCAGCCGATCCTTACCGAGCTTGACGTTGTCGAAGAACAGCTCACCGGTTGGCGAGGACATCATGCCCATCTTCTTGAACGCCTTGCCCTGTGTCAGGCCCGGCATGCCCTTCTCCAGCACGAAGGCCAGCACCTTGCGGTCTCTGGAATCGATATCGTGACCTTCAGCCGCGTCGTGCAACTTGGCGTAGACCACGATGACATCGGCGTCCGGGCCGTTGGTGATGAACGTCTTCTGTCCATTGAGGACATAGCCGGCCGGGTTGTCCGGATCCCGCTTGACGTAGGTCTTCATACCGCCGAATGCGTCCGAGCCGGAATCCGGTTCGGTGATCGCCCACGCGCCGACGTGCTCGAAGGTGGCCAGCTTGGGCAGCCAGCGCTCCCGCTGGGCCAGCGTGCCGCGCGAAGCGATCGTGCCCGCGGTGAGCCCTAGGCTCACGCCGATGGAAGCGACGATTCCCAAGCTCACCCCGGCGAGCTCACTGATCGCGATGACACCCATGGCTTCCTGGCCGCCGAACGGTGAGCCACCTCCGGAGGATTTCTCTTGCTCAGCAGGCTGTTCACCCGCGGCGATCGCCGCTTGCTTCGCCCGCTGCTTTTCCAGCAGTTGCTTGACCGCGTCACCCGCCAGCGCGTCGACGCCGAACGAGGCGAACAGCTTGCGGATGATGTCGTACGGCGCCAGCCTGCCGCTTTCCAGCTCATCGAGCTGCGGACGAATCTCTTTGTCGATGAATTCGCGGATGGCGTCGCGGATCAAGATGTCGGTCTCGGACCATTCGAACATGGTGTTTTCCTTGCGGTAGAGGGCTATTCAAAACTCGCCCCAGTGAGGACGGGCCGGGTGCGGAGCACGCCGACCCAGCGAGGGTAGGGCGAAGCCCTGCCCGAGTGGTCGGCAACGCAGCGACGTCGTGAGCTGGACTTTCGACCACGTTCGGCGACCAGCGTCCGGCCCGTCCGAACGGTCGAGGAAGCAACCACGACGGCGAGCGGCCAGCCACCCCTTTGAATAGCCCGACTTCTGAATAAGACATAGAGAGGATTCAGGCCCAATCGTCCAGCAGTTCGCCGACGTTGCCGATCGTCCACGGCTCCTCGGTCTCGGTGGTTTCGGCCACCGACCAGCCCCGCAGCCGCTGGATACAGCCGCCTTGCACGGCGAACACCTGACCGGTGTGCGGGCACTTTTCGGTCGCCAGATACGCCACCAGCGGCGCGATGTTGGCGGGCGAGAACATGTCGAACTCACCTTCGGCCACCGGCTGCGCGAAGATCGCGCCCATGCCGGGGGTAGCCAGGGTCAGCCGAGTGCGAGCGATCGGCGCGATCGCGTTGACACGCACGCCGTAGCGCTCGAGCTCCTCGGCCGCGACCAGGGTGAGCGCCGCGATGCCTGCCTTCGCCGCGCCGTAGTTCGCCTGACCCGCGTTGGGCAGCGTCACGCCCGATGCCGACGCGGTGTTGATGACCGAACCCGCGACCTGCTCACCCGCCTTGGACCGGGCCTTCCAGTACGCGGCGGCGTGATGCAGCACGGCGGCGTGGCCCTTGAGGTGTACCGCGATCACCGAGTCCCATTGCGACTCTGCCATGCCCGCGACGAAGGCGTCCCGCAAGATCCCCGCGTTGTTCACCACGATGTCCAGCTTGCCGAACTCCGACACCGCTTGTTCGACGAGCGCCTTCGCGCCCGCCCAGTCGGCGACATTGCCGGTATTGGCGATGGCATGACCGCCCGCCGCGGCGATCTCGTCGACCACCTGCTGCGCAGGCCCGGCATCGGCGCCCTCGCCCTCGTTGCTGCCGCCGAGGTCGTTGACCACGACGCTGGCGCCTTCGGCGGCGAAGAGGAGGGCATGCTCCCGTCCGATGCCGCGCCCCGCCCCGGTGATGACGGCTACCCGCCCGTCGAGTGCTCCCATACTGTGTACTCCTTGTAGCTCATGGCGATTGCGTGCACGCCAGTGGTCAATGTGGTCAATAGTGGTCAATCCGCGATCTCGGCGAGGCCGTCCTTGATGACGAGCGTGTCCCCCACGCTGGTTTCGTAGGCGTAGCGGCTCCCGTCCGCACGGTAGATCGCGGTGGTCAGCTCCTGGCCAGGCAGCACGGGCTTGGCGAATCGCACGGCGAGGCGCCGCAACCGGGACACATCCGAGCCGGCGACCTCGGTCAGCACCGCCCACGAGGTGAACGCCATGGTGCACAGGCCGTGCACGATGATGCCCGGCAAACCCATCTGCTTAGCGAATTCCTCGTCGAGGTGGATCGGCATCGGGTCGCCGGCGGCAGGGCCGTAGCGGAACGTCTGGTCCTCGTCGACCCGCTGGGTCACCTTGGCCACCGGCGACTGCGAGCGCAATGCCTCGTCGAACTTGTGCCCTGGCGCCTGCTCTCCCACCGTGTCGCCGTTGTCGAAGCCGCGCACGAAGAAGGTCACATACTGCTCGTTGACCAGTTCACCTTCCTCGGTGCGGGTTTCCAGGTACACGCATGCGGCAGTGCCGTTGCCCTGCGCGGCCCAGCCGGTCATCGCGCCCTTCGCGACAAGCTGGTCACCGGGTTTGATCGGCCGGTGGAACCGGAAGTCTTGCTCCCCGTGCACGACCTTGCCCATCAAGGGCATCGGCACGACCTCGAGCGCGGGTTCCATCAATGACTGGAACACCGGCACGATCGCGAACACCGGACTGGCAACGTCACCGGCCAGGTGCGCTTCGATCGGGTCGTTGGTGGCCTTCGCATACTCGACCAGCCGTTCCCTGGTGACGTCGAACCGGGCCGGTTCGGTCCACACACCGAGGCCCGCCGGGTTGAACTTCGCCTCGTCTGACATAGGTTCTCCTCAGCCCAGCAGGGCCTTGAACTGGTCGATGGACTTCCGCAGCTCGGCCTGGCCCTGCTTCTCGATGGCCTTGCCCAGCGCGCCGACGATCATCTGGCCCTCGAAGTCGGTAGACAGGTCAAGCGTTGAGCCTTCGCCGTCGGGCTCGACCGCGATGGTGATCTTGACCTGCACGCCCGCCATGCCGGTACCGGAGATGGCCAGCTTCTTGGGCGCGTCGAACTCGTCGACGTTCCAGGTGATGGTGTTCGGCATGCCCATCATCGAGATGACTTCGGTGAACTGGGTGCCCTCCGCCAGCGCCGCGGGCAGCTCACCCTTGAACTTCACGTGCAACGTCAACCATTTCTCGAAGTTGTGCGGGTCGCCCGCGAGGTCGAAGACCTGCTCCGGGGCGGCGGGAAGCTCGACGGAGGTGCTGATCCTGCCCATGATGGTGACTCCTTTTGCGTCAGGGTGAGTTGGTGGTGTCTCTCAGCGCTCAGCGGGTTGATACGCGGTGACGACGGCGGCGCCACCGAGGCCGATGTTGTGCTGCAGCGCGGCGTTGACGTCCGCTACCTGGCGCTTGCCTGCCGCGCCGCGCAGCTGCCAAGTGAGCTCGGAACACTGCGCGAGCCCGGTAGCGCCGAGCGGGTGCCCCTTGGAGATCAGCCCGCCCGAGGGATTGACCACCCACTTGCCGCCGTAGGTGGTCTCGTTGTTGTCGATCAACTTGCCCGCCTCGCCCTCGCCGCACAGCCCGAGGGCCTCGTAGAGCAGCAGCTCGTTGGCCGAGAAGCAGTCGTGTAGCTCGATGACCTGGAAGTCCTCGGGCCCCAGCGCGGACTGCTCGTACACCTTGCGCGCGGCTTGCACGTTCATGTCGTATCCGATGACGTTCCTGGCGGTACCGTCGAAAGTGGACTTGAAGTCGGTCGTCATCGCCTGGCCGACGATCTCCACCGCTCGCGCGGCCAGCCCGTGTGAGTCCACAAACGACTCGCTGGCGACGATCACCGCTCCCGAGCCGTCCGAGGTCGGCGAGCACTGCAGCTTGGTCAGCGGCGAGTACACCTCTCGGGAGTCCAGGATGTCCTGCAGCGTGTACTCGTCTTGGAACTGCGCGTAGGGGTTGTTCACCGAGTGCCGGTGGTTCTTCTCGCCGATCTTGGCGAAGTGTTCGACCGTTGTCCCGTACGTCGCCATGTGCTCGCGGCCCGCTGCGCCGAACATCCACGGCGCGGGCGGGAACACCGGGTCGTAGAGTTCGACCAGCGCCTGAATGTGGTTCATCATCGGCTGCTCACGGTCGTCGTAGGTCGTGCCGAGCGAGCCGGGCTGCATCTTCTCGAAGCCGAGCGCCAGCGCGCAGTCCGCCCGGCCACCGCGGATCGCCTCGGCGGCCAGATACAGCGCGGTGGAGCCGGTCGAGCAGTTGTTGTTGACGTTGACGATCGGGATGCCGGACATGCCGAGCTCATAGACCGCCCGCTGCCCGGAGGTCGATTCGCCGTAGACGTAGCCGACGTACGCCTGCTCGACTTCGTCGTAGGAGATGCCGGCGTCCGCCAGCGCGTTCGTGCCGGACTCCTTCGCCATCTGCGGGTAATCCCAGCCCTCACGACGGCCAGGCTTCTCGAACTTCGTCATCCCGACCCCGACGACGTAGACCTTGTTCGCCACAGCGGTTGCTCCTTTGCGCTCGACTGTGCGTCTGGAAGAAACATACAGGCAGGACTGCCCGTAGGCTAGGAAAACCGCCCGGTTGGCGGGCGACTCAGTCGATCCTCATGGCTTCCGACCTGGACACAAGGCCGCCTCGCCCGCGGAATGCGAGCTAGCTCACAATGAGTGCTGCCACGGCCTTACTCGGCCGACTTACGTGCAGTAATGACCGTAAGTTACACTCTCTGGCATGACCGTCAACCTGAGCAGCACGAGCAAGCCTCGGCGTACGCAAGAGGAACGCAGCGCGACGACGCGCCGCGCGCTGCTCGAGGCGACCATCGATGTGCTGGCCGAAGAGGGTTACGCGAGCCTGACGACCACCAAGGTGGCGGCGCGCGCCCAGGTGTCACGCGGCGCCCAGGTGCACCATTTCCCCACCAAGGGCGCCTTGGTCGGTGAGGCGATCCAGTACCTGATCGGCCAGGTCACCGAATCCCTGCTGAGTAAGGTCGGCAGCCTGCCGCCGGGCCGTGCACGCACCGACGGCGCGCTGGACCTGCTGTGGGACACCTACCGCGGCCGGACGTTTCAGGCGGTCATCCAGCTGTCCGTCGCGGGCGGCGGTGACCCGGACATCGACGAAAAGCTGGCGACGCTGAACAAGGTGGTCGCGGACCTGATCCGCGGTTCCGTACCGGTGCTCTTCCCCGAGGTCGCGAACTTCCCGCACTTCGAAGACGCGCTCTACACCGCAATCAACACCATGACCGGCCTTGCCGTGAGCCAGCGGGTCGCCAAGCTGAGCGAGGCCGAAGTCGCCGGCCGCTGGCGCCGGACGAAGGCCCAGCTGCTGCGGCTGATCACCGAAGCCACCTGAGGCCGGCCCCACGCTGAAAGATGCTTTCAGTCCACTGAACGGAGTGAGCGGAGCTTTCAGTCCGTTGAACGGACTGAAAGCGTCTTTCAGCTCATAGCTCGTCGAGGTCGATCGGCGGGCGCTGGCCCGCGGCCACGTAGCTCATCGCCGCCGAAGACAGCGCCATGAACCGCAGGGCGGTCAGCGCCGGTCGTGGGTCCTCCCCCAGGGTCAACGCTTCGTAGAGCGCGCCGTGGAACCCCGCGGTGATGGCGCTCGCGAGGTCGGCATTCGGGGGCGGCGGTGTCGGAAGGTCCGCGGCGATCCTGCGCATCTCCTCGTCGGCGACTGCCCGGATTCTGCGCAGCATCACCTGGAGCCGCTGCTTGATCTCCTCGTCGACCGAAGCGAGCGTCGAGAGGTCGTAGAAGATGCGAAACAGTTCGGGCTGCGCGGACCATTTCGCGATCGACTTGTCGAAGGCCTCCCCGATCCGCTCGAGCGGTCCGTTGTAGACGCTCAGCTCCGCGCGCCAGTTGTAGGTGAACTCCTTCTCCAGCTCCGCGACCACTTCGAGCAGCAGCGCCTGCTTCGCGGGGAAGTAGTAGGTCAGCAGGCCGGGCGCGATGCCGGCGCGGTCGGCGATCTGTTTCATCGACGTGTGCGCATATCCCCGGTCGGCGAGGATCTCCTGCGCCGCCTGGATGATCTCTTGCCGACGATCGCCCAGCGGCGGGCGGCCTCGCCGGGTTCTGCGCTCGGGTTCGGTCATGCGGTTTCCGGTTGAGTACTGGCCGGCGTCGACTGCCGGATGCTGCTCCCTTCATACGCCGCCTGCGCCGGCGAAGCGACCCGCGACGCGCCGCCCGGCCACCAGTTCCACCTGCCGACCAGCGCGGCGACCGCCGGGACGACCAGCCCGCGCACGATCAAGGTGTCGATCAGCAACCCGGCTCCGACGGTGAACCCCAGCTGCGCCAACGTGGTCACGGCGCCCGCCATCATCGCCAGGAAACTCACCGCGAAGATCACCCCGGCCGACGTGATCACCCCGCCGGTGACAGCCACGGCGCGCGCGATCCCCTCGCGGGACCCGTCGTCGGACTCCTCCCTGATCCGCGAGACGAGCAGGATGTTGTAGTCCGCGCCGACCGCCACCAGGATCACGAAGGCGATCACCGGCACGCTCCACTCGAGGTCATGCCCGATCAGGTGTTGCCAGACCAGGACGCTGAGCCCGATCGCCGACGCGTACGAGATCAGCACCGATGCCAGCAGATACAGCGGCGCCACCAGGCTCCGCAGCAACAGCATCAAGATCAGCAGCACGGCGATCAGCGCGACAACGGCCACCAGCTCGAAGTCGTCGTCGGACAGCCCTGACAGTTCGGCGTTGGTGGCGGCGGGTCCGGTCGCCTTGATGTCGCTGCCCGCCAGCGGCCCGCCTCGCACGGCCGTCGCGGCCGCCTGCTTCATGACCGCCGCCCGTTCCATGGACGCGTGACCGAACGGGTCCGTCTCGCCCAGCACGACCAGCCGTGCCGTGCGGCCGTCATCGGACAGGTAATACCCCTTGGCCAGCGCCATCCGCGGATCGTCGAGCGCGCTCGACGGCAGGTAGAAGCCGCCTATCGCGGGATCATCGGCCGCCTTGGCCGTCGCCAGCAGGAAGTCCGCGGCCTGGTCCAGGCCCTTCCGAAGCTCCTTGGTCGACGCCGTCAGCTTCCCCGTACCTTCGCTGACCTCGCCCGCACCGCCCGCGAGCTCGTCCGCTCCCCCGGCGACCTCTCCCGCGCCGTCGGCAAGCTCGCCGAGCTTGCGCTGGAACGTGCGCTGTCCCTCGGTCAGCCGAGCGACACCGGCGCGAGCCTCGGTCAGGCCCGAACGCAGCTCGCCGAGCCCATCGCCGAGCTTGTCGTTGCCTTTCGCGATCCGGCCCGCGGCGGTCGCGGCTTTGGCCAGCCCGGGCAGCAGCTCGTCCCGTTCGGCGACATAGATCTCGCCGATGCCTTCCCTTGCCCGCTTGCAGATCGGGTCCGCGGTACAGAGCGGATCCCCGCGGAGGGCGTCGTAGGCCATGCCGAGACCGTCGACCGCGAGTTGGGTCTGGTCGTGGGCCAGGCGCAGCGCGTCCGCCAGCTGCTCGGCGCCATCGGCGAGCCTGTCCGCGCCATCGCGGGCGCGTTCACTGCCGTCCACCGCGTCCCCGAGTCCGTCGTGGCCCGCCGACAGTCCGGTCAGGAAACGATCGACCGCGTCCGTCGCCTGGCGCGCGCCGTCCGCGACCCGGCCGGCGCCGGCTGACAGTTCCGACGCGCCGCCACTGACCTTCGACGCGCCTTCGGTCAGCCGCCGCGCGGGACCCTCGCCCTCGGCGAGGCGTTCTTCCGTGTCCCGAAGCTCGCGCCCGACCTCGCCGGTCTGACGGCCGATCGATGCTTCGTCGATCGGTGTGCCCTTCGGCCGGGTCACGCCGCGCACCGTCCGCACCCCCTCGACGCGGGTCACCGCCTGCGCGGCAGCCTCGATGGCGGCGAGGTCACGCGAGTTGCGGAGGTCGTGGTCGGCGGTGATCAGCACATAGTCCGGCAGCACCTCGTTGGCGGGAAAGTGTTCACCGAGCGCGTCGTAGCCGCGATTGCTCTCGGTCGACGCGGGTTGCGCCGCGCGCTCGTCGAAGCTCTTGCGCATGCCCGGGTAGAAGGCCGCGAGCGCGCCGAGCACGAGCAGGCCGACCAGCAGCACCAGGACCGGTCTGCTCGCGACGAGCGCTCCGGCCCTGGTCCACACCCCGCCGGTCATCGATCGCCGCGGCGCCTGGGCGCGCCCGCGCGCACCCGCTATGGCCAGCAGGGCGGGTGCCAGGGTCAGCGCGGTCAACAGGGTGACCGCGATGCTGACGGCGAGCGCGGGTCCCGACGTGCGGAAGATCCCGATCTCGGCGAGCCCCATGGACAGGCTGGCCGCGATGACGGTGGCCGCCGACGCCGTGATGACCGCGGCGACCTTGCGCGTCGCCGTCCTCACCGCCTCCAATGCGTCGGCGCCATTGCGGCGTTCCTCATGGAATCTGCTGATCAGAAAGACGCTGTAGTCGGTGCCCGCACCGACTACGATCGCGGTGATGAACGCGGCGGTGAACGTCGAGACATCGAAGACGTGCAACCCGAGGAACGCGGTCACCGCGCGCGAAGTGATCAGGGCGACGCCGATGGTGGCCAGCGCGATACCCGCCGTGATGACCGATCGGTAGATCAGCAGCAGGATCGCGCCGATGCCGAAGACCGTGACGACGGTGATCTTGTCGACGCTCTCGTTGGCGGTCGTCTGCAGGTCCGTGATGGTCGCCGCGGCGCCGGTGACGTAGGTGCGCAGGGAGTCCGGTTTGCCGCCGTTGCTGGAGACATCCCGGAGGAGTTCGGTCTGGCGGGTCGCTTCCGGTGAGCCGATCCCGCCGGTGAGGCCGACCGGGAGGTACGTCGCTTTGCCGTCTTCGCTGGTGAGCGCTTCCTTGAACGCCGGATTCGAGATCACGTCCTGGACGGCGGCGACCCTGCCGTCCGCGCGCAGCCGCTTGACCACGCGCTCGTAGTACTGGTGGTCTGCCTCGGACAGGCCCTGCTCATCGACGAAGACGATGAACGCCACGCTCTGCGCACCACTGCCGCCGAACTTCCGATCCATCTCCTTGAGCGCCTTGACGGATTCGGCCGAGTCCGGGATGACCGGCTGCGATGCTCGCGCGATCACCGCCTCGAGCTGCGGGACGAGCAGGTTGAGGGCAAGCGCTACGCCGACCCAGGCCAGCAGCGTCAACGCCCTGCGCCGCACGACCAACCGGCCCATGCGCGCGAAGAACGTGCCATCGGAGTCTTTCATCGCGTACCGCTTCCGCTCTGTCTTACCGCGACGCCAGACTTTAGGTTGGATGACCTAGAAAGAAAACGGAATCGAGACGTGGGTTACACATGCGTATAGATCCGGTGCGGAAAGAACGCTTACGCACTGGCTGGCGGGAGCACGCGTTCGCCGTAGACGTCGGCCACCGTTAGCGCGAGCTCCAGCTCCAGGCGACGCTCGTCGAGGCCGTGTCCGAGCAGGCGCTCCGCCTGCTTGAGCCGGTAGAGCACGGTGTTCTTGTGCACGCGGAGCGTGGCGGCCGCCGCCCGGGCGCCGCCGGCGCTCAGATACGCCAGCACGGTCTGCCGAAGCCGGGCGCATGCCGTTCCGACGCCCGCCAGCCCGCCGAGCTCGCGGGCGATCAGGGCGCGCATCGCCTCCTCGTCGCCGGAAAGGCAGCTCACGACTTCGACGTCACGGTAGTAGGTGAGGGTGGCGGGATGCGCCGCGCCAGCCGCGACGTGCTGGGCCCGCAACGCCTCCCGGTGGCTTTCCCGAAAGCCCGCGAGCCCGGCGGCGGGGACCCCGACGGCCACCCGCAGCGAAGGTGATCGCCGCAGGATCGGCGCATCGGCCACGCGGCGCACCTCGGGATCGGGCCCGGTAGCGAGCCACACCCACACCACCCGCGCGCTCGACCGGATCGCGAGCGGCCGGACGGCACCGAGCAGCTTGGCCGCCTCCGACGCGAGCGTCTCAAGATCCTGACTCGGATCTGCGTCCTCGGCCGAGTCGGCGTCCCACAACACCAGCGCGGTCTGCCAGCGGTGCAGATTGTGGCCGAGTTGCCTGCTCGCCGTCTCGATGTCGACGGAATCGCCGCGCAGGATCGCCTGCACCGTCTCGCTCCTGCGCACCAGCGCGCCGCGCAGCCGTTGCTCGCTCTCCTCGCTGTGCGCGGCGACGAGCACGTCGATGTTGCGTTCCAGCACCCTGCTCATCCGGTCCCAGAGGAACTCGAGCACGCGCATGCGCAGGTCCGGATCGTGGACCCGCTCCCGCACGATCGCCATCAGCGCACTCCAGAACACTCGCTGGCCGACGCGGTAGAGCCGCAGCAGCAGCCCGACGTCATGACCACGGCGGGCCAGCGAACGCGCGAAGTCGATCGCGGCGGGCGGGAACGACATATCGGCGGCGGGGTCGTTGGCCGCCTGGTCCAAGAACGTGCGCAGCAGATCGTGGGTGCTCAGCTCCAGGTCGTGGCGGATCCCGGCGTCGGCAGTGAGCTCGGGCACCTCGGCGACCAGCACCCCGATCAGCTCCGAGCGTAACTCCTCGAGCAGGTCATCGCGCAGCGCAGTGGCCGCGAACCGCTCAACCCAGCCCAGGACGTCCTGCCGTGGATCACGCTCAGCCACGCGCCCTCCTCTCACCTCACCGTTGGCCGAACGATACAACCGCGCGCTGAAAGACGCCTTCAGTCCACTGAACGGAGTGAAAGGAGCTTTCAGTCCGTTGGACGGACTGAGGGCGTCTTTCAGCGCAGGGTGGCCACCCGGTTCAGCTGTAGTTCCGATTCGGCTTGCCAGACACGCGCGGCACCCCCGGCGTTGAGCAGTTCTCGCGCGACTGACCGCACACCATCGGCGTCCCCCGCGGCGACGAACGCCGCGAGCAATATGCGCTGCAGGGTGGCACGTGCGCCGGGCGCCGACTGGCCTTCGCGCTGGCGGTCGATCGCCTCGTGGCACTGCCCGATGCCGCTCTCGATATCACCGTCGAGCACGTCGAGGTAGCCGTGCAGCCCTGCCGTGACGGCCGAGTTCGGCGCGGCCAAACTCTGGATGGCTCCCAAGTCGTCGAGGTCGTCCACGTAGTCGCGCAGGCTCGCCTCGTCGTTCATGTCGAGGGCGAGCAGGGCCGCGAACGACAATGCCGTCGCCTTACTGTGCGGATGGCGGGTGATATCGGCCAGTTCGAGCGCGGCCTTGCGCGTGCGGACCGCGCGGGTCGGCTCGCCGAGGAACCAGAAGGTGTTGGCCAGCCGGCTGACGCACACGACCCGGGGATCCTGGCCGTACTGCAGCAGGTGCACCGCGCGATGCTCCGGCCGGTACCGCCGCGCGGCGAGTTCGAAGTGGTCGCGGGCGGCCTCGAACCGCGCCTGCCAGAACGCCGAAATCCCCAGGATGTAGGCGCCCTCCACGATCAGCACGTCGTCGCCGGAACGTTCCCCGCGTTCGCGCAGTTGCTCGCCGAACCACCGGCCGCCGTTGAAGTCCGACCGGACGACGCTGGTGAGCGCGAGCGATCGCACCAGCGGTGGCTCCGGCTCCACATCGAGCTCATGCACGAGCTCAAGGGCCCTGGATTGCACCGAAAACAACCGCGGCGAGGCGTAGCCCTCACGCACCACCAACGCCGCGGGCAACGCGGTGAGCAGCGCCAGCTCGTGGGTGTCGCGATCATGACCGGCCGGCAGCGTGCGCAGGAGTTCGATCGCGCGATCGAGCAGCCGCACCGCCTCGGCATTGGCGTGCAGTCCCACGGCCACGTCCGCCGCGCGCTGGTACCAGCGCACCGCCGAGTGATTCGCCCCTGCCTGTTCGTAGTGGCTGGCGATCCGGCCGCTGAGTTCGTTCGCCGCGGGTTGCCCGTACTGCTCCAGCACGCGCGCGATGCGGAGGTGGTGTCGCCTGGCCAGCGCCGGGCTGAGCCGGCGGTAGGCGACCTCGCGGACCTTTTCGTGCGCGAAGTCGTATGCGTCCCTGCCCTGCGCCCGGATCAGGCGCCTGGTCCACAGCTCATCCAACGCGGCGACCACCGTGTCGTCGCCGGCATCCGTCGCCGCAGCCACTTCGCGCGCGGTGAAGTCACGCCCGATCGCCGACGCCAGCCCGATCAGGTCCCTGGCCGGTTCTGACAACTTGGCCAGCCGGGACGCGATGACCGCCTGCACCTTCGGACTCACACCACCAGGGGACAAACCCGCGCGCAAGGATTCGATCAGAAACAGCGGGTTGCCCTCGCTGCCGACGATGGCGCGGTTCAGATCACCCTCCGGCAGCGCGGATTCGATGAGCCGGCTGGCGAGCGCCGCTGACTCGTCGCGGGACAGCGGTGACAGCTCCATCGTGGTGAGCTGATCGAGCACCAGCAGCGCGCTCAGCATCACCTGCACCGGATGGTCGTGATCGATGTCCTCCGGCCGGGCGGTCGCGACGACGAGCACGCGCGCGCCCGGGTCCACCCGCAACAGGAAGTGCAGCAACCGCAGCGAGAACCGGTCGAAGTACTGAATGTCGTCGGCAATCAGGAGCACCGGCCTCCCGGAGGCGGTGAACACGCGAACCACCGCCTCGAACAACCGCTCCCGATGCTCGTCCGCGGGCAAGGGCTGGGGGGATCCGAGACCGGGAATCTCGGTCAGCAGCTCTGGCAGCAACCGCGCCAGCTCGACCAGGTGCGTGGTGCCCAGCCGGTTCAGCCGCCGCCGGATTTCCGGTGCCCGTAGCCAATCCACGATGGGTGCATACGCGAGCGAACCCTCCGCGGCGTGGGCCCGCGCGGTCGCGACCGTCGCGCCACGATGCGCGGCCCAGGACGCGAACTCCTCGGCCAGGCGGGTCTTGCCGATGCCAGGGTCGCCGCTGATCAGCACCAGCTGTGGCCGTCCGGCCTCGCTCTCTCGCCAGGCTGCGGTGAGCCGTGCGCGCTCGGCCGATCGCCCCACCAGTGGTGGACCGCTCGGCCTCCGCTGCTGTCGCGGGCCGCTCGGCTGCCGGTCGGGCAGGACTGCCTCATAAACCGCCCGGGTCTCGGCGGAGGGCGCGACGTCCAGCTCACGCTCGAGCGTGCTCGCGCAGAGGTGGTAGGTGTGCAATGCCCGCGCTGGATCGCCGCGGGCATCGTAGGCGCGGATCAGCACGCGGTACGCGTCTTCTCGCAGCGGGTCCTCCCGCAGCAGCCGCTCGGCATAGGTGCTGGCCGCCGCGTGATCGCCCCTGGCTTGATACAGCGGGCCGAGCTGTTCCAACGCACCCGCGTAGCGCTGCCGCAGCCGTTCCCGCTCGCTCAGCACCCAGTCGTCGAAGCTGTCCGGCAGCAAGTCACCGGTATAGGTGTCGACGGCATCGCTCAGTGCCGCGATGCGATCGCCGCCGGTCATGCTCGCCGCGAGCGCCAGCTGATCTTCGAACACGGCGACGTCGATCTGGCAGGGGTCTGGCGGGCGCCACCGCAGCGTGCGAGCGGTGACTTCCAGGACCCGGTCGGCGGCTGGCAGCGCCCGCCGAACCGTGTGCAGCAGGTGCCGCAGGTTGGTCCGCGCCTGCTGCTCGGTGGAGGTGGGCCAGAGCAGGTACGACAACCGTTGCCGCGACTGCGGCTCACCCCGGTGCAGCGCCAGGAAGGCCACCAGCGACTCCGCCCGCGCCGAGTCAAACGCGACCGTCGACCCGTCGGCCATGCCCAGCTCGAACTCGCCGAGCAGCCGGACGCGGCTCACGGTCACCGGTTCGGCGAAACCGTTCAACTCCTCCACACGGTAAATATCGTTCCAGCCACCCCATAGGTTTCGCGCTGAGAGACGCCTTCAGTCGACTGGGTGGAGTGAAAGGAGCATTCAGTCCACCTGACGGCCAACCAGCACAACATCGGCCGCACGATCTGGCCGGCTGACTCAAGCGGTGCGGGTGTGATCGGGCGCATACTTTGCGTGGATGTCGAGCAGAAGGGTCACCCATGGCACGGACAACGAAGTCCGCCATATCGCCGGTCGGCAAGGTCGTGGCGATCACTGGCGGCGCGCGGGGTATCGGCCGCGCCACCGCTGAAGCGTTCCTGGACCAGGGAGCGAAGGTGGCGATCGGCGACGTCGACGCCGAACTGGCCGAGAAGACCGCGGCCGAGCTCGGCGCCAAGCCGGGAGCCGAGATCATCGGGCTGCCGCTGAACGTCACCGATCGCGCGTCGTTCGCGAGCTTCCTCGACGACGCCGAGCAACAGCTGGGTTCACTGGACGTCGTGGTCAACAACGCCGGCATCATGCCGACCGGGCTCCTCGCCGACGAGGCCGACTCGATGACCGACCGCATCATCGACATCAACCTGCGTGGCGTGATCACCGGCAGCAAGCTCGCGGCAGCGCGGTTCACCCCAAGGGGCAGCGGCGCGATCGTCAACATCGCCTCGCTGGCAGGCGTCACCGGCTACCCCGGCCTTGCCACCTACTGCGGCACCAAGCACGCGGTCCTCGGCTTCACCGAGTCGTTGTACGGCGAGTTGCACGACACCGGTGTCACGGTCTCCGCGGTGCTCCCCGGAGTGGTTCGCACCGAGTTGTCGGCGGGCGCGAAGGTGCCCAAGTGGGCGGAGGGGATCACCACGGTCGACCCGTCCGACGTGGCCCGCGCCGTCGTCACGGCGTTCACCACCGGCAAGCCGCGGGTCGTCGTGCCGAAGTCGGCGGCGGGCATGCTGAAGTCGATGTCGCTGATGTCCACCCGTGCCAAGTACAAGGTGGCCCGTGCCCTCAAGTTCGACGTCACCTTCACCCAGGCCGATCCGGCCGCTCGCGCGGCCTACCACCGCCGGATCTCGGGAGACAAGCAGTGACAGCCGTTATCGAAGTCCGTTCACCCGCGGACGGCGGCGTCGCCGGCGCGGTGCCTGACCAGACGGCGGAGGAAGTCTCCAGTGCCGTCGCGAACCTGCGCGCGAACCAGCCGGCGTGGGAAGCCTTGAGCTACGCCGAGCGAGTGGGGTGGCTGCGCCGCTACCGCGACTGGCTGCTCGACAACGAGGACCGGCTCGGCAGGCTGCTGCAGTCCGAGACCGGTAAGCCGTGGGGCGAGGCGACCTTCGAGGTGCCCTACGTCGTCGACGTGATCAACTACTACGCCAAGCACGGCGAGCGCTTCATCGCCGAGCAGACACCCCGCCCGCACGGCGCGATCACCATGACCAAGAAGCAGCGCATGGTGTACCGGCCGTATCAGGTGGTCGGCGTCATCACGCCGTGGAACTTCCCGCTCGCACTCGCCCTGATGGACTCGGTCCCGGCGTTGCTGGCAGGCGCGTCGGTGGTGGTCAAGCCCTCGGAGTTCACGCCGCTGGTGACCCGCGAGGCGATCGCGGGCTGGGCAGAGATCGGCGCGCCACCGGTGTTCGGCTGTGTGACCGGCTACGGCCCGGCAGGCGCCGCAGTCGTCGACAACGCCGACTTCGTCCAGTTCACCGGCTCGACGCGGACCGGCAAGGTAATCGGGCAACGGGCGGCCGAACGGCTGATCCCGTGCAGCCTGGAACTGGGCGGCAAGGACGCCATGGTGGTGCTCGCCGACGCCGAGTTGGATCGCGCGGTCAACGGCGCGGTGTGGGGCGCGCTGTGCAACTCCGGGCAGATGTGCACCTCGGTGGAGCGGGTCTACGTCGAAGCCCCGATCTACGAGGACTTCGTCGCCCGGGTCGTCGAGCGGGTAGGTGAGCTGCGGCAAGGCCAGGACGATCAGGGGTACCACTTCGACGTCGGTGCTTTGGCCAACGAGAACCAGCTCGCGATCGTGCAGCGTCATGTCGATGAGGCGATCGAGCAGGGCGCGAAGGCACTGACCGGCGGCAAACGGGCGGCAGCGGGCACGTTCTTCGAGCCGACGGTGCTGATCGACGTCGACCATTCCATGGCGTGCATGACCGAGGAGACCTTCGGGCCGACGATGCCGATCATGCGGGTGGCCGACGCCGAAGAGGCGATCCGGCTGGCCAACGACTCGGCCTACGGCCTGTCCGCCACGGTGTGGACGAAGGACAAGCAGCGCGGCGAAAGCGTGGCACGGCGGCTCGAAGCGGGCTCGGTCAACGTCAACGACATGTTCGCCAACCTGTTCACCCTGCCCCTACCGCAGGCAGGCTGGAAACAGTCCGGCATCGGCGCCCGCAACGGCGGGGAGTACGGCATCCGGAAGTTCTGCCGCAGCCAGGCGATCGTGTCGAGCAACCTGACGCCGAAGCGGGAGCCACAGTGGTATCCGTACACTCGACTCAAAGGCACCTTGCTACGCAAACTGACCCGACTGGTCACGGCCCGCGACCTGCGGCGGCGGTTCGGACTGCGCTGAACCCGCCGCAAGCTGAGACACGGGGGTTCCCGTCGCGGGGCAATTGGGCTATAACGGCGTTGGCCGACGGGCCGAAGCCGCGAAGGGATGCCACGTGCCAGCAAAGGCCGCCACCAAAACCAGGGAAACGGCGAAGCGACCGCGAGACCGGAAGGAAACGATCTTGCGGGTCGCGACCGAGCACTTCCTCAGGGACGGCTATCACCGCACGTCGATGGTCGACATCGCGGCGAGGATCGGCATCACGTCGACCGCGCTGTACCGGCACTTCCGCAACAAGGAAGAGTTGCTCACCCGCAGCGTGCTCGACGGTATCGACGAGATGCTGGCCGGCCTCGAACACGCCACGACGCTCGAGCACATCATCGGTCACCTCGCGGGCAGCGCATTGGACGGCAGGGGGTTGCCCGCGCTGTGGCAGCGGGAGATGCGCTACCTGTCACGTGACACCCGGCGCATGATCATGAACCACCTGGTCAAGACCGCCGAACGGACCCGCTCGGCCATCACCGCGGAGCGACCCGATCTGCCCGCCGCAGACGGTGAGCTCATCGCGTGGTGCCTGCTCTCCCTGTTCGAAAGCGTCTCCCACCACGAGGTTTCCCTCCCCCGCGATCAGTACGAAGCGCTGCTGCGCTCACTCGCCTACCGCGTCGCCTACACCGACCTACCACGAGGATCCGCCTTCGACGACCGCGAAATCGCGATCGAGCCGGTGATTCCCACGCCCTCGCAGACCGACGGCGCATCCCGGCGCGACCAGTTGCTGGCCGCGGCGGCACACCTGTTCAGCAGGCATGGCTACGCGTCGGTCGGCATCGACGACATCGGCGCCATGGTCGGCATCACCGGCCCGAGCGTCTACTACCACTTCCGGAGCAAGTCGGACCTGCTCGCCGAGATCATCGACCGGACGGCGGACGCCACCGAGACCTACACCGCGCGTGCGCTCGCCGAAGCGCGCGATCCGGCCGACGCGCTCGAGTTGTTACTGCGCTACTACCTGAGCTTCGCCTTCACTCACCGGGATCTGGTGTGGGTCGCGGTCACCGAACTGACCCACCTGCCCGCCGACGTGGTGGCGAATCACCGGACACGCCAGCGGGTGGGCATCATGCGCTGGACTCATGCGGTGCTGGCCGCACGGCCGGAGCTCGACGAGTCCGCCGCCCGGATCGTGGCGCAGGCGGTCGTCATGATCGTCAACGACATCGTGCGGCTTCCCTGGTTACTGCGACGGCATCATATCCGCGACGAGCTGTTCACTGTGGGTATGGCCGCGCAGGCACCGGCTGCCCGCGCGGCGATTGAAGTATGAGATTTACCACGCTATGCCCAGATTTTTGATCACTGAGCGGTGTTTCCCCTTCCCTTCTTCACCCATACGAGTAGTATCGCCTCACTCCGACAGGGATGACTAAACATCAGTTACGGCGCCAGGCGGGTCACTGTGCGGCCGAACGAGAGGGTTTCGAGCGTGTCGATGAACGATGCTTATCAACAACGCAACGCCCGCGGGTACTTCACGGTCGCCGAACTCGTGGCGCGTGAACGAGCCACGTATGCCCACTACCACCGGCCACGGACGCAGCCGCGCGAGCGGCAACTGCGCCCGGTCTCCGAACTGCTGCGCAGGGAAGGTGTCGGCTTCGGCGGGGAAGACTCGCCGACCATCCAACTGCCCTCGAAGGTCAACGCCGCCAACCTCCTCGAGCGGGACACCGACCAGCAGGAGACCGCGACGAAGCGCCGCACCGGCCGGATCGCGTCGATCAGCAGCGCGGCCGTGCTGTGCGGCCTCACGATCGCGGGCCTCATCGCCTTGAAGCCGACGATCGGCACCACGCCCGACAGCCACGCAGGCGGCGCCGGCCAGTCGCCGGACTACGTGCCGCCCGCGCAGTCGGACGGGATGAAGCCCACGACCTCCGTGCTCAAGCGCTCCAACAACACGAGCGAAACCGGCGGCGGCTCCAGCACCGCTACCCAGCGGCCCGCCGCGGAAGGTGGCAACGCGTCGTCCGGTTCCGGCAGCGCTTCGGGCTCTTCCGGCCAGGCCCCCAGCACGACCACCACTCCGCCGCCGTCGACCACTTCGGCACCGAAGCCGACTACGCCGCCGTCAAGCGAGCAGGCGCCGCCGAAGGACAGCGAAGACTCTGACGGCGGCAACGATGACGGTGATGACAACGACGGCGGCCTGCTCAGTTCGGTGACGAAGACCGCCGACGACACGCTCGACCCCGTCACCGGCAGCATCTCCGGGTCACTGGGGAGCCTACTGGGCGAGTAGCGCTCACTGCCGCTCGCACTACTTGAACTCTCCAACGGACTGAAAGCGTTTTTCACTACGTCCAGTGGACTGAAGGCGTCTTTCAGCTTCCTCAGGCCGAGCTCGCCCTGCCGACCTGACGCGAGATCATGGTGGTCGCGTCGGCGGCGGAGGCCGGTGCGCCGAAGAGGAACCCCTGTGCGCTGTCGCAGTGCAGCAGGCGCAGCTGATCGGCTTGCGCGGTGCTCTCCACGCCTTCCGCCGCGACGTTGAGCCCCAGGGAGTGCGCCAGCGAGATGGTCGCCGCGACGATCTTGTCGTGTGCCGGATCGGCCGGGCCGCCCGGCCGGGTCGGCGCGAGGAACGACCTGTCGATCTTCAGCGTGTGCACCGGCAGCCTGCCCAGGTGGGCCAGGTTGGAGTAGCCGGTTCCGAAGTCGTCGATGGCCAGGATGACACCGGCATTGGCCAGTTCGCCCAGCGCGGCCAACGCGCCCGAGGTGTCACCGGCGACCGCGCTCTCGGTCAACTCCAGTTGCAGCCGATCCGGCGGCAGGCCGGCGTCATCGAGGGCGGCCAGGACATCGGCGACGAACGAGGGTTCACGCAACTGGGTGGCCGCGACGTTGACGCTCACCGTGATCGGCACCGCCGGGAATTCGTCGAACCAGCGGCGTGCCTGCCGGCACGACTCTTCGAGTACCCACCGGCCGAGTGCGATGATGTGGCCCGTCTCTTCCGCGACCGGGATGAAACGATCCGGCGCCAGCATGCCGAGCCGGGGATGGCGCCAGCGCACCAGCGCCTCGAAGCCGCTCACCGCCGAACCGGGTAGCTCGACGAGCGGCTGATACTCGAGGAAGAACTCGCCGCGCGAGAGCGAGAGCGGCATCGCGGTGGCGAGGCTGTGCCGCGTGACCTCTTCGGCGCCGTGTGCCGGATCGTAGCGTTCCCACCTGGCCCTGCCCTTGGCTTTCGCGTGCTGCAATGAGATATCCGCCGCGCGCATCAACTGGCTCGGCGCATTGCCCGTGACGGCGGCGTGCACCACGCCGATGCTGCCGGTCACGGTGTAGTCGTCGTTGCCGAGCCGGATCGGCGGCGCCAGCGCGGCCAGCATCCGCTCCGCTTGCCTGGTGACCTTGCCGGAACTCGCCGGCCCGGTCACCAGGACGACGAACTCGTCGCTGCCGAGCCGCGCGATCGTGCAGCCCTCCGCCTCAACGGTCTGCCGCAGGCGCTGTGCCACCGTCACGAGTACCCGGTCGCCCGTGTCGTGGCCGAGGCCGTCGTTGATGTTCTTGAAGCCGTCGAGGTCGAGATAGCACAAGCCGGCGATCTCGCCCGCGGCCGCCATGCGCTCGAAGAACAGCTTCCGGTTCGGTAACCCGGTCAGCTCATCGTGCCGCGCCTCGTGCCACAACCGGTTCTCCAGCCTGCGACGCTCGGTGAGATCGACGGCGACCCCGATGATGAAGTCCGGGTAGCCGAGGCTGTCGCGCACCATGGACATCGACAGGTCGAGGTGGAGCATCCGGCCGTCCGGCCTGCTCCGGGCGCTTTCCACGCGAAACCGGTCGACGGCGCCGTCGAGCAGGTCTCGTAAGCGGCCGGCGACATCGCCGGCGTCGGGACAGATCTCGCCGCCGACGTCACCACATTTGTCGCCGTTCATGCCGGTGCAGGCAGCGGAGCCGATGACCTTCGCGATCTCCTGGCCGACCAGGTCACCGGCGGCGTGGCCGAGCATGTCGGCCATGGCCGCGTTGACCGCGATCACGCAACCGTGCGGATCGACCATGGTGATCCCGACGGCGGCCTCGGCGAACACCGCCTGAAAGCGGGCTTCGCTGACCTGCCTGCGTGCCTCGGCGGCTCGTGCGGCCGCCAGCGCGGCACGCTGGGTAATCTGCACCGACTCGGTTAGGACTCGCGACAAAATAAAGTAGGTTTTTGGTCCCGCGGCGGCTACGGTTGTGCTATGGCAGGTCTTGTGGGTGTCGCGGAATCGGTGGCGTCGAGGTATGCGGTGCTGCGCCCGCACCTGGACGAGCGGCAGCGTCG
>WHSS01000223.1 GCA_009379975.1 Actinophytocola sp.
CGCCCCGGAGATCGAAGCCAAGCTGCTGCGCGGGCTCGAGCGACGGTGGAAGCACGCCACCACCGCCCGGCCCGCCGACACGCGGCCGCCGCGCCGCAAAGACCGTGCACGCCACACGGTTGCGCCACGGCGCACCCCGCGTGCCACGGCCCGGAAGCGGACACAACCGCAGGTCACCACCGACGTGGATCGGAACTCGAAGATCATGCAACCCGCCGGGGGTGCTCCCGATCTGCTCCCAGCAGGCGCAATCGGAGATCAACACCGGCCCTGGCTGTCGATCATCGCCGCAACGACAAAGGCCCTCCGACCAGCGGAAACGCCAGAACGGAGGACCTATGCCTAGGGGTGGACCTTGGGGGAACTTACTACAACATAAAACCCCAGGTAGAAGCCCTAGAGAACCTGCTTCGAAAGCTGCCGGACCGCGCCAGACCTGCTCCACCGCCCGCCGACCGACCTAAGCCCCGAAGGGCACGCCAACTCGACGCCGACCACATCCAGGAACTCATCGCCGGGTACCAGGCCGGAGCAACGGTGTACGAGCTGGGCGACCGGTTCGGCATCGAACGTCGGACAGTCAGCACCGTCCTCCGTCGGCACGGCGTGCCGATGCGTCGCCGCAGCCTCTCCATCGATCAGGTTGACACCGCCATCTACCTCTACACTCTCGGCTGGTCGCTGGCACGAGTCGGCGAACACTTGGGCGTCGATCCGACCACCGTCCTGAACTGCCTTCGGAGACGTGGCGTCCGCACCCGCGACGCACACGGACGACCTCGGACCTGATGTACTGGCGGTTCTCCGGTGCGCCATCAAACGGCGGTACTTCGAATCGATCCCACCGAGATCACTACTCTGACACCCCATGGCAAGGGCTCCGAAGTCTAGCGCGCGGATGACCAGTCGGTGGCGGATCGTGGCGATGAGCGGCTGGGACCGCGAGGCCATCGACCTGGTCGAACCGGGTTTCGTCGAGTTCAGCAGGGATGGGACCGGCCAGTTCGGTTTCATCGCCGTCCGCGGGTGGCTGGACTGCCGACCAGCCGAACGGGACGGCCGGACCGGCGTCGAGTTCACCTGGGAGGGTGTCGACGAGGGCGACCAGGTCAGCGGACGCGGCTGGGCGGTTCTCGTCGACGACGAGACGATTGAGGGCCACCTGTTCTTCCATCTGGGCGACGACTCGACGTTCCGGGCGGAACCCTTTATCCCTGCCGACTGACTGGATGGGCTGTGAGCGAGTACCAGTATTACGAGTTCCTGGCGATCGACCGGCCGCTGGACGATGCCAGGCGGGCCGAGGTTCGGTCGCTGTCGACCCGGGCGAGGATCACTGCAACCAGCTTCGTGAACGAGTATCACTGGGGCGATTTCAAGGGTGATCCGAGCCGGTTGATGGAGCGCTATTACGACGCGCACCTGTACGTGGCCAACTGGGGCACCCACCGGGTGATGTTCCGCCTGCCCTGCGACCTGCTCGATCCCGAAGTCGTCGAGGACTACTGCGTCGGCGACCAGGTGAGCGCCTGGGCCACGGACGAGTACATCGTGCTCGACGTCACCAGCGAGGACCACGCCGGTGAGTTCGACTTCGACTACGACGCCGCGACATTACTGTCAGCGATCGTCGGAGTTCGCGCCGAACTCGCCGCCGGTGATCTCCGGCCGCTCTACCTCGCCTGGCTGGCTACCTACGGCGCATGGGAACGCGACGAGGACGTCTTTGACCGCGACGCCGACGACGATCTCGAACCACCTGTTCCGCCTGGTCTTGGCGCGCTCACCGCGGCTCAGCGGGCGCTGGCCGACTTCCTGCGCCTCGACGACAACCTGATCGCGATCGCGGCTCAGGCTTCTCCACCGCTGGACGAGACTGCGGACGATCCCGATGACCTGGCTGCTTGGGTGGCTCGCCTACCAGTCACCGAGAAGGACCGGCTCCTGGCGCGGGTGGTGCAGGGTGAGGCGGCGCGGGTGCGGATGGAGTTGCTGCGCCACGTCCGCGATGGACACCGCCGCGGCGACACCGCTCCGATCATCCCCGTTCCAGCCCGCCGGACCGTGGCCGACCTGCTCGACAACGCGGCGCGGCGACGAGCGGACCACGAGCGTCGGCTGGCCGCCCAGCGCGCCGACGACGAGGCACGCCAGGAGCAGGCGCGCCTCCAGGCCCGCGAACAACGACTCGACAAACTGGCCGACGAGGAAGACGCCGCATGGTCACGCGTCGAGGCGATGATCGCCGCCCGGAAACCGGCCGAGTATGACGCCGCCGTCACGCTGCTCACCGACCTGCAGGCGCTCGCCGAACGCGAGGACCGCTACGACACGTTCACCTTGCACACCATCGCGTTGCGGCAAACGCATGCACGCAAACCCGCCCTCATCGAGCGCCTCAACCGGGCAGGCATCTGACCATCCCATCTACGGTGGGGACCGTGGAAGACGATCTACAGTCAGCGAATGCCGCGGGGCTCACGGAGGAACTCGCGGAGCTCCGTGCCTTGACAACGCAGTTGCGTGCGGAGAACGCGCGGTTGTTGCGGCTGCTGGAGCTGACACCGAAACAAGCGGCTCCACCCGGCCCGGTACAGACCGGCTTCTTCGAAGCGCACCCCGGCCCCGTCGACCGGCGATCGGCCCCGGAGGTGAAGGTCGATTTCTTCGCTGCGTTGTTCGCTGCGCGCACTGACGTCTACGCCACGCGATGGGAGAACACGCGTACTGGCAAAGCGGGTTGGCTGCCAGCGGTGCGCGGCGGGTGGCGTAAGGGCGTCCGGCACGAGGACCGCGACTATCTGCCGCTGAGCAAGGACGTGTTGCGAGTGCATCTGACCGGTGGCGTGCATGTCGGGCTGTATCCGCTGTTGGATGGCGACCTGTGCTGGTGGCTGGCGGCCGACTTCGACGGCCCGATGGCGATGCTGGACGCTCTGGCCTACCTGAAGGCCGCCAGGGCGTTGTCAGTGCCAGCAGCGCTGGAGGTCTCGCGTTCGGGAATGGGTGCGCACGCGTGGGTGTTCTTCACCGCACCTGTGCCTGCAGAAACGGCCCGACGGCTCGGCACCATCCTGCTGCGGGAGGCGATGGCGGTGCGCGGTCGCATGGACCTGGCCAGCTACGACCGGCTCTTCCCGTCGCAGGACGTGCTGCCCTCGGGCGGCGTAGGGAATCTGATCGCCGCACCGCTGCACGGCAAGGCCCGCCAGGACGGCGCGACGGTGTTCCTCGATCTGGCGACGATGGAACCACACGATGACCAGTGGGCGTACCTGTCCTCGATCGGCCGAATGAGCCCTGCCGAGGTCAATCGGGTCGCGCGCCGCGCCGGTGGAGTCTCTGTCGGCGCCAGCATCGACAAGATCGGCGCCGCGGTCTCGACGCGGATCCGCACCACCGCGCCACCCATCGTGCACGCCCGGCTCAGCTCGGGAATCCGCCTGGAATCAGACGAGCTGACCCCAGCGCTACACGCGACGCTGAAGCACGCGGCGTCGATGACGAACCCACTGTTCTACGAGCGCCAACGACTCCGAATGTCCACATGGGACACACCGCGGTTCCTGCGCAGTTACGACGAAACTCTCGACGGCGGGCTCGTCCTGCCCCGGGGGCTGCACGACACGGTGGCCTCGCTGGTCGAGCAGGCGGGCAGCCGCCTCGAGGTGATCGACGAGCGGCAGGCCGGTGAGACGCGGGAGTTCACATTTGCCGCTACGCTGACCCGGCAGCAGCAAGACGCCGTAGACGATCTACGCGACCATCATCTCGGTGTGCTGGTCGCACCGCCGGGCGCGGGCAAGACCGTGATGGCCTGCGCGGCCATCGCCACCCACGCAACCTCCACGCTCGTGCTGGTCGACCGCAAGACCCTGGCCGACCAGTGGCGCACCCGCATCAGCGAAATGCTGGGCGTCAAAGCAGGCCAACTCGGCGGCGGTCGCCGCAAAACCCGCGGCGTGATCGATGTCGTCATGCTGCAAACCCTGGCTCGCAAGACCGACATCGAGGAGCTCACCGGCGGCTACGGGCTGGTCGTCGTCGACGAGTGCCACCACATCCCCGCCGCCGCGTTCGAGCACGCCGTCAAGCAAATCCCGGCCCGCCGCTGGCTAGGACTCACCGCCACCCCGTACCGACGCGACAAGCTCGACGACTTGATAACCCTCCAGTTAGGTCCGATCCGGCACACCATCACTCACTCCACCCGCCCCAGTGAGGACCCGACACCCCAACTCGAATTGGACACGACCGCGCACCGTCCGATGCCCGTGCTCCACGTGCATGACACTGCCTACCGCTATTCCGGTGACGCCGACCCGACGAAGCCCGGCGGGATGGCGGCCATCTACCGCGATCTCGTGGCCGACGACGCCCGCCTCACCCAGGTCGCCGACGACGTGGTCGCCGCGATAGAACGGGGTCGGCACTGCCTGCTGCTCACCCAATGGACCACCCACGTCGAACGGTTCGCCGACCAACTTCGGCGACGCTCGCTCGACCCGATCGTGCTGCGCGGCGGAATGAGCGCGACCGCCCGCCGCGACGCCGTCGCCCGCCTCCAACCTGCGGACGGAGTACCGCTGCTGGTCGTTGCCACTGGACCATTCGTCGGCGAAGGATTCGACTGCCCTGCACTGGACACCCTATTTCTCGCTGTGCCCATCGCGTTCAAGGGACGCCTCGTCCAGTACGCGGGCCGGATCCTCCGCGCGGACCCCGGCAAGGTCACCGCCGAAGTCCACGACTACCACGACATCAGCACCGGCGTCCTGGCTTCGTCGCTTGCCAAACGCGCGCCCGGTTACGTCAGCCTCGGCTTCCCCGACCCTCGCCGAGCAGCAACACGTTGAGGAGGAGTGGCCATCTGCAGACAGGCGCATTGGGCAATGCTGACCCGAGCACCATGTCCTGCCAGCTGATCTTGATCAGGACGACCAGGCGACAGCCCACACCTTCCACGGAGAGCCACACGATCGAGTGACCTTCCCGCTCGCGCGCAGCAGTCCGGTCGTGGTTGGCGCCGGATGTGGCTACCGTCGCGACTTGAGTCAGCAACGGCCAGCGCCGCCGAGCTCATGGCGATACCAAGCCAAGTGCTGGTTCAGAGCCAAGGTGAGGTAGTGGACGCCAAGCCAGATTCGAAGCAGGGTCGTCGCGTGGATTCAATACAGCTCCATGTTCGTGGTGTCCGTCATGACCCGCCCGATGTCAAGAAGATCGCGAAGGCACTCGTCGAACTCGCACGAGAACAGATGGCCGACAAGCCAGGTCGCCTTCACGATCCCAACGCGATTAGTGGCGAGAGTTCACCCCTGCCGCCTCTGCCCGCCAACCGGCCCAAGCCACGGCGGGCGCGACATCTCGATCAAGACCAAGTCCAGATGCTGGTACAGGGCTACGCTGCGGGCGCGACGACCTATGAACTGGGCGACCGGTTCGGCATCGACCGTCGTACCGTCAGTGCCATCCTCCACCAGTACGACGTTCCGATGCGCCGACGCGGCCTCTCCCCAAGCCAGGTGGACGAGGCGATCCACCTCTACCGTCTCGGCTGGTCACTCGCTCGAGTTGGCGAACATCTTGATGTCGATCCGACCACAGTGCGCAACCGCCTGCAGGAACGTGGCATCCGCACTCGCGACACACACGGACGGGCTCGATCTTGACATACTGGCAGATCGTCGACAGCTCACAACCTCAGCAGCCGCCGATACTCAAAACTAACTTGACTTCCATCGACCGAGTGAGGCTAGAACTCAAGTTTTACTGTAGGATAAGCTGGTGCCCACTGATCGACGTGACCTCCGTCGGCAACTCTTCGAGCTCGCCGCCCAGCAGGGCGGCTATTTCACGGCCGCGCAGGCGAAGTCGCTTGGCTACTCCCACCAGGCGCAGGCCCATCACGTTGGAGCTGGTAACTGGTGGCGCGTTGATCGCGGCCTGTTCCACCTAGTTGAGTGGGTTCCGGGCGTACACGATGAACTCGCTCGCTGGACCCTGTGGTCACGAGGACGAGCGATCGTGTCACACGAGTCGGCCATGGCCGTGTATAGCATCGGCGAGTTCGAATCACGGTATGTCCATCTGACGGTTCCACCCGGGTTCACCATGCGCGACGAGGCTGTAGCGCTTCACTACGCCGAGCTTCCCGCCGATGACGTCGTCGCACGCTCGGGATACCGGGTGACCACTCCCCTGCGCACGCTCATCGATATCGCCGCGAACGCGACCGATGAGGATCAACTTGCCCGCGCCATCGGCGACGCGCGGCACGCCGGCCTCGTCACCACTCGCCGTCTTCGCTCCCACGCCGAGACCCTTGACCCCCGCGCCGCGCTCTACATCGAACGCGCGATCCAGCAAGCGGAGACACAATGACCTACCAATCGGCGCCGGCGCTCCGCACCGCATTGGAGCGCCGGCTATTGGCACGATCCGCCGAGACCGGAGTCAGCTTGGACCGGCTACGCCGACGGGTGATGTTCGAACGCATCATCGCCCGCATGCAAGCGGCAGAGCCGGGGCAATGGGTACTCAAAGGTGGTATGGCACTTGAGGTTCGCCTACGCGACGATGCCCGCCTGACCAAGGACGTCGATCTCGGCCTGCGCGATGACGTCAACAGCGCATCAGACCTCCACGAGCGACTCATCGACATCCTCGCCGTCGACCTCGACCACGACTACTTCATCTTCGCCGCCGGCCCGCCGGAACGGCTACGTGATGACAGCGGCGGAGTCCCTACCTGGCGGGCCAAAGTCAGCGCGCAACTCGCCGACAAGCCCTTCGGACGCATCCAGCTCGACGTCTCCCCCAGGACTCATGAACTTCATGCCACCGACAGGCTCGCCATACCCAGCTCCTTGGCGTTCGCCGGTATCCCAACAGTTGAGGTCGAAGCGGTCGACATCCACAGACATGCGGCAGAAAAGTTCCACGGCATGCTCCGCGACTTCGGGGAACGTGAGAACTCGCGGGTCCGAGACCTCGTCGACCTCGCCATCCTGCTCGAACACGACCTGCTCGAACCCGAGCAAACGGCAGCCGCGGTCCGATCCGTGTGGCTCGAACGCAACAACACCGAACCACCGGACAACCTCCCGCGGCTGCCAGAGTCGTGGCCGGACCGCTACCAGCGACTTGCTGCCAGCCACGGCATAGAAATCCCGCCGTACGTCGCAGCGGTGACCGCCGTGACCCAGCTATGGCTCACCATGCTCCCCCGCGAGTAGGCACACAACAGCCATCGCTCGATCCCAGACCGTGCGAGCCCTAG
>WHSS01000156.1 GCA_009379975.1 Actinophytocola sp.
CCACGCTCTGAGCGCAGCCGGCAGTCGAACGGCCCCCACTTGGGGACTACACGACCTTCGCGTTCACTGCTGGCGCTGTCGCCAGCATCAGCGCGATCATTGCGGTCAACAACAGCAGACCTCGTATACGCCTCAACAACATCTCGCCTCCCTCCACGCGGAGTTAACGGCAAGTCGCGGCAAGGAGCATGCGCGTTACGCAGCGCGTGGACGACCGCAGCGGTACTACGAGATCTTGTTGACGTCGATGCCGAGAACCATGATCAGCGACCGTTCGACCTCACGCAGCGTCTCGGGATCCAGCCGGCCGAGCGGCCTGAGCAATCGGGTGCGCGTGACCGCACGTACACCTCTACAGATCGCGACGCTGTCGACGTCGACCCCCTCGTCCGGCGAGACCGTGGGACGCAGACCGGAGGGTGTCCGCGAGCTCGACACGGGTACGACCACGACCAGTTCGTCCTTGACACCGGCCAGGATCTCGTCTGTTGACACGATGACGGCCGGCCGGTTCTTCCCGGGCTCTCCCGGACGAGCGGCGCCGAGGGAGACCAACCAGACCTCACCCCTGCGCGGTTCAGTCGATGCCATCGCCAAGCGCCGTCCCCCACTCGTCGTCCTCGGCGCGGGCGTCACCACGCTGCGCATCGACGCGGGCGGCTTCCCGCTCCGAGCGGTAAAGCTCCTCGCGCCGCATCGTCTCCGCGAACTCGGCGAGCAGTACCGCAACCGGGATACCGCGAGCGCGCGCCTGCACGGCGAGCATATCCCGCGTATGGCGGGATACACGGATAGTCGCCGTCTCGGTAGCCATATTTGTAGCTTACACCTGGCGCTATACGTGGCGCCAACGTGCGCGACTCGCTCCTAGACGGTGGCGAGGGGCAGCGTCGTGGGATGGACGGGCGCGGGGAGCTCGGTGGCGCCGGTGAGGTAGGCGTCGACGGCGGCGGCCGCGGAACGTCCTTCCGCGATCGCCCAAACGATCAACGACGCACCCCGGTGCGCGTCGCCGCAGACGAACACGCCCTCGGCGGCCGTTTGCCAGTCCGAACCGCACGCGATCGTTCCCCGCGGGGTCAGCGGGATCTCCAGGTCGTCGAGCAGCCGCATCGGCTCGACACCCTGGAACCCGATCGCGAGCAGCACCAGATCGGCGGGGATCCGGTGCACCGTCTCGCTGGTGGCGACGACCTCGCGGCGGCGGGAGTCGGGATCCTTGTTGACCCGCACCTCCTGCAACTCGAGGAAGCGGACGTGCCCCTCGTCATCGCCGACGAAGCGCTTGATCCCGACCGCGAACTTCCGCTCCCCCGTTTCCTCGTGCACCGGATAGGTACGCAGGATGTAGGGCCACGTCGGCCATGGCGACAAGTTGTCGTCGCGCTCCAGCGGCGGGCGCGGGTACTGGTCGAGCTGCGTCACCGACAGCGCGCCCTGCCGGATCGCCGTGCCGTAGCAGTCCGCGCCGGTATCGCCGCCACCGACGATGATCACATGCTTGCCCTTGGCGCTGATCGGAGACGGCCCGTCGCCCTCGCATTCCTTGTTCGCGGGCACCAGGTGCCGCATCGCGAGGTGGATACCGTCCAGTTCCCGGCCCGGCGTCGTCGTATCGTCCCTGCCATGCAACGCCCCGACCGCGAGCACCACCGCGTCGAACCTCGCCCGTAGCTGCTCCACCGTGACGTCGACGCCGACCTCGCAGTCGGTCACGAACCGCGTCCCTTCTGCCCGAAGCTGAGTGAGCCGCTGGTCCAGGCGCTTCTTCTCCATCTTGTACTCGGGGATGCCGTAGCGCAGCAGGCCACCGAGCCGGTCGTCGCGCTCGAACACCGTCACGTCGTGACCGGCGCGGGTGAGCTGCTGCGCGGCCGCCAGACCCGCGGGGCCCGATCCGACGACGGCGACGTGCCTGCCGGAGGAGACCTCGGCGCGCTCGGGCTGCGCGTAGCCGCGCTCCCAGGCGTTCTCGGCGATGGTCTGCTCGATCCGCTTGATGGTGACCGCTCCCCCGGTCACAGTGCCTGCTCCCCCCGCCCGCCCCTCGCCAATCGCGAGCACGCACGCCGACTCGCACGGCGCGGGGCACAACATCCCGGTGAACTCGGGGAAGTTGTTGGTCGCGTGCAGCCGTTCGCTGGCGAGCTGCCAGTCGCCGCGACGCGCCAGGTCGTTCCACTCGGGGATCAGGTTGCCCAGCGGGCAGCCCGCCGTGCCGGAATGGCAGAACGGGATCCCGCAGTCCATGCACCGGGTGGCTTGCTCCCGCACCGCCGCGTTGCGCTCCTCGGGTGCCTCATCGGTGTAGACCTCGCGCCAGTCCGCTGTCCGGTCGGCCTTCGGCCGCTTCGGGGTGTCCGAGCGGTCATAGGAGAGAAATCCGTTCGGATCAGCCATTTCTTTGCCTCACACGCCGGCGGGCTGCAAACGCGCTCATTGCCTCATCACCTCGCGCCCGGTGCCGGCCGCGCGTGGGCCGCCTCCATGATGGCCTCGTCGACGTCCCTGCCCTGCGCGCGAGCGATCCGCATCGCGTTGAGCACTCGCTCGTACTCGCGGGGCATGACCTTGGTGAAGGCCGCCGACCGCCGGGGCCAGTCGCCCAGCAGCGAGGCCGCGACCGCCGAGCCGGTGTAGGCGCTATGCCGCTCGACGGCCTCCTTGAGCCAGGCCAGGTCTTCCGTCGTCGGCGTCTGCAGGTCCACCATCGCGTCGTTGACCTGCTCGGGGTCGAGGTCGAGCACGTAGCCGACGCCACCGGACATGCCCGCGGCGAGATTGCGCCCCGTCGGCCCGAGCACGACCGCCCTGCCGCCCGTCATGTACTCGAACGCGTGATCGCCGACGCCCTCCGCGACCACGGTGGCTCCGGAGTTGCGGACACAGAATCGCTCCCCGACGTTGCCCCGCAGGAAGATCTCGCCGCTGGTGGCGCCGTAGCCGATCACGTTGCCCGCGATGACGTGCTCTTCCGGACCAGCATTCCGTTTTGCCTCACGCGCCGGCGGGCTGGTTATGCGCTCATCACGCTGTTCACCAATTCCCGGTGCCGGTCCGCGCACGAACCGCGTATCGGGGTGCGGGCGGACGACGATCCGTCCCCCGGAGAGGCCCTTGCCGACGTAGTCGTTGGCGTCGCCGATCAGCTCGATGGTCACGCCCTGCGGCAGGAACGCCCCCAGGGACTGGCCCGCTGAGCCGGTCAGGGTGACGTGGATGGTGCCGTCGGGCAGGCCTTCCCCGCCGTAGCGCCGGGTGATCTCCGCGCCGAGCAGCGTTCCGACGGTGCGGTTGACGTTGCGCACGGGGAGTTCGAGCCGCAGCGGGAAGGCGTCCTCCAGCGCGGCCTCCGCGAGCTGGATGAGCGTGCGGTCCAGCGCCTGCTCCAGCCCGTGATCCTGCTCGCGGATCTTGCGGCGGACGCCGCTGTAGGACGTCGTGGTGGGTACTTCGAAGATCGGTGCGAGATCGAGGCCGTTGGCCTTCCAGTGCTCAATGGCCTCGTCGGCGCGGAGCAGTTCGGCATGCCCGATCGCCTCGTCGAGGCTGCGCAACCCGAGCGAGGCCAGGACTTCCCGAACCTCCTGCGCCACGAAGCGGAAGAAGTTGACCACGTGCTCGACCTGGCCGTCGTAGCGCTTCCGCAGCTCCGGGTTCTGCGTCGCCACGCCGACCGGACAGGTGTCGAGGTGACACACCCGCATCATGATGCAGCCCTCGACGACCAGCGGGGCCGTCGCGAAGCCGTACTCCTCGGCGCCGAGCAGCGCGGCGATCACCACGTCGCGCCCGGTCTTGAGGCCACCGTCGACCTGCACCGTGATCCGGTCCCGCAAGCCGTTGAGCATCAGCGTCTGGTGAGCCTCGGCGAGCCCGATCTCCCACGGGGTGCCGGCATGCTTGAGCGAGTTCAGCGGGGCGGCACCGGTACCGCCGTCGTGACCGGAGATCAGCACGACATCGGCGTGCGCCTTCGCCACCCCGGCCGCGACCGTGCCCACGCCGAGCTCACTGACCAGCTTGACGTGGATCCGTGCGGCGTCGTTGGCGTTCTTCAGGTCGTGGATGAGCTGCGCGAGATCCTCGATCGAGTAGATGTCGTGGTGCGGTGGCGGCGAGATCAGCCCGACACCGGCCGTGGAGTGCCTCGTCCTGGCGATCCACGGGTAGACCTTGTTCGGCGGCAGTTGGCCGCCCTCCCCCGGCTTCGCGCCCTGCGCCATCTTGATCTGGATGTCGGTGCCGTTGACGAGGTACTCGCTGGTCACCCCGAACCGGCCGCTCGCGACCTGCTTGATCGCGCTGCGCCGTTCCGGGTCGTAGAGCCGGTCGGCGTCTTCACCGCCCTCACCGCAGTTGGACCGGCCGCCGATGCGGTTCATCGCGATCGCTAGGGTCTCGTGGGACTCGGCGGAGATCGCGCCGTAGGACATGCCGCCGGTGTTGAACCGGGCGCAGATCGACTCGATCGACTCGACCTCGTCGACCGAGATCGGCTCCCGCTCGCCGTGCAGCTCGAACAGGCCCCGCAGCGTGAGGCCCTCCCGCTCGAGCCGGTGCACCTCGTCGGTGTAGGCACGGTAGGCGGTCTCCCGGCCGGTCTTGCTGGCGTGCTGGAGCAGGAAGACCGTCTCGGGGGTGAACAGGTGCAGCTCGCCCTCGCGCCGGAACGCGTACTCGCCGCCACTGTCCAGCCCGCGGTGCGCCCGATCCGCCGGGTTCTCCGGGAAGGCCCGCCGGTGACGCTTCGCGACCTCCTCGGCCAGCACCGCGAGGCCGACGCCGCTGAGCTTGGACGTCGTCCCGGTGAAGTACTCGTCGAGCAGGTCCTGGCTGAGTCCGACCGCTTCGAAGACCTGCGCCGCGGTATAGGCGCCCACCGTGGAGATCCCCATCTTCGACATGATCTTCAGCGTGCCCTTGACCAGCGCGGCCACGTAGTTGCGGATCGCGGGGGCGGGTTCGACACCGGTGACCGCACCCGAGGCGATCATGTCTTCGATGGTCTCGAACGCGAGGTAGGGATTGACCGCCGCGGCGCCGTAGCCCAGCAGCAGCGCGATGTGGTGAACCTCCCTGGCGTCACCGGTCTCGACGACGAGCGCGACCCGGAGCCGATCCTTGGTCCGCACCAGGTGGTGGTGCACCGCGGCGACCAGCAACAGCGACGGGATCGGCGCCATCCGGTGATCGGAATCGCGGTCGGAGAGCACCAGGATCCGCGCTCCCGCCGCGATCGCGTCCGAAGCTTCCTGCCGCACCCGGTCGATCGCCCTGGCCAGCGCGGCGGCGCCACCGCCGACCTCGAACAGGCCGGAGAGCACGCTGCACGCGAAACCGGGCAGGTCGCCGTCGTCGTTGACGTGGATGAGCTTGGCGAGCTCGTCATTGTCGATGACCGGGAGCGGCAGCTGGATGTGCCGGCACGACGCGGGGCCGGGATCCAGCAGGTTCTCCTCGGGCCCCATGATCCGCGCCATGGAGGTCACCAGCTCCTCGCGGATGGCGTCCAGCGGCGGGTTGGTCACCTGCGCGAACTGCTGGAAGAAGTAGTCGTAGAGCAGCCTCGGCCGCCTCGAGAGCACCGCGGGCGGCGTGTCCGTGCCCATGGAGCCGATCGGCTCGGCACCGGTCCGCGACATCGGCCCGAGCAGGATCTTGAGTTCCTCCTCGGTGTAGCCGAAGGCGAGCTGGCGCCGGATCACCGAGTCGTGGCTCTGCACGATGTGGTCGCGATCGGGCAGGTCGGCGAGCGCGAGCAGGCCCGCGTGCACCCAGTCCGCGTAGGAATGCTCCTCCGCCAGTTCGGCCTTGACCTCGTCATCGTCGACGATGCGGCCCGCGGCCGTGTCGACAAGGAACATCCGCCCCGGCTTGAGCCTGCCCTTGGCGACGATCTGATCCGGCTCGACGGCGAGCACCCCGGCTTCGCTCGCGAGCACGACCCGGTCGTCGGCGGTGCGCCACCATCGAGCCGGGCGCAGGCCGTTGCGGTCCAGCACGGCGCCGACAACCGTGCCGTCGCTGAACGTCACGCTCGCCGGGCCGTCCCACGGCTCCATCACGCTCGCGTGGAACTGGTAGAAGGCCCGCCGCTTCGGATCCATCGTGGTGTGGTTTTCCCACGCCTCCGGGATCATCATCATCACCGCGTGCGGCAACGTGCGACCGCCCAGGTGCAGCAACTCGAGCACCTCGTCGAAGGACGCCGAGTCCGACAGATCCGGCGAGCAGATCGGGTAGAGCCGCGAGAGGTCGCCGGGGATCAGCTCGGACTCCAGCAACGCCTCGCGAGCGCGCATCCGGTTGCGGTTGCCGCGGATGGTGTTGATCTCGCCGTTGTGCGCGACGAACCGGAACGGGTGCGCCAGCGGCCACGACGGAAACGTGTTGGTCGAGAAGCGGCTGTGCACCAGGGCGATCGCGCTGGTGCACCGCTCATCGGTCAGGTCGGCGAAGAACGTCACCAGCTGCGGCGCGGTCAGCATGCCCTTGTAGACGATGGTGCGCGAGGACAGCGACGAGAAGTAGACATCGCATCCGGCGGCCGAGCTCTCGTGCTCGACGCGTTTACGCAGGCAGAAGGCACGCCGATCGAGGTCGATGCCGCTCGGCCGCTCGCCATGCCCCGGCTCGCCCGCGATGAACAGCATCCCGAAACGAGGCATGACGGACCGTGCCGTCGGCCCGATATCGGCCTGTTCGGGATTCACCGGCACGTCGCGCCAGCCGAGCACCTCGAGACCTTCCTCCGCCGCGAGGTGATCAATGAGTTCGATCGCCGCCTGGTGGCGCTCGTCGTCGGTAGGCAGGAACGCGATACCCGCCGCGTAGCGTTGAGCGCCGTCCGGGCCGGGCTCGGGAAGCGCGAAGCCCGCCTCGGCGCGCAGCAGCTCATCAGGCAGTTGCAGCAGAATTCCGGCGCCGTCCCCGCTGGTGGGCTCCGCGCCCGCCGCGCCGCGGTGTTCCAGGTTGGCCAGCGCGGTCAGGCCGTCGGCGACGATGCCGTGACCGCGGCGGCCCCGGATATCGGCGACCATCGCCACGCCGCACGAGTCGGTCTCTGTCGCCGGGTCGTAAAGGCCACGGCGAGGTGGGCTACCGGAGAAGCTCATTCGACCTGCTGTCCTTTGTCGTCGGCGTGCTGCCAAGGATCGCGTCAAGCGAGGCACGGGGCGACGGTGGCCCGCCCGCGAGCGGGAGTTACATCAACTGCCCGCGAGCGCGATATCAAGTGTCCCTGAGTGTAACGGCGTGCACCACCCGTGGCCCGTCGCCGTCAACGCCGATACCGGACGTTTACCTACGACGACCCTCCTCATCCAAGGTAGAACCTGTTACAGTTTCCGCCATGATTCTCGATCGCTTCCAGGTCAAGGACTCCGTCGCCGTGGTCACCGGCGCCGGGCGAGGCATCGGCGCGGCGACGGCGATCGCGCTGGCAGAGGCAGGCGCGGACGTGGTGATCTCGGCACGCACCGAAAGTGACCTCAACGAGGTCGCCCACCACATAGAATCCGCTGGTAGACGGGCCATCGTCGTGCCAGCCGACCTCTCGGACCTCACCGCCGTCGCCGGGCTGGCCACGGCGGCGACCGAGGCGTTCGGCCGGCTCGACATCGTGATCAACAACGTCGGCGGCACCTACCCGAGGCCGCTGCTGGAGACCTCGGCCAGCTTTCTCGAGGACGCGTTTCACTTCAACGTCGCGAGCGCGCACACCCTCACCCGCGCCGCGATATCCGCCATGCTTGAAGCCGGCGGCGGCTCGGTCGTGAACATCACCTCGATCATGGGCCGGGTCAGCGGCCGCGGCTTCCTCGCCTACGGCACCGCCAAGGCCGCGCTGGCGCACCTGACCAGACTCTCCGCGTGCGACCTCGCGCCCAGCATCCGAGTCAACGCGATCGCCGTCGGCTCGGTGGCCACCTCGGCCCTCGACGTGGTCGTCAGCAACGACGAGCTGCGGCAGCAACTGGAACGCAACACCCCGCTGCGCCGCATCGGCGAAGCCGAGGAGATCGCGGCGACCGCGCTGTTTTTGGCCTCCGACGCCGGCGGCTACATCACCGGCAAGGTGCTCGAGGTCGACGGCGGACTGCAGGCGCCCAACCTCGACCTAGGCCTGCCCGACCTGGCGGGGCAGTAATGACCTACCGAGTCGCGCAGTGGAGCACCGGCAACGTCGGCCGCAACGCGATCGCGGGCATCGACGCGCACCCGGACCTGGAGCTGGCCGGGGTCTGGGTATCCGACCCCGGCAAAGCGGGCAAGGACGCGGGCGAACTGGCCGGGCTCGGCCGCGAACTGGGCGTCGCGGCTACCGGGGACGCCGAGGAGATCTTCGCGCTCAAGCCCGATTGCGTCGTCTACACCGCGATGGCCGATGACCGCATCATGGAGGCCATCGAGGACCTGCGGCGCATCCTGCTCGCCGGTATCGACGTCGTGTCCTCCAGCCCGGTGTTCCTGCAGTTCCCGGACGGTGTGGTGCCGGACGAAGTCGTCGCGCCGGTGCGAGCCGCCGCCGAGGAAGGCGGCGCGTCGCTCTGGGTCAACGGCGTCGATCCCGGCTTCGCCAACGACTGGCTGCCGCTGGTCCTGACCGGCGTGTGCGAGCGGATCGATCAGGTGCGTTGCCTGGAAATCCTCGACTACGCCACCTACGACAACGCCAAGGTCCTCTTCGACATCATGGGCTTCGGCAAGCCGGTCGAAGAGACGCCGATGCTGTTGCAGCCGGGCGTGCTGTCGCTGGCCTGGGGCAGCGTGGTCCGGCAACTGGCGGCCGGACTCGGCGTCGAACTCGACGACGTGACCGAGCACTACGAGCGGATCACCGCACCGGAGGCCTTCGACATCGCCTCGGGCACCATCCCCGCGGGAACGGCGGCGGCGCTGCGCTTCGAGGTGCGCGGCATTCGATGCGGGCGTGCGGTGTGCGTGCTGGAGCACGTCACCCGGCTCCGGCCCGACCTCGGACCGGACTGGCCGCGGCCCGCCGGGCAGGGCTGCTACCGGGTCGAGATCACCGGGGAGCCGAACTACACCCTCGACCTGCGGCTGCTCGGCTCCGACGGCGACCACAACACCGCCGGGCTCAAGGCGACCGCGATGCGGCTGGTCAACGCCGTGCCGGCGGTGGTGCGGGCGCAGCCGGGGCTGCTGACCGCGCTCGACCTTCCGTTGATCACCGGGCGTGGCCTTCTGGCGTGACGCGCGGCAGTGACGGTCCGGCGATCGTGCCAGCCGCAGGCCCTGCCACGGAGAACGGCGGCACGCCGGGCAGCGTCGCGTGCGAACGAGCCAGCGCGAAGATCCCCAGCAGCGCGACGCTCCCGCAGACGGCCAACGTGCCCGCCATGCCGGAGCCCATGCCCGCGGTCTCGCCGAGCACGCTCACCCCGATCGCGATGGCCACGATCGGGTTGAACACCGCGGCGCACGCCACCACCAGATCCGGCGGCCCGCTGGCATAGGCGGACTGCACCAGCCACGACCCGGCGAGGAAGGCCGCGAGCAGACCCCCGACCGACAACACCGGCAGGTCGAGCAGGCTGTCGGTGTCGATCGCGTAGGTGATGCGGCGGATCAGCACCGAGACCAGCCCGTACAGCATGCCGGCGGCCACCGCGAGCATCACGCTGCGCAGCCGGCCGGAGCTCTTCGCCGCGAACAACACCAGCACCAGCGCGGTCGCCCCGATGAACTGACCGGCCAGAAATGCCTGCTCACCCGACACCGGGGTGCCGACGGCGGATCGCGAGGCCAGCACCACGAACACCGCGAGACCACCGGCGGTGGTGGCGATGCCGATGGCGGTCAGCCGAGGCAGCCGGATCCCGGTCGCGCGGGCTCCCAGCAGCGCCACCAGCGGCAAGGCCAGCACCACTATCGGCTGCACGACGACCAGGGGCGCCAGGCTGATCGCCGCGATCTGGCACACCGCGGTGCCGACGTGCGCGAGCACGCCAAGCAGCCAATGCCGATCACGCGCCAGCAAGCCGAGGCTGCGCAGGTGCAACACCCCACCGCCGGTGACCCGGTTCACCCCGCCGTGCTGCAGGTACGCGCCGAGCGCGGCGAAGACCGCGGACAGCATCGCCAGGGCGATCGCCAACGTCGTCATAGCACTCCTCGACGTCACATGGCATGGTGCTCATGATCTATCGGCAGGATATGCCCAATGGCCGGTTTCGCGCTCTTTGTCTCAGCGCTTCCTCAGTTAGGCGCGTTGACGTCCTCCCCACGGCTGAGGCCGGGGGATTCCAACCTGCCTAGGCGGCGGTTGGGGTGGTAGTGCCTCGCGGGTTCCCACCTGGTTCCTGCTTCACGGACCGGGCAATCCCGAGGTCTCCACAGGCAGTTACCGACAGCCCGTCGGCCAGTACGTTCTGTGCCGCGTTCACGTCCGCGTTCTCTTCGTGTCCGCAGGTGGTGCACCGAAAGTCTGCTTGGCTCTCGCGAGACTTCGGGTCCACGGTGCGGCACGTCGAGCAGCGTTGCGACGTGAACGGGGCAGGGACAGCGATGATCCGGCAGCCGGTCCGCCGGGCCACAGTGTGCAGGGCCAGCTCAAAGGCGTGCCAGCCCTTGTCCAGGATGCTGCGGCTTAACCCGGCTTTCTGGGCAACCCGCGTACCAGGCTCGGCAACGGTTCGGCTCGCGGACCGGGTCATGTTCTTGACGGGTAGCTTTTCGATGGCGACCATGCTGTGCCGGGTCGCGAGCCGGTTCGCCGTCCAGGACACGAAATCGGCACGCCGGTCACGTTCACGGCGCTTGATCCGTCGCAGCGCGGCGACCGTCTTCCCACGGTTCGTCGAGCCCTTCTGCTGCCGGGCAAGCTGCTTCTGCAACACCAGATGCCGGCGCGCCTCCCCGGGAGTGCGGAACTGCCGGTCGCGCATCGTGCCGTCCGAGCAGGCGAGAGCGATCTTGACGCCACGATCGACCCCCACAGCCGTGGTGGAGACATGCTGTTCGGGTGTGGTGTGGCCGTCCTCAACGAGGAACGAGATGTGCCAGTGCTTCCCGTCGCGCGAC
>WHSS01000266.1 GCA_009379975.1 Actinophytocola sp.
CGACCAGGATTCCGCCGAGGATGGGTATTAACGCGACAACGAGCACCCCGCGAGAATAGGCGCTGCGTACTCCCAGCACAGCGGGCACCCGGTCCGTTGGGTCAGTCGTCACAGGGTGGCCGAGAACCCGCAGGCCACTGCCGCTACCATGAGTTGCATGAGGACGGCAAGCCTGCTCCTTAGTGAGCCGCGCTGAGCAAGGAATTCAGCGCGGCGACCCCTCACGCCCGAAGGGCTGGGGGGTTCTGCTGTTTCTGGGGCAACTCCCCGCCGCGCTGGGCACCAGTGAGCCGGTGACGGGTCAAGGCATGAACACGGAGGTTTCGTCGATGAGTGAGCCAACGGCTCCGATGCCCGAGCCAACGAACGGCTCGCCGGAGGGCGCGCCGGCGCATCGGTACACCGCGGCCGTCGCGGGCGACATCGAGCGTCGCTGGCAGGACTTCTGGGACACCGACGGCACCTTCCACGCGCCGAACCCGGTCGGCGAGCTGGCGGCGCCTGCGGACGCGGAGTCGGGCCCGGCCGCCGAAGAGTCGCTTGCGGGCTCGAGCATTTCTACCGAGAAGCTGTTCGTGCAGGACATGTTCCCGTACCCGTCGGGCGCGGGCCTGCACGTCGGGCATCCGCTCGGCTACATCGGCACCGACACCTTCGCCCGGTATCACCGGATGATCGGCCGCAATGTGCTGCACACGCTGGGCTTCGACGCGTTCGGCCTGCCCGCCGAGCAGTACGCGGTGCAGACCGGCACCCATCCCCGGGTCACCACCGAAGCCAACATCGGCAACATGACGCGCCAGCTCCATCAGCTGGGCCTTGGCCATGACCAGCGACGCTCGTTCGCCACGACCGATCCCGACTACTACCGCTGGACGCAGTGGATCTTCCTGCAGATCTACAACTCGTTCTACGACGCCGAGCAGGGTAAGGCGCGGCCGATCGCGGAGCTGGAGAACGAGTACGCCACCGGCGTGCGGTCCGTGCCGGACGGCGACGGATGGTCCGAGCTGAGCCACTCCGAGCAGCAGGCGCTGCTGGACTCCCATCGGCTGGTCTACCTGAGCGAGGCTCCGGTGAACTGGTGCCCCGGCCTTGGCACGGTCGTCGCCAACGAAGAGGTCACCGCGGACGGCCGCAGCGACCGGGGCAACTTCCCGGTGTTCCGGCGGAACCTGAAGCAGTGGATGATGCGCATCACCGCCTATGCCGACCGCCTGGTCGACGACCTGGACCGGCTGGACTGGCCGGACAAGGTCAAGTCGATGCAGCGCAACTGGATCGGCCGCTCCTACGGCGCGCGGGTTCAGTTCCCTGTCGCGGACGCGGGAACCATCGAGGTGTTCACGACCCGTCCCGACACGCTGTTCGGCGCGACGTACATGGTGCTGGCGCCCGAGCATCCGCTGGTGGACGAGCTGACCGCGGCGGCGTGGCCGGAGGGTCCGGATGGCGCTGCCGAGAGCTGGACCGGCGGCGCCGAGACCCCGGCCGAAGCGGTGGCGGCCTACCGGCACGCCGCGTCGACGAAGTCCGAGCTGGACCGCAAGGAGAACCGCGACAAGACCGGCGTGTTCACCGGCTGCTACGCCACCAACCCGGTCAACGGCGCGCAGATCCCGGTGTTCATCGCCGACTACGTGCTGATGGGTTACGGCACCGGCGCGATCATGGCGGTGCCCGCGCAGGACCAGCGCGACTGGGACTTCGCGACGGCGTTCGGGCTGGACATCGTCCGTACCGTGCAGCCGAGCGAGGGCTTCGACGGCGAGGCGTACCTGGGTGACGGTCCCGCGATCAACTCCGCCAACGACGAGGGCCTGTCGCTCAACGGCATGGGCGTCGACGAGGCGAAGCGGACGATCACGGCGTGGCTGGAGGAGCACGGGCACGGCACCGGCGACGTGCAGTACAAGCTGCGCGACTGGCTGTTCGCCCGGCAGCGGTACTGGGGCGAGCCGTTCCCGATCGTCTACGACGTCGAAGGCATCCCGCACGCGCTGCCGGAGTCCATGCTGCCCGTCGAACTGCCCGAGGTCGACGACTACTCGCCGACGACGTTCGACCCGGACGACGCCGATGCCGAGCCGTCGCCGCCGCTGGCTAAGGCGACCGAGTGGGTCGAGGTCGAGCTGGACCTGGGCGACGGGCCGCGGCCGTACCGCCGGGACACCAACGTGATGCCGCAGTGGGCCGGTTCGTGCTGGTACCAGCTGCGCTATATCGACCCGACCAACGACAAGCAGCTGTGCGACCCGGAGAACGAGAAGTACTGGATGGGCCCGCGGCCCGCCGAGCACGGTGCGGAAGACCCGGGCGGCATCGACCTGTACGTCGGCGGCGTCGAGCACGCGGTGCTGCACCTGCTGTATGCCAGGTTCTGGCACAAGGTGCTCTACGACCTGGGCCACGTGTCTTCGGAGGAGCCCTACCGGAAGCTGTTCAACCAGGGCTACATCCAGGCCTACGCCTACCGGGACGCTCGCGGCATGGTGGTGCCCGCCGAGGACGTCGTCGAGGAGGACGGGAAGTTCCTCTACATGGGAGAAGAGGTCAAGCAGGAATACGGCAAGATGGGCAAGACCCTGCTCAACGTCGTCACTCCGGACGACATGTCCGATCAGTACGGGGCCGATACGTTCCGGTTCTACGAGATGTCCATGGGCCCGTTCGCCGACTCGCGGCCGTGGGCGACCAAGGACGTCGTCGGCGCGCACCGGTTCCTGCAGCGGCTGTGGCGGCTGATCGTCGACGAGAACACCGGCGAAGTGCGGGTCTCGGACACTGATCCGTCCGAAGCGGACCTGCGAGCGTTGCACAAGGCCATCGCGGGCGTACGGGCCGACTACGGCGAGCTGCGGTTCAACACCGCGGGCGCGAAGCTGATCGAGCTGAACAACCACGTCACCAAGGCCTACGGCGGCACCCCGGCGACGCCCCGGGCACTGGCCGAGCCGCTGGTGCTGATGCTCGCGCCGCTGTGCCCGCACATCGCCGAGGAGTTGTGGCACAAGCTGGGCCATGAGGGCTCCCTGGCGCACGGGCCGTTCCCGGAGGCCGACGAGCGGTACCTGGTCTCCGACACCCTGGAGTACCCGATCCAGGTCAACGGCAAGGTGCGGGCCCGTGTGACGGTGCCCGCCGACGCCGACAAGGACGCCGTGCAAGCCGCCGCCCTCGCCGACGAGAAGATCACCGCGCTGCTCGACGGCGGTGAGCCGCGCAAGGTGATCGTGGTGCCGGGACGCCTGGTCAACGTGGTGCTCTGACCCGCGCCAGGCGTGCGCGGGTCACACCGGGCCGAGGCCGACCTCGTGGGCCAGGTCGGCGAGCATGGCGTTGAACAGCACGTCCGGCTGACTCACCGGCATCGGGAAGTTGCCGAAGACCTCGAGGGTGACGTGGCCGTAGATGCGAGTCCAGTACTGCACCATCAGGTAAGCCACGCCGAGCGATAACCGGTGCTCCGCCATCGGGGTGTCCTGCTGCGTAGCGAGCATCTCGAGCATGGCTGCCTGGAAGGTGGCGACGTCTTGGCGCAGCGCCGCGGGTACCACGTCGTCGGAGACCCCGGCGAGTTCGTGGTTGGCCAGCACGCGGCCGACGCTGGAGATGAACACCCGCCCGAACGGCTCCGTCGCGCCGGCGAGCGGTGCGGCAGGCGGTGCGTCGTCGGTGGGTGAGGCGAAGACCAGCGCGAACTCCCGTGGATGCGCCAGCGCCCACCGGCGGAAGCCGCGGCATACCGCGAAGAACTGCGCGAGGCCGTCGTCATCTGGCAGTTGGGCGATGTCTTCGGAGAGCTCGGCGGCGAGGTCGGTGCTGATGTCGCGACGGAGATGATCCAGCAACGCCGAGTGCGAGCTGTAATAGCGGTAGAGCGCGGGCGCGGTGATCCCCAGCTTTCTCGCGATCGCGCGGAGCGTGACACCGCCGACTCCGTGCTCGACGAGCAACGAGTGGGCGGCCCGCCGGATCAGCGAGCCGGTCGCCGTTTCGGTGCGGTCCGGGCCGTTGGCCTCGCTCATAACCTGAACGTACCGGTGCCCCGCCGTCCCGGCCGGACAGGCCACCCAGGGTCTCCGATGCGGCACCGAGGCGCCACCGGCGCCGATCGCTCGGGGGGCTGTGCGATCGACGCCGGCGACTCGATCCGGCTGCTCACCGGACGGTGCGACCGGAACACGGCCGCGAATCATCATGCGTTGCCGGTGTCCGGTAACCGTGGTGAATCTCCACCACGATCGAGGGACGTCAAGCAACCCTTCGCATGATGCCGTGCATTGTTGCACCTTGCAGGCGAATCGTTCGTAATCTGGGGCCATATCGGGCCCTGCGTCGTTGCATTGCGGGCGTTGGCGCGCAATTGTGGGTGATCATGACGAACCCGCAGAGCCCCCTACGGGCCGCCGAGTTGATCATCGTCGGCTCCGCCAATGTCGATCTCGTTGTGCAGGTCGAGCGGCATCCCCGGCAAGGTGAGACGGTCCTTGGCGGCGATACCAGCGTCTTTCCCGGCGGCAAGGGCGCGAACACCGCCGTCGCCGGGGCGAAGCTCGGCACGCGCACCAGTTTGCTCGGCGCGGTCGGCGCGGACGCCCATGGTGAGTTGTTGCTCACAACGCTCGCCGATGCCGGCGTGGATACCACCCTGGTGAGCCGCGTCGACGCTCCGAGTGGTGCCGCGTACATCACGGTCAGCGAGAACGGCGAGAACTCCATCGTGGTCTCACCTGGGGCGAACTTCCGGGTCGGCGTGGCCGATATCGACCGCGCGCGCGAGGCGATCGCGGCGGCGCGGGTGCTGTTCGCGGTGCTGGAGGTGCCGCTGCCGACGGTGCGCGAAGCGGCGGCGTGCGCGGCGCGGGCCGGTGTTCGCGTCGTGCTCAACGCATCACCCGTCGCGCCGCTCGACGACGAGACGCTGGCGGTGCTCGATCCGCTGATCGTCAACCAGCACGAGGCCCGGGTGCTGCTCGACAAGGCTGACGGAGAGGCTGACGGAGAGGCTGACGGGGAGGTCTTGGCTCGCGGCCTGCTGGCGCTCGGACCGCGGTCGGTAGTGGTGACCCTGGGCGCGGCGGGCGCGGTCGTGGCGGATGCTGCCGGGGCCGTCACGCTGCCCGCGCCCGAGGTCGACGTCGTGGACACCACCGGTGCGGGCGACTCCTTCGCCGGCTCGCTCGCGGCCAGGCTCGCGGCGGGCTGGTCGCTCGCCGATGCGGCGCGCGACGCGGTGTCGATCGCCGCCGACGCGGTCACCCGCCGGGGCGCGCAAGGTTAGCGGCCTCCGC
>WHSS01000121.1 GCA_009379975.1 Actinophytocola sp.
ACCGACCCCGCAGACGCGTTCGCGGGACGCATGAACTCACTGCGCAAGTACGTCTTCTCCGACACCATGACCGACGGTGACTGGGCTCCGACAGTGATACCGAGGGGCAACGTCGTCACCGCGCAGCGGTGGCTTTCCAGCCTTCGCGGGCGCTGGGATAGCGCGGCGCCCATTCGGTGGCAGCGCGGAACCTGGCGTTGCTGACGCGTAGCGATCGGGTCAGGGAGGTGAGCCGGTCGCCGAGGAGCAGGCCGACGCGTCCCGGCAGCCGTATCCACGGGGTCGCGTCGGCCGCCGCGGCCAGCGCGTCGGAGTAGTCGCGTTTGGTCATCGGGTCGTCGTCGACGATGTTGAAGGTGCCCGCCGGTGCGTGCAGGGCAGCGACGACCGCGGTACCCGCATCGGCGACGTGGATCGACGACAGGTAACTGTCCGGCGGGCCCAGCACCAGCCCCAGGTGCCGGCGCGCCAGGGCGAGCATCTGCTCGCTGTGCCGGGCGCCGGGGCCGTAGAACAGGCCAAGGCGCATCGTGACCCGCGTCCCGCCGGCGGCGGCGAACCGGCGGGCACTGGCTTCGGCGGCGTGGTTGCCGACGGTGGCGGGGTAGTTGTCGACCGGCGCGTCTTCGTCGATCCAGCTCGCGCCGTGGTCGCGGTAGAGCATGGCCACCGACTCCTGCACCACTCGCCCGACTCCGGCTTGCAACGCCGCGTCGACCACCGCTGCCGAGCCGTCGATACGCACTCGTTCGGTGGCCCGCCACGCTCGCCGGATGACGAACTGGCTCGTCGACGGCATCGCGGTGGCCAGGTTGATCACCGCGTCATGGCCGGCGAACGCCGCGGCCAACGCCGTGGAATCGAACAACGACACCGATACCGGCACCGCACCATGGGCTGCCAGCGCCGCTGCCTTATCCGGTGTCCGCGCCAACGCGCTCACCGTGTGTCCGGCCTGCACCAACGCCGGCACCGCATGCCCGCCGATCGCACCGGTGGCCCCGGTCACGAACACCTTCATTCCGGGCCGCTCCCTTTCCTTAGTCGCGTTGCGTGAGTGTGACGTTCGCACCATAGGTGCGGCCGAGTGTCACGTTCGCTCGGGCCAGCGCCGCTGCTAGCCGGTGCCGGTTTCGGTGGGATGCTGCGCGAGCTGCCATTCGAGCATCCCTTCGGTGAGCCGGCTGGCTTCGCGTCCACGTTCCCGCAGCAGGCGGACTGCGTGGTATGCGAGCACGCAGTAGGTGCCGCGGCAGTACGCCACGATCTCCTGGCCGGCAGGGAGGCCTTCGAGCAGGTCGGGTAGCTCGTCGAGCGGCAGGTTGACCGCACCCGCGATGTGAGCCGCAGTGTACTCCTCGCGCGGCCGGACGTCGATGACGGTCACGTTCCCTGTCTTGACGCGCCGAAGTAGCTCCTCGGAGCTCACGGCGTCGGTGTCCTCGCCGAGGAACGCGCGGCTGGCGGCGGCGACGTCGGGGAGGTGCTTGTCGGCGACCGTGCGCACCATGGTGAGCAACGCGGCGATGTCCGTGCCCGCCAGCCGGTAGTAGACCTTCGTGCCCTGCTTACGGGTGGTGACGAGGTTGGCGCGCTTGAGGGTCTGCAGGTGCGCCGAAGCGGTGGTCAACCCGAGGCCGGCCGCCTTGGCCAGCGCTTCGACGGTCCGCTCGGCCTGCGCCAGCAGGTCGAGCAACTCAAGGCGTTTGCCGCTGCCGAGTGCTTTACCCACGCGGGCGAACTCGTCGAACAGCGCGTTCTTGGCGTCACGATCGCTCATCTAGTATTCCAATGTTCTCTGGAGTAGTGTACAACAGCGAGAGCTGACGAGTGGAGTGGAACTATGGCGGTCGATCTCATCCCTCTGGTCGATGAAGGTCTTGGGAACAATTCATACCTTGTCGATCTGGGTGACGGCAGGGCACTGGCGGTGGATGTCAGCCGCGATCTCCGAGCGGTGCGGGCCGCGACGCGGCGGCGCGGGCTGCGGGTGGCGTTCGCCGCGGAGACCCACCTGCATTCCGACTTCCTCTCCGGCGCGGTCCAGTTGGCCGCCACCGACGGCGCCCGCGTGCTGGCCTCGGCCGCCGGTGAGCGCGACTTCGCGCACAGCAGCCTCCGCGACGGCGACGAGGCCGACCTTGGCGGGCTTCGATTGCGGGCGATGGCGACACCGGGGCACACCCACGAGCACCTGTCCTACCTGCTGCTCGACGGAGACGTGCCGGTCGGTGTCTTCACCGGCGGCTCGCTCCTGGTCGGCGCGGCGGCCCGCAGCGACCTGGTCGCCCCGGAGGAGACCCAGTCGCTGGCTCGCGCCCAGTACGCATCCTTGCGGCGGCTGACGCGGCTCGCCGACGACGTCGAGGTGTGGCCGACGCACGGTGCGGGCTCGTTCTGCACCGCTCCCGCGGGGTTGGATCGCACCAGCACCATTGGGCGTGAGAAGGCCACCAACCCGCTGCTCGCGGTGGCCGACGAAGCCGCGTTCGTCGAGGCCGTGACCAGCGGGCCGGGCAGCTACCCGCCCTACTTTCTGTGGTTGCCCGAGCAGAACCGACTCGGCCCGCCACTTCTGGACGCGCCGCCCGCGTCGGCCGGGCTCTCCGCTTCGCAGACGCAGCGGCTGCTCGACGACGGAGCTTGGGTGCTCGACGTGCGCCCGGTCGCCTCGTTCGCCGCGGGCCACATCTCCGGCTCGGTTTCCATCCCGCTGCGCCCGGTGTTCGCGTCATGGCTCGGGTGGCTCATCCCGCCCGGCACCCGGCTGATCATCGTGCGTGAGCCCGCACAAGACGTCGGCGAGATCCTGTGGCAGGCAGCCAAGATCGGCTACGACACCATCATCGGCGAGTTGGCCGGTGGCGTCGGTGCGTGGCAGGCCGCAGGCGGCAGGCTGGCCGCCCTCCCGCTGGCGGATCCGGCGGCGAGCAGCGGCAGGCTCGTGCTCGACGTGCGTCAGCGGGCCGAATACGCCGCGGGCCACGTGCCCGGCGCGGTCAACGTCGAACTCGGCGAGTTCGCCACGGTCGCGGCCGACCTGCCCGCGCGAGAGATGCTGGTGATGTGCGGGCACGGTGAACGGGCGATGAGCGCCGCCAGCCTGCTCGCCCGCGCGGGGCACCGTGACGTCACCGTCCTCGCCGGCGGGCCGCAGGACCTGGCACACAGCTTGGTGACCGCGTGACCGCGGCTCCGCCACGGCTGGGGCTGCGCGTCAACATCGCGCAGTTCGGGGTGCTGGTCGTGATCAACGCCCTCGTCGGCGGTGTCCTCGGCCAGGAACGGGCCGTACTGCCCCTGCTGGCCGAGCAGGAGTTCCAGCTCACCGGCTACACGTTCTTGCTGACCTACGTACTGGCCTTCGGCGTGGCCAAGGCCGCGAGCAACTACGTCGCGGGCACCATGTCGGATCGCTACGGCCGCAAGCCGGTACTGTTGGCAGGCTGGTTGTTCGCGATTCCGGTGCCGCTGCTGCTGATCTGGGCACCGCACTGGGAATGGGTGGTGGTGGCCAACCTGCTGCTCGGCGTCAACCAGGGTCTGACCTGGTCGACCACGGTGATCATGAAGATCGACCTGGCCGGGCCGCACCGGCGCGGGCTGGCCATGGGTCTCAACGAAGCCGCCGGTTACCTCGCGGTCGCCGGCACCGCATTGGCCACCGGTTACCTCGCCGCCCGCTACGGGCTGCGCCCGGCTCCGTTCCTGCTTGGCGCCGCCTACGTCGCGGTGGGGCTCGGCCTGTCCACGCTGCTGGTTCGCGAAACCCGTGAGCATGCTCGAGTCGAAGCGGATAACCAGGACGCCGGGCTGGGGGATCGAGCCGTCTTCAGCCTCACCAGCTTGCGCGAGCCTGCGCTGTCCTCGGCCAGCCACGCGGGGATGGTCAACAACCTCAATGACGGCCTCGCCATGGGATTGTTTCCGATCCTGTTCGCGACCGCGGGTCTCTCGATCAGCCAGATCGGCGCGGTGGCCGCGATCTACCCCGCGGTATGGGGGATCGGTCAGCTCGTCACCGGCCCGCTGTCCGACCGGATCGGCCGCAAGCACCTCATCACCGCGGGCATGCTCACCCAGGCCGTCGCACTCGCGGTGGTCGCCGCCGCGGAGAACCTCGTCGTGTGGTCCGGGGCGATGGTGCTGCTCGGCGTCGGGACCGCGATGGTCTATCCGACGCTGCTCGCCGTCATCGGCGACGTGGCACATCCCAGCTGGCGGGCGCGCGCGGTCGGGGTCTACCGGCTGTGGCGGGACGGCGGATTCGCCGTCGGCGCGGCACTTAGCGGGATCGTTGCCGACCTGGCGGGAGTGCGAGCGGCAGTATGGGTGGTGGCGGCCGTGACCGCGGCGTCGGGGCTGCTCGTCGCGGTCCGGATGTATGAAACCCACGCACCGAGCGGCGGAAGGAGACCGACTTGACCCAGCAGGGCAGCCCGCTGCCGCGGCGGCCGATCTTCTTGGACTACCTGGCCACCACACCCGTCGATCCGCGGGTCGTCCAGGCCTGCTTGCCGTATCTCACGGCGAGTTTCGGTAACCCGGCCAGTAGCCATGCCTTCGGACAGGCCGCCGCCGCCGCGGTCGCTGAGGCACGGGCGTCTGTCGCCGGCCTGCTGGGCTGCGCACCGGGGGAAATCGTGTTCACGGGCGGCGGCTCGGAGGGGGACACGCTGGCCATCCGAGGTGCGGCTCTCGCCCGGCGGCCGCGTCGCGGGTATGTCATCACCCAAGCCACCGAGCATCCCGCCGTGCTCGCCGCCTGCGACGCCCTCGCGCGGCTGCACGACTATCGCGTCACCCACCTGCCGGTCGACGAGTACGGTCTCGTCGACCCGGCCACCCTCGAGGCAGCCATGACCGAGGACACGGTGCTGGTGTCGATCATGCATGCGAACAACGAGACCGGGACCCTGCAGCCGATCAGCGAGCTCGCCTCGATCGCCCACGCCGGTGGCGCGCTGTTTCATACCGACGCCGCGCAGACCGCGGGCAAGATCCCGATCAGCGTCGGCGCGCTCGGCGTCGACCTGCTGAGCCTCGCCGGTCATAAGCTCTACGCGCCCAAGGGTGTCGGCGCCCTCTATGTCACCGAAAGTCTCGAACTCGAACCGGCCATCTACGGCGGCGGGCAGGAACGCGGCTTGCGCGGCGGTACGGAGAACGTCGCCCTCATCGCCGGGCTCGGTCATGCCAGCGGGATTGCCGTTGACGCCGTTGACGCCGTTGACACGGAGGCGACGCGGCTGCGGGCGCTGCGGGATCTGCTGCACGACGAGCTCACCCGCCTGGTGCCCGCCGCGGTTGAGGTCAACGGTCATCCCGAGCAGCGGCTCCCCAACGCCCTCAACGTCAGCATCGCCGGTGCTGTGGGACCGCGGCTGCTAGCCGCGACGACCGAGATCGCGGCGTCCACCGGCTCGGCCTGCCACGAAGGCGTCGACGCGCCGTCGCCGGTGCTCACCGCGATGGGCTTGCCCGCCGAGCGCGCGATGTCCGCGGTCCGGCTCTCGGTTGGCCGTTGGACCAGCGATCAGGACGTGAGCGCCGCGGCGTCGGCTATCGCGCGGGTGTGCGTTGGGTGAGTGTGACGTTGCGACGGTAGGTCGGGCCGGGTGTCACGCTCGCTCAAGCGCGCGCCGGTGCTCGCTCAAGCTTTGAGCAGCTGGCGCGCCATCACCATGCGCTGGATCTGGTTGGTGCCTTCGTAGATCTGCGTGATCTTGGCGTCGCGCATCATGCGCTCGACGGTGAAGTCTCGGGTATAGCCGGCGCCGCCGAAGAGTTGCACCGCGTCGATGGTGACCTGCATGGCGACGTCGGATGCGTAAGTCTTGGCCGCACTGGACACGAAGCCCTTACGCGCGTCGCCGCGCTCGGTCGCCGCGGCGGCCGCGTAGACCAGATGCCGCGCGGCCTCGATCTTCATCGCCATGTCGGCGAGCATGAACTGCACGCCTTGAAACTCAGCGACGGCCTTACCGAACTGCTGGCGGTCTTTGACGTAGGCGATGCTCGCGTCGAGCGCGCCCTGCGCGATGCCCAGCGCTTGCGCGCCGATGGTCGGGCGGGTGTGATCGAGCGTCGCCAGGGCGGTCTTGAGGCCGGTGCCGGGCTCACCGATGATCCTGTCGGCCGGGATCGTGCAGTTCTCGAAGTAGATCTCGCAGGTCGGCGAGCCCTTGATGCCGAGCTTGCGCTCCTTCGGCCCCACCGAGAAGCCCGGATCATCCCGGTGCACCACGAACGCCGAGATGCCTTGCGCCTTGCGGGCCGCGTTCGGGTCGGTGACCGCCATAACGGTGTACCACTTCGACTCGCCCGCATTGGTGATCCACGCCTTGGTGCCGTTGAGGACCCAGAGATCACCGTCGAGCACGGCGCGGGTCCGCATCGACGCGGTGTCGCTGCCGGCTTCCCGCTCGCTTAGCCCGTAGGAAGCCATGGCGCCGTCCGCGATGTCGGGCAGCACGAGCTTCTTCACCTCGTCGGAGCCCGCCAGCAGGATCGGCTGCGTGCCGAGCTTGTTCACCGCGGGGATCAGCGACGCCGACGCGTCGACCCGGGCGACCTCCTCGATGACGATGCACGCGGCCACCGCGTCGGCGCCCTGGCCACCGAGGTCCTCGGGAACGTGGATCGCATTGAACCCGGCGGTGTTGAGCGCGGCTAGCGCCTCATACGGGAAGCGGGCGTTCTCGTCGACGTCGGCCGCGTGCGGCGCGATCTCCTTCTCGGCGAGGGATCGAATCGTGGCGCGCAGTTCTTCGTGCTCGTCCGGCAACCGGTACAGCTCACTCATCGTGGGATCCTTCGGCCTCAGCGGGACGGGTACTCGTAGAAGCCGCGCCCGGTCTTGCGGCCGAGCAGGCCCGCGTCGACCATGCGCAGCAGCAGCGGGGGAGCGGAGTACAGCGGCTCCTTGAACTCCTCATACATCGAGTCCGCGACCGCCTTGGTGGTGTCGAGGCCGATCAGGTCGGCCAGCCGCAGCGGGCCCATCGGGTGCGCGCAGCCCAGCACCATGCCGTTGTCGATGTCGTCAGGAGAGGCGAACCCGGACTCCAACATGCGGATCGCCGAGAGCAGGTAGGGGATGAGCAGCGCGTTGACCACGAAGCCCGCCCGGTCCTGCGACTTCACCACGGTCTTGCCCAGCACGTCGGCGGCGAAGGCCTCGGCCCGGTTCTGGGTTTCCTCGCTGGACAGCAGCGACGGGATCAGCTCGACCAGCGGCAGCACCGGAACCGGGTTGAAGAAGTGGATCCCGATGACCTGGGCGGGCCGCGACGTGGCCATCGCCAGCTTCATGATCGGGATCGACGAGGTGTTGGACGCGAGGATGGCGTCGGCGCGCGTCACCACCTTGTCCAGCCGGGTGAACACGTCCACCTTGACCTGCTCGACCTCGGCGACGGCCTCGACCACCAGGTCGCGGTCGGCGAAGTCGTCCAGGTCGAGCGTGTACGCCACGAGGGCGAGCGCGGCGTCTCGTTCCTCGGCGGCCAGCTTGCCGTTGCGCACCGCCCGGTCGAACGACTTCTCGATGCGGGCCTTGCCCGCGTCGAGGGCGTCCGCGCTCACCTCGGCGACGACGACGTCCAGGCCCGTGCGGGCGCAAACTTCCGCGATTCCCGAGCCCATGAGACCTGCTCCGACAACACCGACTCGCTGAATATCGCTCACGCGCACGTCCTCCTGCCGACAAGAATGCTGGGGTCCTGCAGCAGAGATTAGTAGGTCTTCCTACTATTGGGCACAGGGCGACGTGAGATATCGGCCACGGTGCGGCCCGCCGGGTTCGTGGTCACCTGGCCGCCGGGTTCGTGGTCATTTGGACGGTAGGTTCGTGGTCACCTGGCCGCTGATGGCGTGCCCGCCAGTGCGCGGGCAAGTGGACGTCGCTCGCGCACCGCGTCCTTGAGGCTGTTCGCGACGCGGGCATCGCCGACGCCGATGACTCCGGTTAAGTTGTCCTCGGCGTCGGCGAGCGCGACGGTGAAACGCTCGTCGTCAGGGTCACCCGCGATCACGACCTCCCGCGCGACGGCGGGGGAGTGACCGACGACAGTGAGTTTGGTGCCGTACAGCCGGGTGCCGTAGGTAGCGAGACTGTCGTAACGGCCGGGATCGTCGCCGGCACCGATGTCGTGCAGCAGCGTCAACGCCGCGTGTCTGCCTTGGCTCAGCGCATCGTTGAAGTGTTCGACGCGATGACCGTGGCCGGCGTCGTCGGTGATGCGGGCGAGGTCTCCCGCGGCATATACCCCGGCCGTGCCACGGGCCCGGAGGCGATCGTCGACTGCGATGCCGTTTGCGATATCCAGCGCGGTGCCGTGCAGCCATCCGATCGCCGGGGTGACGCCGACGCTCACCACGGCCACGTCCGAAGTGATGCTTTCCCCGCTGCTGAGGGTCGCCAGCAGCCTGCCGCGTTCATCGAATCGCAGCAGGTCGATGGTTTGTCCGAAATAGGTGTCGACCTGCGAGGCGTGCAGCGCCGCTAGCCATTCGCCTGTGTTGCGCCCGAGGTGTTCGCTCATCGGGGTGGCCGACAGGCTGACCAGGTTGACCTTGGCGCCCGCGGCGGTCAGTACGCCCGCGGTTTCGCTGCCGATGAGCCCCGCGCCGAGGATGGTGACGGTGGGGGACTCGGCCGCGGAGAGCCAGGTGCGCAGCCGATCGCTGTCAGCGGCGCCACGTAGCGACACGATGCGGGCGCCGGTGCCCTCCGCTGCTTCGCCGGGGAAGGGACGCGGTTGCGCGCCGGTCGTGATGATCAGGTGCCGGTAGTGAAGAGATCGTCCGCTGGTGAGCGTGACGACGCGCTGCTCGGTGTCCAACGCGATTGCCCGATCGGGCGTGGTCCAGTCGACATCGGGGGTATCTGCCTCCGGCAGCGTGACCGCCTCAACGGTGAGCTGACCCTGCAGCAGGGACTTGTTGACGGTGGTGCGGTTATAGGGCGGGCCGTCCTCACCGCGCACCACCGTGATCGTGCCGGGGTAGCCGGCTTTGCGCAGCGTCGCGGCGGCGGTGGCCCCCGCCGGACCTGCGCCGATGATCAGGGCGTCTGTGACCTGGTTCATTTTTCGGACCCCCGCTTGCCTTATATACCCATGGGGGGTATTGTTTGCCGCATCGTACACTAATACCCCCACTGGGTATAGGACTTCCTGGCCGCCAACGCTTGCTCGAGGAGAAGAACAACGATGAAAACCCCATGGAAACTAGGCGCCTACGCGACCGCGATGGTGCTGGTATCGGCCGGCGCGTTCGGCGTCGGCACTGTCACAGGGAGCCCGATCGAAATGAACGAAGAGCACAACACCCATGGCCGGGACGACTCCTCCGGTGGCACGCATTCGGCGACCCCCGCCGGCCCGGCGGGACTAAGGGTGTCGGAGTCCGGCTACACCTTGGCGCCGATCAACGCGCCGGGCACGACCGGCAAGTCGGGGAAGTTGCGATTGCGGGTGCTGGGGCCGGATGGCACGCCGGTCACCGAGTTCACCGAATCCCACGAGAAGAAGCTGCACCTGATCGTCGTGCGCACCGACACCACCGAGTTCCGTCACGTGCACCCCACGCTAGGCTCGGACGGCACCTGGTCGATCGACTGGCAGTGGCAGGAGGCAGGCACCTACAGGGTGTTCGCGGACTTCGTGCCCACCGCGCTCGGTGATGGGCTCACCCTGACTCGCATCGTCGAGGTCGGAGGCGAGTATCGGCCGAAGCCGTTCCCGAAGTCTTCGACGGTCGCCAAGGTCGACGACTACACGCTCACCCTCGACGGGTCGCTGGTCGCGGGCAAGGGTGCCCCGGTGACGGTGCGGGTCGAGCGGGACGGCAAGCCGGTCACCGCCCTGCAGCCCTACCTTGGCGCATATGGGCACCTCGTGAGCCTGCGCGATGGCGATCTCGGTTACCTGCATGTGCACCCGGACGGCGAGGCAGGCGACGAGAGCGGCGAAGGCGGCCCCGAGGTGTCCTTCCACGTCGAGACCCCGACCGCGGGCAGCTACCGGTTGTTCTTCGATTTCCAGATCAACGACCGGGTCCGCACCGCCGAGTTCACCGTCAGCACCGACGAAGCCGGTGATTCCCCTGCGGATGAGCCAGACGACGAGCAGGGCGATGACGACGACGGGCACGGCGGCGACGGGCACGGCCACTGACCACACCGCGCCGATCAGGCGTACGACATCGAAGGAGTTTCACCATGACTACCTCACAGGCGACAGGCGGCGCAGGTGCGCCGACCAGCGCCGATGCCGGGCAGAGCGCGGAGCTCGAGATCACGATCGGCGGCATGACCTGCGCGTCGTGCGCCGCCCGGATCGAGAAGAACCTCAACAAGGTCGACGGGGTCAGCGCGTCGGTCAACTTCGCAACCGAGAAGGCGAAGGTCACCTACTCCGGCGCGGTGACCGAGGACGACCTGGTCGCCGCGGTCGAGAAGGCGGGCTACACCGCCACCGTGCCGCAGCCGGCGAGTACCGCGGGGACCGCTGAGGACGCGAGCGGCGACGGCGAGGATCAGCACGACCGTGAACTGCGCTCACTCAAGACCCGGGTGATCGTCAGCGCGGTCCTGTCGGTGCCGGTGGTGGCCATGGCCATGATCCCGGCACTGCAGATCGAGTACTGGCAGTGGCTGTCGCTGACGTTGGCAGCACCGGTCATCGTCTGGGCTGGACTGCCGTTCCACCGGGCCGCGTGGGCGAACCTCAAGCACGGTGCCGCCACGATGGACACGCTCATCTCCATGGGCACCAGTGTCGCGCTGCTGGGGTCGCTGTACGAGCTGTTCTTCGGCACCGCGGGTGAGCCTGGCATGGTCCACCCGTTCGAGCTGACCATCTCTCGCGGTGACGGTGCGGGCAACATCTACCTCGAGGTCGGCGCGGGTGTGGTCACCTTCATCCTGCTGGGCCGGTTCTTCGAAATGCGGTCCAAGCGCAGGGCAGGTGCTGCCCTGCGGGCGCTGCTGGAGCTTGGCGCGAAGGAGGTCTCGATCCTGCGAGACGGGCGCGAGGTACGGGTGCCTGCCGGTGAGCTGGCCGTGGACGATGCGTTCGTGGTCCGTCCCGGCGAGAAGATCGCCACCGACGGCGTCATTGTCGAGGGATCGTCCGCGATCGACGAGAGCATGCTGACCGGCGAGTCGGTGCCGGTGGAGGTCGGTCCGGATGACCGCGTCGTCGGCGCGACGGTCAACGCCGGTGGCCGCCTCGTGGTTCGGGCCACCAGGGTCGGTGCGGACACTCAGCTCGCCCAGATGGCGAAGCTCGTCGAGGATGCCCAGACCGGTAAGGCCGCGGTGCAGCGCCTGGCGGATCGGATCGCCGGGGTGTTCGTGCCCATCGCCATCGCGATCGCCTTCGCCACGCTCGGCTACTGGCTCGGCACCGGGAATCCGGCCGCTGCCGCGTTCACCGCCGCAGTCGCCGTGCTGATCATCGCGTGCCCGTGCGCTCTCGGGTTGGCGACCCCGCTTGCTCTGATGGCGGGTACCGGCCGCGGCGCCCAGATGGGTGTGCTGATCAAGGGACCCGAGGTGCTGGAGTCCGCCCGCAAGGTCGACACCATCGTGCTGGACAAGACGGGCACCGTGACCAGCGGCCAGATGACCCTGCTCGACGTCATCACCGAATCCGGCACGACGCGGGATGAGGTGCTGCGGCTGGCGGGTGCGCTGGAGAACGCCTCCGAGCACCCCATCGCGCAAGCTGTCGCGAAGGGCGCCACCCAGGAGATCGGCGATCTGCCCGCGGTGGAGGACTTCGAGAACATCGAAGGCAAGGGCGTGCAGGGCGTGGTGGACGGCCACGCGGTGCTCGTCGGCCGGGAAAGCTTGCTCGCCGACTGGTCACAGCCGCTGAGTGAGTCGCTGGCCGCTGGGAAGGCCGCCGCGGAGGGCGAGGGCAAGACGGCGATCGCGGTCGGTTGGGACGGTGCGGCGCGGGCCGTGCTCGTGGTCGCCGACGCCATCAAGCCCACCAGCGCGGAAGCCATCCAGCAGTTCAAAGACCTGGGGCTGACGCCGATCCTGCTCACCGGTGACAACGAGACCGTGGCGCGCTCGGTCGCGGCCGAGGTCGGCATTGACGTGGACAGCGCTGTCATAGCGGAGGTGCTGCCGAAGGACAAGGTCGATGTGGTCACCCGGCTGCAGGGCGAGGGCAAGGTCGTGGCGATGGTCGGCGACGGTGTCAACGACGCCGCGGCGCTGGCACAGGCGGACCTCGGTCTGGCGATGGGCACCGGCACCGACGTCGCGATCGAGGCCAGTGACATCACGTTGGTCCGCGGCGACCTGCGGGCGGCGGCGGACGCGCTCCGGCTCTCCCGCAGGACGCTCGGCACGATCAAGTCGAACTTGTTCTGGGCCTTCGCCTACAACACCTCGGCGATCCCGATCGCCGCGGCCGGGCTGCTCAACCCCATGCTCGCCGGTGCAGCGATGGCGCTCTCCAGCGCCTTCGTCGTCGTCAACAGCCTGCGACTGCAACGGTTCCGCTCGTTGAACCGGAGCGAGGCGAGCGTCGTGGGGAGCGCTTGACGGTTTCGCGGTTGCGGGCGCGAGCCGACGGGCTCCTCCGGTGTCACATATGCGCCGGAGGAGCCCTTCGGCTCGCCGGGGCGTGACCGAAACCACGGTTGTTGATCACGGCGCGCCGACGGCTTGAACCGCGCTCGACCTGGCAAAGTTCTGCCGGTGATGGGGCGAACGCATGCGTTGACGGGTTGGTGTGCCGGGCTGGCTGTAGCGCCGGTGGTTGGTGCGGGCACGGTGCACCAGGCGGTGGCGTTGGGCGCGGTGACGGCCGGGTTCGCGCTGTTGCCCGACCTGGATCACCCTGGCGCTCGGGCGTCGCGATTGCTCGGTCCCATCACCGGCGCACTGTCCTGGCTGCTCCGTCGGGCCTCCGCCAGGCTGTATGCGCTGACCAAAGGTCCGCGCGACGAGGACGGCAAAGGTACCCATCGGCACATGACGCATACGCTGCTGTTCGCGCTGGCGCTGGGTGCGCTGACCGCGGTAGGCACCGAGGCGGGCGGCCCATACGCGGTCGCGGGCGTGGTGGTGTTCGCGCTGTTGCTGGCCGAGAACGCGCTGGGGGACTGGCTGCTGCCGGTCTCGGGTGGCGCGGTGGTGTGGTGGGCGGCGTCCAGCCCGGACGGGCTGGGTGAGCTCAACCAGCTCGCGGGGTGGCTCGGCATCGCGGTGGCCGTGGGCTGCCTGGTGCATTGCCTCGGTGACGCGTTGACCGAGTCCGGGTGTCCGTTCCTGTTTCCGCTGCCGATCGCGGGGGAGACGTGGTACGAACTCCGGCCGGCATGGCTACGGTTTCGCACCGGCAAAACCGCCGAGAACATACTGATCTTCCCGGCGTTCGCGGTACTGGGTGTCTTGCTGTTGCCCGGTGTCGCCGGCTTCGTGGCGGACGGTATCGACACGTATGTGGGGAGCACCAGCGCGACCGAGCGGCCGTAAGCCTCACGCACAAGACGATCAAGTCCAGCGGATCAGCGATGCGGCTCTCGGCGCGCTCAACACGTCTGAGTTTCGCTGCGGGCACGCCGCCGCGGCTGGGGTCATTTTCGGCCAGCGTGATCGACCTTGACCGAACCTTGACTAACGCTTGAATGCCGAGGTGACCGCTGGGTCGGCGATACCAGCATCCTGGCCACTGCCGTTACGCCGATCTGACGGCGGGCTGCCCGTTCCCGACTGCGTGGAACGTGGTGACCGGCCGGGCACCTCTCACGGCATCAAGGACTACGACCTGTTCTACAAGGCCGGTCTGATACCGGAGAACCTCGGCTCATCAGAGGACCTGGCATTGTCGTTCACCGGTCCCATCGGTTTGATTCGAGTGCTGCACCTGCACGCCGATGCCTCCCGTGAAGAACGCGGGACAGCCCGCGATCAGAT
>WHSS01000142.1 GCA_009379975.1 Actinophytocola sp.
CGCGTGCGCGCGTAGCTCGCAGGTCGGTGGCTCTTAGGCCAGAGCGGCGAGCATGCCGAGCACCGAGTCGCGCCACGCGAAGTCTTCGGCCCGGGAGCGAGCGGCCGCCCGGCGGAGATCCGCCGGGCGGTCCAACAGTGTCGTGACGGCTCCGGCGAACGCGGGGGCGTGGTCGTCGACGGCTGCCCCGCACGAGGGTCGCACGATCTCGCGCAGCGCCGACGACGCGGACACGACGACCGGCGTTCCCGACGCGAGTGCTTCGAGAGCGGCGAGCCCGAACGTCTCATGTGGCCCCGGCGCGAGCGAAACGTCCGCACTGGCAAGGAGCTTCGCCACATCACCGCGCTCACCGACGAACCCGAGGAAGGTGACCGGCAGCCCGCGCGCCCTTCGTTCCAGAGCACGCCGTCGTGGCCCGTCGCCCGCGATGACCAGCCGTACGCGATGGCCGGACTCGGTCAGCTCGGCGACGGTGTCGACGCTGCGCTCCACGTGCTTCTCCGGCGATAGGCGGCCGCAGTGGACAAGCAACGCGTCAGCGCCGACGGCCAGCGTCTGCCGCCAGCCGTCGTCACGCCGGACAGGGTCGAACATCGCCAGGTCGACCCCGAGCGGCACCTGGCGCACGTTGCTCGCCCCGATGCGGTCGAACTCCGCCCGCGCGAACCCGGTCGTGCACACGACGGTGTCGTAGCTGCCCGCCATCCGCCGGTTCGCGGCGTCCGCCGCCCGGCGCGCGAGCCCGGCGGGCAGCAGGAACTGCGCCAGCAACCGGTCGAGCCGTTCATGCGAGATGACCACGCTGGGCACGCCGTGTTCGGCCGCCCACGCGCCCATCCCGCGCAACGTCAGCCGATCCGACACCTCGAGCACATCGGGCCGGAGCCGCCGGAGCAGCGCCCGCACGCGATGCGGCGCGACGGCGCGGTAGCCACCGGTGCCGGGAATCCGCGGTGCGGGCACGGTGTATCGGTGGGTGCCGTTGGGCAGCACCTCCTCCTGCCGTCGCGGGCCCGGGACGACCAGCGACACCCGATGCCCCGACGCGACATAGCCCGCACCGAGGTGGTGCAGCGCGGTGCGCAAACCGCCCGAGCGCGGCCCGTAGAAGTTCGCCAGCTGCACGATGTGCTTCACGCCGCCCGGTCCAGCGTGTCGGTGCCGCGACCGATCACCGCCTCGTAGTGGTCAACCAGCTCTCCGCACACCGCGGGCCAGCTCCGCCGCAGCACCCTCGTCCGGGCGGCGGTGCCCAGCCAGCCGCGGAGCTTGTCGTCGGCCAGCGCCCCTACCCGTTCCACCAGGTCACCGGCGAAGAGGTCTCGGTCAACTGGCAGCAGGTAACCGGTGCGCCCGTGGTCGACGAGGTCGCGAGGCCCGCCCGCGTCGGGGGCGAGCACCGGCAGACCCGATGCCATCGCCTCCTGCACCGCCTGGCAGAACGTCTCGTGCGGGCCGGTGTGCACGAATACGTCCATGCTGGCGAACGCCGCCGAAAGTTCGTCGCCGTAGCGGGCACCGAGGAAGGTCGCGCTCGGCATCCGGGCCCGCAGCCGTGGCATGTCCGGCCCGTCACCGACCACGACGAGCCGCACTCCCGGCATGCCGTCGAGCGGGGCGAGCCGCTCGACCTGCTTCTCCGGCGCCAGCCTGCCGACGAATCCCACGATCAGCTCACCGCCGGGGGCCAGCGCGGCCCGCAGCCGCTGATCGGCGTGGGCAGGCGAGAACCGCGCGATGTCGACGCCTCTGCCCCATCGGTGAACTCGGGGAATACCGTTCGCGCGCAATTGCCGCACAGCGTCGCTCGACGGCGCCAGCGTGCGGTCGGCCATCCGGTGCAGCCGCGACACCCAGCGCCACGCCGCCCGCGCCGCCAGGCCGAGGCCGTACGACGTGGCGAAGCCCGCGACGTCGGTCTGATACACCGCGACCGACGGGATCCGCAGTCGCTTGGCCGCCGCTACCCCTCGCGCCCCGACGACGAACGGTGACGCGAGGTGCACCACATCGGGCGCGAAGGCGCGCATCGCGGTGAGCACGGTCCTGGTCGGGACCCCCACCGGCAGCGAGTTCACCACCGGCAGGTCGAGCGAGGGAATCCGGACGACCGGCGCGCCGCAGTAGGACGACGGCCCGGGACCGGGGGCGACGACCAGCACCTCGTGGTGCTGTGCGCGCAGGTGCTCGATCACCCGCAGCACGGAGTTGGTGACGCCGTTGACGTGCGGAAGGAAGGACTCGGTGACTATCGCGACTCGCACGGCCCGAGCGTCACATCCCGCCATGACCACCGCGCAAACGCGAGTGTGACCAGCCGGGTAACGCCGGGCGAAGACTTCGTCTACCGGAGCGTGGCGCCCGCCGGTCTGCCGTTTCCGCTGGGTCGCCGCCCGCGGAGCAGGTACAGCAGGGGACCGGCGACCAGCCAGGTGAACAGCACCGTGGTGCTGACCGGGAGGAAGGTGAGCGTGAACGACCTACCCGCCACCCGCACCAGGTTCGGGTTTTCGGCGGCGTAGTCGACCGGCACCACTTGGCCTTCTTCCAGCCCGCCCGGATACAGCACGCCGTCCTGGGAGATGTGCTCGGCGCCGTCGGGAGTCTCGAATCGCACGATGGTCCGATCCCAGCTGACCGAGAGCACCTCCGCGTTCGCCGAACCGCGCGCCGCGTCGATGGCGCTGTCGTTGCGGTACGCGGCGAGCACCAGGGTGAGCGCGAGCAGCGTGATCACGCTCGCCACGCCGAAGACCACCCACCAGGCGATCCGCCGTCGCTTCGATTGCCGCTCAGCCACCATCGTCACCCGGCGAGACTATCGACAAGCATTCCGCGCGGCACCAAGGTGCCATGGGGCGCCTATATGGCACCCGAGGCCACCTTCGGCTCCCCCGCTGGCTAGCGCAGTGCGCGGGCCACCGCATCGCGCAGGCGGCCGTGCAATCCGCGACGAGTTTCACGCTCGACGCGGACCTCGACGACCCGCACCCCGCCGCGCTGGCGCAGGGCTTCGCGCAGCTCCTCGCGGGTGGTGGCCAGCGTGTGCGGCACCCGGTAACCGGCGCACAGCGCGCCGATGTCGGAGCCGTGCGGCGTGCCGAACACGCGCTCGAACCCGCGTTCGTGCTCCGGGCCGCCCTGCTCCAGCAGCGAAAAGATGCCTCCGCCGTCGTCGTTGAGGACGACGATCGTGAGGTCGGGCCGGGTCTCGCCGGTGCCGATCAGCAGGCCGTTGATGTCGTGCAGGAACGTCAGGTCGCCGAGCAGCGCGAACGACGGCCCGTGGTGGACCATGGCCGCACCGAGCGCGGTGGAAACCGTGCCGTCGATGCCCGCCACGCCACGGTTACGGTGCACCACGACGCCGGGGCGGGCGGCTCCCGCGGCGAGCGCGATGTCGCGACTGGGGTTCGACGAGCCGACCACCAGGAGCGAATCCTGCGGCAGCGCGGCCAGCAGTTCGTCGGCGACGCCCGGGCCGTTCGGCCACGGCTCGGCCGCCAGTACCTCCGCCACCGCGGTCCGAGCCGCGCCGTCGGCCTCCTGCCAGCGCCGCAGCCAGTCCGGGTCGGCGGGCTTGGTCGGCTCGTCGAACCATTGACCGACCTGGCGGACGTTGTGCGACGGCGCGGGCCAATCGGTATCCGGGCGGACCAGCAGCACCTCGACATCCACGTCCGCGAGCAACGACTGGACCTGGCGGAACACCGTCGGGCGGCCGATACACAGCACCTGCTCCGGCTTGTGCTCGGCCACGAACTCCGGGATCGCGAGCAGCCACGCGCCGCTGGTGATCGCGGAGTCGCCGGACAGTCCCGCGCCGCCGGTCTCGGAGATGATGGGCCAGCCGTGGGTCTCCGCCCACTCGCCCGCGGCCGAGCCGCCCGAGTCGCAGGCGATCACCAGCCCACAGCGAGCAGAGGGCACCACGAACGCGGGCACGGCGCCGTAGTCGGGCAGCTCCGTCCAGCGCTGGCCGTGGCGCCTGCCCGTCAGCGACTCGGGCCAGGTGTCGTCTGCGTCGGGCACCAGCGGCTCGCGGAACGGGACGTTGAGGTGCACCGGCCCCGAGCGCCACTCGCCGTAGGCGGCGTTCCACGCCCGGCAGATCTGGCTGCGCCAGTACGCGTTCTGGCCGGTGTGGGTCTCGGCGACCGCCAGCTCGTTGAAGTACCTCACCGCGTCGCCGTAGAGCCGGTCCTGGTCGATGACCTGGTTCGCGCCCGCGGCGCGCAGCTCCGGCGGGCGGTCGGCGGTGAGCACGATCAGCGGCACCCCGGCGCGGTCGGCCTCGAGGACCGCGGGGTGGAAGTTGGCAGCGGCGGTGCCCGAGGTGCACACCAGGGCGACGGGCCTGCCGGTGCGTGCCGCGATGCCGAGCGCCAGGAACCCCGCCGAGCGTTCGTCGATACGGACGTGCAGGCTGACGCCGCCGGCTTCGGCGGCACCGAACAGCGCGATCGACAGCGGCGCATTGCGCGAGCCGGGGCAGAGGACGGCGTGCGTAACGGTATTGCGGATCAGTTCGTCGACGAGGACACGGGCCTGAGCGGTCGACGGGTTCACCGAACGGCCCCTCTCATGTCACTCGTCATGCCCACAAGCCCTATTCTCCCAAACATGTCAGCCTCCCCCGTCTCCGAGCTCTTCGACCCTTCCGCATGGGAACCGGTCGATGGGTTCGACTTCACCGACATCACCTACCACCGTTCGACCGAGAGCCGCTCCGGCAAGCGAGTGCTTCGTGTCGCCTTCAACCGCCCTTCCGTGCGCAACGCCTTCCGCCCGCACACCGTCGACGAGCTGTACCGGGCGCTGGATCACGCCAGGATGTGCTCCGACGTCGGCGCCGTTCTGCTCACCGGCAACGGCCCGTCGCCGACCGACGGCGGCTGGGCTTTTTGCTCCGGTGGTGACCAGCGTATTCGGGGGCGGACCGGATATCAGTACGCCGACGGCGAGACCTCGGACACGGTTGACCCGGCGAAGGCGGGCAGGCTGCACATTCTCGAGGTTCAGCGGCTGATCCGATTCATGCCGAAGGTAGTGATCTGCGTCGTTCCCGGGTGGGCGGCCGGTGGCGGGCATTCGCTGCACGCGGTGTGCGACCTCACGCTCGCCTCGGACGAGCACGCCCGGTTCAAGCAGACCGACTCCGACGTCGGCTCGTTCGACGGCGGCTTCGGTTCGGCGTATCTGGCACGCCAGGTCGGGCAGAAGTTCGCGCGGGAGATCTTCTTCCTCGGCCGCAGCTACACCGCCGAGCAGATGCACGCGATGGGCGCCGTGAACGCCGTCGTGCCGCACGCGGAGCTCGAGCGCGAGGCGCTGCGGTGGGCGTGGGAGATCAACGGCAAGTCGCCGACGTCGCAGCGGATGCTCAAGTACGCGTTCAACCTGGTCGACGACGGCCTCGTTGGGCAGCAGGTTTTCGCGGGGGAGACGACGCGGCTGGCGTACATGACCGACGAGGCGGTCGAAGGGCGTGACTCGTTCCTGAACAAGCGCGAGCCCGACTGGTCGCCGTACCCGTACTACTACTGACCGGGCGCCCCAGCCGCGGCCGCCCGCGCTGAAAGACGCACTCAGTCCACTCAACGGACTGAAAGCTCCTTTCACTCCACCCAGTGGACTGAAGGCGTCTTTCAGCGCGCGTGGCTAGGGAAGGCACGGAACCCGGAAAAAGGCCCGGCTCGCGATCGCGGCGGCGGAGTCGGCCGCCCGGCAGTTCCGCGACGGCGTGGTGTTCGTCGACCTGGTCCCGGTGAGCGCCGCCTTCGTTCCCCAAGCCGTGGCGGCCGCGCTCGGGATCACGGCGCGGCCGCAGCAGCCGCTGGCCGACGCGGTGCGGGAACGGCTCGCGGAGGGCAGGTGGCTCCTGGTCATCGACAACTGTGAGCATGTGCTGGACGCCGTATCGCAGTTCGTCACCGAACTGTGTGCCGCGTGTCCCGGCCTCGTCGTGCTGGCGACCAGCCTGGAGCGGCTCGGTTCCAGCGAGGAGCGCGTCATCACCGCACCACCGCTCGCGCTGATCTCCCCCGAGACCGGCAAGGCGAAGGGCTCGGAGGCGGTCACCCTGTTCCTCGACCGCGCCAGGGCGATCGAACCGCACCTTGACCCCGATCCCGCGCTGGTCGGCGAGGTCTGTGCGCGGCTGGACGGCGTCCCGCTTGCCATCGAACTGGCCGCGGCCCGGTGCGCTTCGCTTGGCATCGACGGGGTGCTGACCGCGCTCGACGACCGGATGCGGCTGCTCAAGGGCGCCCGCGGCTCGGCAGAGCGGCACCGGTCGCTGCGGGCGGTGATCGACTGGAGTCATGAGCTCCTCGACGACGAAGAACGCGCCGTGTTCCGCAGGGTGGCCCTCTTCTGGGGCGGCTTCGATCTCGACGCCGCCACCGCGGTCGCAGGCGACGCCGCTGCGAGCCGGGCCGCCATCGCCGACATCGTGGGCAGGCTCGCCGACAAGAACCTGCTGGCGCACCGGCGTGGTCCGACCAGCCGCTGGCATCTGCTGGAGATCGTCCGGGTCTACGCGGGGGAACTGCTGGCCGCGAGCGGTGAAGAGGCCGAGATCCGCGCCCGGCACCTCCGGTGGGCAGCCGGTATCGCGCAACGCATCGAGCAGCGGATGGTCGCGGGCGGCGACTGGCGCGAGGAGTTCGATGTCGTCGTCGACGACCTGCGTGCCGCCCTGCACCAGCTGACGCCCGAGCCGGAGCACGCCGTGGTCCATCAGCTGGCGTGCGCGCTCGGCCACCTCGCCTACACGCGCAGCTATCTCGCCGAAGCGCAGGTCCACTACGAGACGGCCGCGGTCCACACGTCGGGCCGCGCCAAGGTGGCGGCGCTTCGCTCGGCCGCGCATGTCGCGTTCGCCCAGATGCGCTCCGATTCCGCCTTCGAACTGCTGCGCGACGCCGCCGATCGGGCGGCAGCGGCGAATGATCCGGCGGCGGAAGCCATCGCGCTCGCGTCCGCGGTCGTGCTGGGTGCCCGCTGTCCCGGCAGCTTCCCGGAGGCGCCGTCGGAAGAGCTGCTCGGCGAACTGCTCGCGCGGGCACAACGCGTCGCCGACGATTCGCCGGTGGTCCTCGCCCACATCGCGGCCGCGAAGGCGTGGACGGCGTGCCCGGTGCGCGCCAGGTGCGACGGGCCGCTAGGCGAGGAAGCGCCGGCCGCTGCCCAACGGGTCGGCGACGATGCGCTGATCAGCGCCGCGCTGGACGGCGTCACCACCGCGGCGCTCGGCGACGGCAGGTTCCGGAAGGCCGCGATGCTGGCCGACCGGCGGCTCCGGCTGCTTGACCGGTTCGCCCGGCACGATCCGGCGATCGGCGGCGAGGTCGGGGACATCTTCCACATGGTCACCGAGACCGCGATCGCGTCGGGGAACCTGCCTGCCGCGCGGATCGCCGCCGCCCGCGCGGCCACCGACAGCATCGGCCAGGGCGTGCCGATGCTGGCGCATAGCAGGCTGGCGTTGACCGACGCGCTGCGTGGCAGCTTCGCCGAAGCGCTCGTCGAAGCCGGCGAGATGGTGAGCGCCTGGCGGCGCGCCGGGAAGCCGACCGCAGGCTGGATGGCGCCCGCCCAGTACGCGGCGGCGATGGTCTGCGGGCTGACCGGAGACCACACCGATATGCGCATGTGGTCGGCGCGGGCGCTGGAGCTCACCAAGGACCCGAAGGTGCAGGGCTTCGCGCATTTCGTCGAATGCCGCGTCGCCCTGCACGACGGCAGGCTCGACGACGCGCTCGCGATCGCGGAGCAACTCCCCGCCGAGTATCTCGGCAAGTTCGACGCCTACGCCCGGGCCATCGCCGCCGAGTGCGCGGTGGTCGAGGATCGCGCCGACGAAGGCCGGGCGGAACTCGCCGAGCTGGGCTGCCCGGCGCCGGTGGCGTGACGCCGAGGTTGTGACCTGTGCCGCAGTAAATAACCTTTGCCCGGTTGAATCGTTTGAAAATTCGTTCACGAAGAACGCGACGATCGAGAACCTGTCGCACTCGAGGGATATTCAGGGGGATTCGTGCTGGGTAGAACAAGGCTCGCCGCGATACTGACCGCGGTAGCCGCCATCGGCGTGCTCGCCGGTCCGGTCGCACAAGCCGACACATCCGTTGGGGCATCCGTCTCCCGGACCGGAGCCGTGCTGGAGATGACCCGCCCGGTGCCAGTCGTCGGTACCGGCGATCCGGTGATCAGCGTGGTGCCGACCGAGGTGGCATGGACCCGCCACACCAGTTGGCTCACCTACGGTTACCGGTCCCTGCTCGAGGGCCAGGTGGTGACCGTCGACGGTGCCGTGCCGAACGCGGCCGTGAAGCTGTACGCGCGACCGGTCGGGCAGAGCGGATGGAGCTACGTCGCCACCCGGCGTACCAGCTCCGCGACCGGGATCTTCCGCTTCGACATGCACAAACCCGTGCGCAAGACCGACTACCGGGTCATCTACGGCCCAGAGTGGGCCTACACGGCATCACGCGCGTACGTCACGGTAAACGTCAAGCGCAAGATCACCAGCACCGTCACGCGCAACAGCGACGGCACGTTCACGATGACCGGCTCCATCGCACCGAAGTCGGCCGGTAAGACCGTCCGCTTGCAGCGCAAGAAGTGCGGCAGTTGCTCGTACTCGACGATCAAGTCGATCACCGCGTCGAGCACTTCGACCTACCGGTTCCGGTTCACCGGCCCGACCACGCGCGGCACCTGGTACTTCCGCGCGTACACGCCGAGCGACTCCGGGTTCCTCACCAGCTACAGCGGCTACTGGACCATCCGCCGGTCCTGAGCGAGTGTGACGCTCAGCCGTCACACGGATTCCCGGATCGCCTGAATGAGCGCGGTGGTGGCGGGCGGATCGGGTGGGTCGCCGTACGTGACGGCGTAGATCTGCCGGGGAAAGTCGGGGAGTTCGGTGGCGTGGACGGCCGATGAGCGATGTGCTTGCAGGGCGAGGCCGGGCAGGATGGTGACGCCCATTCCGGCGGCGACCAGGGCTTGCATGACGACCATGTCGTCGCTCAGGTAGAGGATGCGCGGCGTGAAGCCCGACAGCTGACACACCGACATCAGCTCGGCCTGGCAGCGTTCACAACCACCGATCCACGCGGACTCGCGGTAGTTGGTGATGCTGTCTCGGGGCCGCTGACTCACCAGATGAATGGGATCGTCGGCGACGTGGGCGAGCCGGAATCCCTCCTCTTCGACCGGTGTGTCGGCGTAACGAAAGATCAGCGCGACATCGATCTCGCCCTGCCGCAGCAACCGCAACGCGTCGACCGGGTCGACATCGACCAGGCTCAGTTCGATTCCCGGGTACTTCTCGGCCAGCGTCGCGGCCGCCTTCGGCACGATCGTGCTCAGCGCCGACTGGAACCCCGCCAGACGCACGCGCCCAGCCCGCAACCCGATCTGTGCTGCCAGCTCGTTCGACGCCGACTCGACCCGCCCGACGATCTCGGCGGCCCGGTTGGCCAGCAGCCGTCCCTCGGGCGTCAAGCGGATGCCACGGCCGACGTGCTGAATCAGTTTGGCGCCGGTCTCCGTTTCCAGACGCGCCAGGTGATGGCTCACCGACGACTGCGAGTAGTGCAGTTCCTTCGCCGCTTCGGTGACGGATCCGGTTCGCGCTACCGCGGCCAGCACGTTGAGATGCACCAGGCTGAGCACACATCAAAGATATCAATATGACCTGCCAACTATTGGCGTTAGACGTCTTCGGTTCGCTGCCTCACGCTTGAGTCGTACCCACAACGACGATGCAGAGGCGGGGAGTCGTATGTCGCAAGTCTCAGGCGTGGAGTCACCAACTGTGGTCGGGCCACCCCGGCCAGGCCTCGCTGACTTGGTTCGGCAGGTTCGCCTGCGCACTCGGGAAGCCTCGGACCCACCCACGATCGCGAAGCTGGTGGCCGACACACTCGCCAGCACGGAGCCGAGTACCACACTGCTCACCGAGCAGGAACGTGCCGGTAGCGCCGATCACTACACCCGGCACACCCTGCACGCCGAGGCGGAATTCTCGATCGCTGCCGTCGTCTGGCGGCCAGGGCAGGTGACGGAGATCCACGATCACATCGCGTGGTGTTCGTTCATGGTGCTGCAGGGCGCCGAGTCCGAAACGCTCTACGAGTTCGAGGGCGGCCGGCTGGCCGAGGTCGGCCGACTCCAGCGCGAGACCGGCTCGGTCAGCGGCGTGGCGCCGCCCGACGACATCCATCGAGTTGCGAACACCGGAGATTCCGTCGCTATCACGCTCCACGTGTATGGCGCGGACCTGAGCGACGGTACGAGCGTGCGTCGCACCTACGAACCGCCGGCGTGACTCTGAGCGAGTGTGACGTTCCGCCGAACCTATTGCCTCAACGTCACGTTCGCTCAACCGCCGGCGGGCGAGTGACCGCACCACCCCGCAGATAGACGGCGCGAATGCGGTGCAATGCCGAGAGATCCTCGGTCGGATCGCCGTCGACCGCCAGGATGTCCGCGTCGAACCCGGGCGCGAGCCTGCCCTTGCGCTGCCCGAGACCAAGAGCGTCGGCGGCGGCCACCGTGGCGGTGTGCAACGCCTGCGCCGGAGTGCGGCCGAACTCCGCGAGGTGCAGCACGGAGTGGCGCAGCACGTCGTGCGGCTTGACCGGCGCGATGCCCGCGTCGCTGCCCAGCACGATGGCGGCGCCGGAGGCGACCAGCACGCCGACGTTGGCCATCATTCTCGGGAAGTTGTCCCTGATGAAGTCGGGCATCGGAAAGTCAAGGTCCGGAACGATCCCCAACGTCAGGCCGAGCACGACACCACGCTCGACGATGGCACCGACCAGGTCGGCAGGCGCATCGATGATGCCGTCGGCCGTTTCGAATGTCACGTGTTCCATGCCATCGACGCCGGCCGCGATGGCGTCGAATGTCGCCGGGATGCCGTGGACGTGTGCGGTGACCGGCAGGCCGAGGCCATGGGCTTCGGTCACCGCGGTTCGCAGTTCCTCGGCGGTGAACTGCGCCTGGTCCGACCGGCTACCGGGCGTCAGATGGCCGCCGCTCGCCATGATCTTGATGACGTCCACGCCACGCTCGGCGTGTTCGCGGACACCGGCGCGCATGCCTGCCACGCCGCGAACTTCGCCACCGAGGAAGTGGCAGTGACCGCCGACGCTGGTGATCGGCGGCCCGGCGGCCAGGATGGTCGGCAGCCCCGGCTCTGCCGAGTCCCGCAGCCGCAACGAGAGGTAACCGCGATCACCGAGGTCGCGGACGGTGGTGACGCCACCGGCGACCGCGTTTCGCGCCGCACGGGTCATCGCGGCCAGTGCGGCGGCGTCGTCCTGCTCCGCGAGGCTGCCGACGACGTCCATGCCCGCGTCGAAGCAGAGATGGACGTGTGTGTCGATCAGCCCGGGAAGCAACGTCGCGCCCGCCAGGTCGACGACCTCCGCGTGGTCGGCGGTGCTGAACTGCCCGGCGCGGTCGACAGCCGCGATGGTGTTCCCATCGATGACGACCATCGGGTCGTCGAGCACGTCCGTGCCGTCGAAGAGGCGATCCGCGCGGATCACGGCGAGCTTGCGGCGATCGGTGGTAGTCACCGGTGCTGTGATGGTCATGCTGACTCCTTCGCTTCGGGCGCGGCGCGGTTACGCCGCTCGTGTCAGGCGAGTACGTCCAAGGCGTCATCGGTGCTCGGCTGGGCAGCGAGCTCAGCAGCCAGTACTTTGGCCGCGACTCGAAACTGGCCGCCTGCCAACACGGCTTGCAGCGCGGCGCGGATCGCGCGGGCTTCGGGCGCGGCTTGCACACCCGCACCGACCGCGGCGATCCGCTGCGCGTTGATGAACTGATCCCCGGCGAACAGCGGGACCACCACCAGCGGAACCCCGGCCGCGAGCGCGCCAAGGGTCGAGCCGCCACCGCCGTGACAGAGGACGGCCGTGGCTTCGCCAAGCACGCCGATCTGGTCGATCCAGTCCACCACGCGAACGTTCGGCGGCGGCGTGCCGAATTCGCAGGCGTCCACGTCGCGCCCGGTGGTGAACAGGACGTCGATGTCGAAGGTGGCGTAGACGAACGGGCGTCGCGCCGCCCGAGCGGGCCGAGTGGCGAAGGCGTCCCACGCCGGGTCTCGGAAACGCGACAGGGCGGCCGTCGAGCACGCGAGATCTTCGAGCCCGCCGGGAAAGAGCGTGAGCG
>WHSS01000260.1 GCA_009379975.1 Actinophytocola sp.
AACAGTTTCATAGAGTTACGGCGGCCACAGCGGCAGGGAAACGCCCGGACCCATCCCGAACCCGGAAGCTAAGCCTGCCAGCGCCGATGGTACTGCACCCGAAGGGGTGTGGGAGAGTAGGACACCGCCGAACACCCTTCACAGCCGACCCCGGCACGCACCGCGTGCCGGGGTCGGCTGCGTTCTAGGTGCCTTTCTCACACGTGCGCCGGCGCGGAGGACTCCGCGTGCCGAGCGCACGCCTGTCGCGTGATCTGCGTCATGCGCTGTCACAACGATCGATCACGCGGTGTCTTGAGGCCGATCCCCTAGAAAAGGACGGAGACACCATGAGTGAGAACACTGATGTGGTCGTGATCGGCGGCGGGTACGCCGGTGTCAAGGCGGCCAATCGCCTGACCCGGCGCGACGACGTGACAGTGACCCTGATCAACCCGCGCCCGAACTTCGTCGAGCGGATCCGCCTGCACCAACTGGTGGGCGGGTCCGACGACGCGGTCGTCGACTACCGAGAAGTCCTGGGCGAGCGCATCCGGCTGGTGGTCGACACCGTGACACGGATCGACGCGGCCCAGCGCAGCCTGACGTTGGCGACCGGGGGCACGGTCGGCTACGACTACCTGGTTTACGCGGTGGGCAGTGGCAGCGCCGACCCGCGCGTGCCAGGAGCGGCGGAGTTCGCCTACCCGATTGCCAGCCTGGAGGAGGCGCAGCGGCTGCGGCCCGTCATCGACGCCGCCCCCGCAACGGCCGCGGTGACGGTTGTGGGAGCCGGTCCGAGCGGCATCGAGACCGCCGCCGAGCTGGCGGAGGAGGGCCGCACCGTGACCCTGGTCTGCGGCGACGTGCTCGGCCCGTACCTGCACCCTCGGGGTCGACGCTCGGTTGCCAAACGGATGGCCAAACTCGGTGTGACCGTGCTCGAAGGCCCCGACGCGACCGTGAAGGCTGTCACTCGCGATGCCGTGCGGCTCAGCGGCGGCCGCAAGCGACGGCGGCGGCGTCAGGCAGGCTGCGCTGCGGCCGATCATCGGCGCCGAGAAGGTGGTCCGCTTCATCGTCGGCGCCGCTGGCAAGACCGAAGGCACGGTCACCAGTGACCCCACCGTGGTCAACGGCAACCCGGCACTCGTCGTACGCCTCGACGGCGAGATCGACGGCGTCATAGCGATCCGTGTCGAGGACGCCCGCATCACCGGCCTCTACTACGTCCGCAACCCGGAGAAGCTGGCCCGCGTCGAATCCGAGACCCCGCTCACCCTGCGATGATCCCCTATCCCCCTAATGATCGCGCCACCTAGGCCCCTGACAGATACGTAGCTACTTAGGTAGGTACACCGATGAGTTTCCGTACTGCCGGGAGTCATTCTTGTAGTACGAAACCCAAGGGGTGCGCGATGACCGACCGAGACCTGATACCACTGCAAGACGTCGCCGCGGGCAACCTGCTGTTCCACACCGGCCGGTGGGGCGGGCCCGCGGGCTACCGCTGGTGCGGACCGGACGGCGAAGAGGCAGGGCAGGTACCGGGCTGGGAGGAGGTCCAGCTGGACCGGCTCCGCACCCTTGGCCTGATCGCGATCGAGACCCGCCGGGGCCCGTTCGACCGCAAGGTCACCGTGACGGCTCAGGGGTTGGCCGAACTTCACCTGGCGCAGGCCGCCTGACACGCCCGGCAAACTACTGGTGACGGTGTCTTCGCCTACGCCGGTGGCGTCGGTACTACTGTGGCTCATGTGACATCGCGGGACCGCGCAGCGCCGCAACCGGGCCGGTTCGGGCTGACCGACGACCGAGCCGAAGCTCAATTGCAGGCGGCGGGCTGGTGGGACGACGGCGGCCCGATCGCAGGCACCGAGCCGATTCTGAACGCGTTGTCGCGCGCGGCCGATCCCGACTTCGCGCTCATGGGCATCGAACGGCTACGCGAGTCCGACCCGGCTTGGGACGAGCTGAGCGCCGGGTTACGAGCCAGCCCTGGTCTGCGCGGCCGGCTATTCGCGGCCCTCGGCGGTTCGACCGCACTGGCGGACTTCGTGGTGAGCATTCCCGGCCGGTGGCGGTCTCTCGCCGAGCCGGCGGATGCCACCACCGAAAACTACGCCGCGCGCCTGCGCGACGCGGTCCGGGCAAGCAGCGAACTGCCGGCCGGTAAGGAGGCCGTGCGGGCCCTGCGCACGGGCTATCGCGGACTGCTGCTCGAAGTGGCGGCCGCCGACCTCGGGCATCTCGTTGAGCCCGATCTCGAAGCGCCGTCCTATGACGACATCACCGCCCGGCTGACCGCATTGGCGGAGGCTGCCCTGCGGGTCGGGCTCGAGCTGGCCTGGGCCGAGTGCGGCGCTTCCGAGGAAGAGGGCTCGACGAGGCTGGCCGTCATCGCGATGGGCAAGACCGGTGGCCGGGAGTTGAACTACGTCAGCGACGTGGACGTCATCTTCGTTGGCGAGGGCGACATCCCCCTGGCGACCCGGGTCGCCAGCACGATGATGCAGTTGGTTGGCTCGGCGTGTTTCGAGGTCGACGCGGCGCTGCGTCCGGAAGGCAAGGCCGGGGCACTGGTCCGCAGCATCGACGGTCATGCCGCCTATTACAAGAAGTGGGCGAGGACCTGGGAGTTTCAGGCGTTGCTCAAGGCGCGTCCGATCGCCGGGGACGAGGCGCTCGGTGCCGACTACGTCGACGTGGTGGCTCCGATGGTGTGGGTGGCCGCCGAACGGGAGAACTTCGTTGCCGACGTGCAGAGCATGCGCCGGAAGGTCGAGAAGCACCTGCCTGCCGAGCTCGCCGAGCGCGAGCTCAAGCTCGGCCGCGGCGGGCTGCGCGACGTCGAATTCGCGGTGCAATTGTTGCAGCTCGTGCATGGTAGGGCCGACTCCGGACTGCGCTCGCCGTCGACCATGGAGGCGCTCGCCGCGCTGGGCAGGGGCGGCTACGTCGGCCGCGCTGATGTCGCCGAGCTCGAATCCGCCTACCGGTTCCTCCGTACCGTCGAACACCGGCTCCAGCTGCGACGGCTGCGCCGGACCCACTTGTTCCCCGCCGACACCGAGATCGCCGAACTCCGCTGGCTCGCCCGCGCGGTCGGTATCCGGCCCAGTAAGGGCCGCGCCGCGGGCGAGGTGCTGCTCGCCGAGTTCCGCAGGCAGGCGAAGGCGGTCCGCCGATTACACGAGAAGCTGTTCTACCGGCCGCTGCTCGATGCCGTCTCCAGGGTGCCGACCGAGGAGTTGCGGCTGCGGCCGGATCAGGCCAAGAGCAGGCTCGCCGCGCTCGGCTACACCGCGCCGGAAGGGGCCCTCAACCACATCAAGGCGCTCACCACCGGCATGACCAGGCGCGCGGCGATCCAGCAGACGCTGCTCCCGGTGCTGCTCGACCGGTTCGCCGATACCCCCGACCCGGACGGCGGCCTGCTGGCGTACCGGAAGGTCTCCGAGGCGCTGGCCGAGACGCCGTGGTACCTGCGCGTGCTGCGTGACGAGGGCGCGGTCGCCGATAACCTGGCCACCGCGCTGGGCACGTCGAAGCTCATCCCGGAACTGCTGATGCGCGCGCCCGAGGTGCTGCAGTTGCTCGGCGATCCCGCGGCGCTGACCGGCAAGCAACCCGACGAGGTCGCGATCTCGCTCCGGAAGGCGGTCTCGCGGCACACCTTCCCGCACACCGCGGTGTCCACAGCGCGGTCGTTGCGGCGGCACGAGATGCTCCGGGTGGCGTGCGCCGACGTGCTGGGGCTGATGGAGGTTCCCGCGATCTGCGCCGCGCTGTCCAGCGTGTGGTCCGCGGTGCTGGAGGCGACGCTGGAGGTGTCCCGGCATCGGCGCGGTGAGGACATCGCCCGGATCGCCGTCATCGGCATGGGCAGGCTCGGCGGCGCCGAGCTCGGTTATGGCTCCGACGCCGACGTGCTCTTCGTGTGCGAGCCGTACGAAGGGGTTTCTGACGACGACGCGGTGCGCTACGCGACCGAGGTCGCCAGCGCGACGAGCAGGCTGCTCGGCGCGCCCAGTCAGGACCCGGCGCTGAAGGTGGACGCCGATCTGCGCCCGGAAGGCCGCAGCGGGCCACTGGTGCGGACGCTGGAGTCTTATCGCGCCTACTACACCCGTTGGGGCGAGGTGTGGGAGGCGCAGGCGCTGTTGCGGGCACGCCCGGTGGCCGGCGACGCCGATCTCGGGAAGCGGTTCGTCGAGATGATTGACCCGGTGCGCTACCCCGAAGGCGGCCTCGCTCAGGACAAGGCGCGCGAGATTCGCCGGATCAAAGCCAGGGTCGACACCGAACGACTGCCCAGGGGCGCGGATCCGCAGACCCACACCAAGCTCGGTCTCGGTGGGCTCGCCGACATCGAGTGGACGGTGCAGCTGCTGCAGCTGATCAACGGCCACGAGGTCGCCGAGCTGCGCACGGTGTCAACCCTGCGGGCGCTCATCGCGCTGGGCGCGAGCGAACTCGTCGATCACGCCGACGTCGAAGCGCTGACGGCGGCGTGGCTGCTCGCCACCAAGGTGCGCAACGCGGCGACCCTGGTGCGGGGCAAGCCGGTGGATCAGGTGCCGACCGCGGGTAAGGAACTGGTCGCGGTGGCCCGCGTCGCCGGCTACTCGGCCGACGACGACCCCGGCGAGTTCCTGGACGCGTATCGCGGCAGCACGCGCCGGGCGCGGGCCGTCGTCGAGCGGCTGTTCTACGAAGCCTGACTAGTACTACAGCGACAGGTAGGCGCGGGCTTTCACGTTCGTGAGTGGCTATCAGTGTTCTAACCCTGATCAGCACTCACGACCCGGGTGGCTAGCGCGGTAGTACTAGGTGCCTTGCCTGCCTGCGGGGCGGTCGAACTCTTCCCAGCACCACTTGTCGCCTTCGAGGGCCAGCGCGCCGAGCACTTCCAGCTGCTGACCGCCGCCGTAGGTGAAGCTGAACTTCACGCTGGCTTGGGTGTCGTTGAGCGGCTGCGGCGGCTCGACGACCTTCGCGCCGGTGATCTGCGAGAGCTCCGATGCGAGTTGATCAAGATCGCGGTCGGCGTTGCTACATTTCACGGCTTGCAATGCGCCGACGTCGTTGTTGTTCAGGACCGACATCATCGCGTTCGCCGCCGCGGCGGGCCCGTTGTCCCCGCTGCCTGTCCCGCCCGACTCGTCGCTCGATTCGTCATCGGCGAGGAGGAAGCCCGGCGCGACGAAGCCGGTGATGCCCAGCGTGCCGAGTACGAGCACCACGGCCACGACGATACTGACGATCAAGCCGGTGTTGCTCTTATGCGGTGGGGGTGGGCCATAACCGCCAGGTGGCCCGTAGGGACCCTGCGGTGGATAGTGACCGGGCGGCGGGCCATACGGCCCCGGCGGCGGGTAATGCCCTGCCGGTTGTGGCCCTTGCGGCCCCTGCGCCGGATACGTCATCGAGCAGCCCCCAAACCCGGTATTGGCGCCGAAGCCGACACATCTGATCATCGCGAACCTAGCAGCTTGCCCCGCCTGCCTCACCGCCGCCGGGCATATGTCGACATATTCCCGCCGTTCGAGGTATGGCGGCCACGCCCCAGGACGGCGGGGTCATTCAGCACCGCCCTAG
>WHSS01000045.1 GCA_009379975.1 Actinophytocola sp.
AGTTATGAGCAGATTAAAAGAATCGCTTTGACCTTTGTCACGCTGCGGCTTACGTTTCTGACATCCACCCGTAACCACCCCTCCCACCACCCCTCCGGGGGACGCCCCTCGCGACCTCCGCTGATGTTCTTCAAGAGGCGCACAGCACATTCCGCCCAGGTGAAGCACTCACGTCGACACCGCACACAAGGAGGTGCGCAGTGGCTGCGCTTTCGTCTCTGGATCGCGAACACCCCGTCGCTCCACGCGCCCATGCCGCGACGTCCCGCGGAGGACGGTGTAGCGATGGGCACGCCACCGGTGATGAAGCATGCCGACCACATCGCGGCGTAGTTCCGCCACTATCCCCCGCGCGCGGCCGTAGCCGTCGCGCTGCTCAACGACGCCGGATGACCGGCGGCCACCCCATTCCATCCTCTCAAGGGAGAAACCGACCATGGCGTTCCCGAGCGACCTGGACATCGCCCGTGCCGCGAGCCTGAAACCCATCGACGGCATCGCGACCGATATGGGGCTGCCGCCCCATCTGCTGGAGGCGTACGGCAGCGATGTCATGAAGATCAAGCTGGACGCGATCGAGGAACTCGCCGATCGGCCAAAGGCGAAGTACGTGGTCGTATCGGCGATCACGCCGACATCCCTCGGCGAGGGCAAGACCACCACCACCGTCGGCCTCGGCCAGGGCTTCAAGCACATCGGCAAGAACGCCACGGTGGCCATCCGGCAGCCGTCCATGGGGCCAACCTTCGGCATCAAGGGCGGCGCCGCCGGCGGAGGCTACAGCCAGGTCGTGCCGATGGAGCTGCTCAACCTGCACCTGACCGGGGACATGCACGCCGTCACCGCGGCGCACAACCTGCTCGCCGCCGTGATCGACAACCACATCTACCAGGGCAACGACCTGGACCTGGACCAGCACAACATCACCTGGCGGCGGGTGCTCGACGTCAACGACCGCGCCCTGCGCAACATCCTCGTCGGCCTCGGCGGCCGTGGCGACGGGGTGCCCCGGGAGACCGGGTTCGACATCACCGCCGCCTCGGAGGTGATGGCCGCGCTCGCCCTCACCACGTCACTGGACGACCTGCGCGAGCGGATGGGCCGCATCGTGGTCGGCTACAACGAGGACGGCGAACCGGTCACCGCCGAGCAGCTGGAGGCCGCTGGGTCGATGACGGTGATGCTGCGCGAGGCGATCAAGCCGAACCTGCTGCAAACGCTGGAGAACACCCCCGTGCTGGTGCACGCGGGCCCGTTCGGCAACATCGCCACCGGCAACTCGTCGGTGGTCGCCGACCGGATCGGCATCCGGACGGGCGACTACCTGATCACCGAGGCCGGGTTCGGCGCCGACATGGGCGCCGAACGGTTCTTCAACATCAAATGCCGCACCTCCGGGCTGGCTCCCGACGCCGCGGTCGTGGTGGCCACCGTGCGCGCTCTGAAGGCGCACTCCGGCAAGTACAAGATCGTCGCCGGCCGGCCGCTGCCGCCCGAGCTGCTGGCCGAGAACCCCGACGACGTCTACGCCGGCGCGGCCAACCTGCGCAAGCAGATCGAGAACATCCGCATCCACGGCGTCTCGCCGGTCGTCGCCATCAACGCCTTCCCCGACGACCACCCCAGCGAGCATCAGGCCATCCGGCAGATCGCCGAGGAGATGGGCGCCAAGGCCGCGGTGTGCACCAACTTCGCCGAGGGCGGCAAGGGCGCCGCCGAACTGGCCGAAGCCGTTGCGGAAGCGGCCGAGGAGCCGACGAACTTCCAGCTGCTCTATCCCGACGAGGCGAGCCTGCGGGACAAGATCCATGCGGTCGCCACCAAGGTCTACGGCGCGGCCGACGTGCACTACTCGCTGCACGCCAACCAACAGCTGGACACCTACGAGAAGGCTGGGTTCGGCAACCTGCCGGTCTGCATCGCCAAAACACACCTGTCGATCTCATCGGACCCAAAGCTCAAAGGCGCACCCACCGGCTGGACGCTGCCGGTGCGCGAGGTGCGTGCCTCCGTCGGCGCCGGTTTCGTCTACCCGATCTGCGGCAACATGCGCACCATGCCCGGGCTCGGCACCTCACCGGCCGCGTTCCGCATCGATCTCGAGCCGGACGGCTCCATCGTGGGTCTGTCCTGAGATGAGCGAGCGAAACCAGGATGATCAGGAGGATGTCATGACTGCGACCGTGATCGATGGCAAGGCGGTGGCCGCGTCGGTGCGCGAAAGCGTCGCGCGAGAGGTCGCGGAACTGCCCGTCGCGCCCGGACTGGCGACGGTGCTGGTCGGGGACGATCCCGCCTCCTCGGTCTACGTGCGCAACAAACGGCGGCAGTGTGTCGCCGCCGGGATACGGGACCTGCACCGGCACCTGCCCGCGGACATCGGCCAGCACGCGCTCGCCACCGTGATCGACGAGTTGAACGCCGACCCCACGGTGACGGGCATCCTGCTGCAGCTCCCGCTGCCCGCGCATCTGGACTCCGCCGCCCTGATCGCGCGGATCGACCCGGACAAGGACGTCGACGGGCTCACCCCGATCAGCGCCGGCCGGCTCGCGCAGGGCCACCCCGGTCTGCGGCCCTGCACCCCAGCCGGGGTCATGGAACTGCTCGACGCGTACCGAGTTCCGCTGGAGGGCTCGCACGCCGTGGTCGTGGGCCGGTCCACGCTGGTGGGCAAGCCGCAGGCGCAGTTGTTGTTGCAGCGCAACGCCACGGTGACGATCTGTCACTCCCGCACCCGCGACCTGCCCGCGGTGTGCCGGGAGGCCGACATCCTCATCGCCGCGGCGGGTGTGCCGGGATTGATCGGCTCTGCGGCGGTCTGGCCGGGCGCGACGGTGATCGACGTCGGCATCCATCGCGGTGCCGACGGGCTGTGCGGCGACGTGGACTACGAGCAGGTCCGGGGGGTTGCCGGCGCGATCACCCCGGTGCCGGGTGGCGTCGGCCCGATGACCATCGCGATGTTGTTGCGCAACACCGTGCACGCCGCCCGTCTTCGGATGCGGGCAGTGGAAGCATCCGGGGCCGCATCATGAGAGCCGAGGCCACCCTCGCGGCGCCGGCCGATCGGCCCGTCGTTCGCGGGCTGCCGCAGCGGGACCGGTGCCAGGTCATGGGCATCCTCAACGTCACCCCGGATTCCTTCTCCGACGGTGGCGCCTTCTTCCCGGGTCACCGCATCGACCACGGCCGGGCCATTGCGAAAGGCATCCAGCTCGCCGCGGAGGGCGCCGATATCGTCGACGTAGGCGGCGAGTCGACTCGGCCGGGTGCGCGACGTGTGTCGGCCGAGGAAGAACTGCACCGCGTGATCCCGGTGGTTCGCGCGCTGGCCCGTACCGGCCTGACCGTCAGCGTCGACACCATGCGCGTTCGCGTCGCCGCCGCCGCGGTGGACGCCGGGGCGGCGATCGTCAACGACGTCAGCGGCGGGCTGGCCGGCCCCGCTATGGCCGGAATCGTCGCCGAGGCCCAGGTGCCCTACGTGCTCATGCACTGGCGCGCCCACAGCAGCCACATGCGCGACCATGCGCGGTACGAGAACGTGGCAACGGAGGTGGCCACCGAACTCCGTGGCCGACTCGCGGCTCTCGCCGAGGCGGGCATCGACCCGAGCCGGGTCGTGCTCGATCCGGGCCTCGGGTTCGCCAAGACGGCCGAGCACAACTGGGCATTGCTCGCCGAACTCGACGCACTGCACGCCCTGGGCCGCCCGATCCTCATCGGTGCCTCCCGCAAATCCTTTCTCGGGCAGGCCATCGCCGCGTGCGGGGACGCCCCACCGCCCGCAGCGCGCGACGCCGCCACCGCGGCTGTATCCGCGATCGCCGCCGCAGGGGCGTTCTGCGTCCGTGTCCATAACGTACCGTCCACAGTGGACGCCGAGCGAGTCGCGCGATGCTGGCGGGCAGCACGTCGGCCGCGCCCGCCGGGCGTTTCGCAGGCAGATCGAGCCCACTATCCCGAGGCAGGTCCACGATGGCCGTGACCCTGACCCAGCTGCGCACCTTCCTGGCCATCGCGGACACCGGATCGGTGCACGCCGCCGCGGCCCAGCTTGTCGTCACCCCCTCCGCGGTGTCCGCGTCCATGGCGGTGACCCAGCGCGCCCTCCAGGTCCGGCTGGTCGCCCGAGCCGGTCGCGGGCTGCGGCTCACCGAAGCCGGCGAGATCTACGCCGACTACGCCCGCCGAATCCTCGGCCTGCTTGACGAAGCGGGAAACGCCGCGGCCGCCGAAGCGGACCCGGCACACGGCGAACTCCGCGTCGGGGCGCTGACCACCGCCGGCGAACAGATCCTGCCGCACGTGCTTGCCGGCTTCCGGCGACTGCACCCACACGTCGGCGTCCGGCTCGAGGTTGGCAACCGCGACCGGGTCCGCGGCCTACTCGACCGCCATGAGGTGGACCTCATGTTCGGTGGCCGCCCGGAAACCGACCGGGACCTGACCGTCCTTGCGATCCGGCCACACGAGCTCATCCTCGTCGCACGGCCCGGCGAGGCCGGCCCGCCCGCGCAGCAGGACTGTCGCCCGTGGCTCGCCCGTCAGACCTGGCTGCTTCGGGAACCCGGCTCAGGCACCCGGGAGGCCACCGAGACGCTCCTCGCCGACCTCGACCTGGATCACCCGCCGAGAATTCTCACCGTGGGGTCGAACGCCGCGATCCGGGAATCGGTGATCGCGGGGCTCGGCGTCACGCTGCTCTCCCGGGACGCCGTCACGCGCGAACTCGCCGACGGCAGACTCGTGGAGGTTCAGCCACCCGGGACGCCGCTGGCGAGAGACTGGCACCTCATGGCGAATCCCGGTCGGCTGAACGCGACCGCCGCGTCGTTCGTGAAGCATCTGTTGACCACCGGTGAGTTCCGCCGCCCGGTCCAGAGCCGCATGCTGACAGCGGCGAGTTCGATCACCGGTCAGCGGCGGACCCGGGTGATCAGCGCGCCGGTCTCGCCTACAACGAGGACAGGTACCTGATCAGCTCAGGATGGCGACTCGGTGGCCGCCGTCCGGGTCGTGGTCGATGACGAAGTTCCCGTTGCCGAGGTCGAGCGCCCAGCGAGCGGTCCGCGCGAAGCTGCGGGCAGGAAACAGTTGCACGGACTGCGCCTTGCTGTCCGGGTCTTGCGCCACGGCCGCCGCGAGGTCAAGCACGAGCCGGTGCGGATCCTGCCGGGAACTCACGGGACGCCACCAGGGCAGCGGGTCGGTGCACCACGGACCCGGTAGCTCGACTCGAATCGGCAGCCGGTTTCCCGCCGCGCGCAACGATCGTTCCCACCGCACCAGTGGGTGCGTCCTCGCTGTCGACGGCGTCGTCAGGTACAGCTCGATGCCGCGGTCGTGCGAGAAACCGCGGGCGGCGTCGAGGGCGCGCAGCAGATCCGCCGACTCGGGAACGGGCGTCCCGGCGCCGTAATTCCGAAACCCGTCGAGCCGGACGCCGATGCTGCGAAAGCGGCGGCGACGGAAGTCCGGGCCGCTGAGCAGATCCACGATGTCGTCGAGGACGGTGCCGAGGTCGTGCGCCACGCCCACCTCGAGGACGATGTCGTCAACGCCAAGGTGTTCCCACCTCGCCAGCGTCCGATCCACCTGGCCGCGATCGGCGACGTGGGACAGGTGGAGCGGCAGCACCGGCCGCATTCCCGACCAGACCAACGCGCTGGCCGCGGCATGGCTGCGTGCCGTGGGAAATGTGGGCCGTGCGGTCAGACCGACTCGCGTCCCGGCCGGCAGGATCGAGATGAGTGGGGCGAACCGGCGGACCTCGCGCGGCGTGACCTCGATGCTGAAGTCGGTCATCAGCATGGACAGGGTCCAGAACATGTCTTGGGTGTCGCGCGAGTCGAAGGTCACCATGGCCTCCCGGTCGATCCTTGGCGGCGCCTGGTCCCACTCTCCCCGTGCGGGAGCGAATGCGTCTACCGATAATTTTCTCTGTATTCCCAAGGGACAGCTCACCAATCAAGTGTTGAGCTAGAGCCCAACGGTCGCCCAGAAAGCCTCAAACCATTCTTGTGGTTGATGCGTTATCGTCCTTGGTAAGCGCCATGTTGCGCACCGAATTACCCGCGAGACGCGAGGCCATTTCTCCGCTCGTCGTCGCCGGATTCGCCAAAGCCGGAGGAAGAGGGAAAAACGTGCCCAACGGAATGTCACACCTGTTCATTCCCGGACCGACCAATGTCCCGGATGCGGTCCGGCGTGCGATGAACACGCCCATGCAGGACCATCGGGCGCCAGATTTCCCGGAGCTGACGCTGCCGCTGTTCGAGGACCTCAAGAAGATCCTCGCGAACGAGACCGGCCGGGTCTTCCTCTATCCGTCGTCCGGTACGGGGGCGTGGGAGGCGGCGATCACCAACACCCTCGATCGCGGGGATCGGGTGTTGATGTCCCGCTTCGGGCAGTTCTCGGACCTGTGGGTCGACATGGCGACGCGGCTGGGCCTCGACGTGGTCTGCGTGGATGTCGAGTGGGGCAAGGGTGTTCCGGTCGCACAGTACGAGCAGCACCTTGCGGATGACCCCTCGATCAAGGCGGTTTTCGCCACCCACAACGAGACGGCGACCGGTGTCGCGTCGGACATCGCGGCCGTGCGGCGCGCCATGGACGCCCAGGATTCGGATGCGTTGTTGTTCGTGGATGGCGTGTCCTCGATCGCCTCGGTGGACTTCCGGCAGGAGGGGTGGGGCGTCGACCTCGCCGTCACCGGCTCGCAGAAGGGCCTCATGCTGCCGGCCGGGTTGTCGATCCTCGGGGTGAGCGAGAAGGCGCTCGAAGCCTCGACCCGCACCGGGATGGAGCGCTGCTACTTCGACTTCGCGGACATGCTCAAGACGAACGACGCGGGCTACTTCCCGTACACGCCACCGGTTCCGTTGCTGCACGGCTTGCGGGTCGCCCTGGATCTGTTGTTCGCCGAGGGCTTGCCGGAGGTGTTCGCGCGGCATCACCGCCTGGCCGAGGGAGTCCGGCGGGGGATCGCCGCGCTCGGGCTGGAGCTGTGTGCCGCGGGGCCGGAGTGGTATTCGGACACGGTGTCGGCCGTGTGGGTGCCGGAGGACGTCGACGGCGCGGAGGTCTGCCGGATCGGTTTCGACCGCTACCGCACGTCCTTCGGCGCCGGGCTTTCCCGAGTGGCCGGCAAGGTCTTCCGGATCGGCCACCTCGGCGATCTCAACGAGGTGACGTGCCTGGCCGCATTGGCGAGCGCGGAGCTGTCCCTGGCCGATGCGGGCGCGAAGGTCGAGCTGGGCGCCGGGGTCGCCGCCGCGCAGACGTACTACCGGGAGGCGCTGGCCGAACGGGAGTCCCGGTCCCGACTGCCACGTGCCGACGAAAGTAAGTGAGGAGCAGCACCATGAGCCACACCTTGTACCCCGTTCGGCAGGCGCGGTTGCAGCGCAGCGAGCTCGCCGTTCCGGGTTCCAACCCCAGCTTCATCGACAAGGCGGCGGAGTCCGCGGCCGACTTCGTCTTTCTCGACCTGGAAGACGCGGTCGCCCCGCCGGACAAGGAGGCCGCCCGCAAGAACGTCGTGGCGGCACTCAACGACATCGACTGGGCAGCCAAGGGCAAGACCGTCTCGGTGCGCATCAACGGCCTGGACACGCAGTACATGTACCGGGACGTCGTGGACGTCATGGAGCAGGCCGGCGACCGGGTGCACACGATCTTGGTGCCGAAGGTCGGTGTTCCGGCCGATCTCTACTGTGTCGAGGCATTGATCAGTCAGATCGAGCAGGCGAAGGGCTTCTCGTCGCAGGTGGGCACCGAGGCGCTGATCGAAACGGCGCTGGGCATGGCGAACGTCGAGGCGATCGCGGCGAGTGGGGGCCGGTTGGAGGCACTGCACTTCGGTGTCGCGGACTACGCGGCGAGCACCCGGGCGCGCACGGTGAGCATCGGTGGGCTCAACCCGCACTATCCGGGTGATCAGTGGCATTTCGCACTGTCCCGGATGATCGTCGCCTGCCGCGCCTACGGGTTGCGTGCCATCGACGGCCCGTTCGGCGACTTCTCCGACCCGGACGGTTTCCTGGACGGTGCGCGCCGGGCCGCCGCGCTGGGGGCGGAGGGCAAGTGGGCGATCCACCCGAGCCAGGTCGCACTCGTCAACGAGGTGTTCACCCCACCGCCCGCCGAGGTCGAGCGGGCCCGCCGCATTGTCGAGGAACTGCGGAAGGCGGAGCGGGACGGCCGGGGTGCGGCCGCGCTGGACGGCAAGATGATCGACGCCGCGTCCGAGCGAATGGCGCGGACCGTGATCACGATGGACGACGCCATCCGCGCGGCGACGGGGGTGTGAGACGGCGTGGACATTCATGAGTATCAGGCGAAGGAACTTCTTGCCGGCTATGGCATTCCGGTGCCGAGGGGCGGGGTGGCCTACAGCCCGGAACAGGCCGCCTACCGCTGCACCGCGATCGGTGGCTCGGCGTGGGTGGTGAAGGCGCAGATTCACAGCGGCGGCCGCGGCGAGGCGGGCGGGGTCAAGATCTGCCATTCCGACCACGAGGTCGAGGACGCGGCGAACGGTTTGTTCGGCAAGCGGCTGGTCACCCGGCAGGTGCCGGCGGGCAAATGCGTGTACCGGGTGTTCGTCGAGGAAACCGTTGACATCAAGCAGGAACTGTACTTCGCGATCGTGCTGGATCGGGCCGCCGAGACGATCTCGGTGATCGGCTCGGCACAGGGCGGCATGGAGATCGAGGAACTCGCCGAGTCCGATCCGGACGCACTGGTCCGGGTCACGGTCGAACCGGCGGTCGGCTTCCTGGAGTTCCAGGCCCGGGAGTTGGCGTTCGCGCTCGGTCTGGCACCGTCGCAGATCGCCAAGTCCAGTCAGCTGTTCCGGGCCGCCTACCGGGCATTCCGCGATCTCGACGCGGCGCTGCTGGAGATCAACCCGCTGGCGGTCACCGCGGAGGGCGACCTCGTGGCGCTGGACGCGAAGATGTCCTTCGACGACAACGCGTTGTTCCGCCGACCTGACGTCGCCGAGTTGCGGGACCGCAGCCAGGAGGATCCGCGGGAGAGCCACGCCGCAGACCGCGGTCTGGCCTATGTGGGCCTGGACGGCGATATCGGCTGCATGATCAACGGCGCGGGGCTGGCGATGGCCACCCTCGATATGATCAAGATCTCGGGTGGCGAGCCGGCCAACTTCCTCGACATCGGCGGCGGCGCGTCGCCGGAGCGGGTGCTGAAGGCCTTCCGCGCGGTGCTGCGCGACGAGAAGGTGAAGGTGCTGCTGGTGAACATCTTCGCCGGTATCAACCGCTGTGACTGGGTCGCCCAAGGCATCGTCGACGCCTTCGACCAACTCGATGTCGCCGTGCCCGTCGTCGTGCGGCTTGCCGGCACGCACGTCGACGAGGGGCAACGGATCATCCGCGATTCCCGGCTGCCCATCGTGACCGCCGACACGCTCGCCGAGGCGGCGGAGCAGGCCGTCGCGTCCGCGGCCGTTGCGCGCCGCACCACCACCGGCTGACTTCGAACGAGAGGTGCGAAATGGCCATTCTGCTGACCGAAGAATCCCGGGTGCTGGTGCAGGGCATCACCGGCCGCATCGGACAGTTCCACACCGAGGAGATGCTCGCCTACGGCACCCAGGTCGTCGGCGGGGTCACCCCGGGTAAGGGCGGCGAGACCGTCCTCGGCGTGCCGGTGTTCGACACCGTCAAGGATGCCGTGGCTCAGACCGGTGCGAACGCCTCGATCGTGTTCGTGCCGCCGCCGTTCGCCGCGGACGCGATCATGGAGGCGGCCGACTCCGGAATCCGGTACTGCGTGTGCATCACCGACGGCATCCCGACCCAGGACATGATGCGCGTCAAGCGCTACCTGCTCCGCTACCCCGCCGCGGACCGGATGCGGCTGACCGGCCCGAACTGCGCCGGAACGATCAGCCCGGGGCGGGCGATGCTGGGCATCATGCCCGGACACATCTACCAGCCCGGGCGGATCGGCATCATCGGCCGCAGCGGCACCCTCGGCTACGAGGCAGCCGCGCAGCTGAAGGCCCTCGGGCTGGGCGTGTCGACGTCGGTCGGGATCGGCGGCGACCCGGTCAACGGCTCGTCGTTCCGGGACATCCTCGAGTTGTTCGCACAGGACAGTGCGACCGACGTCGTGGTGATGATCGGTGAGATCGGCGGACCGCAGGAGGCCGAGGGTGCGCGGTTCGTCGCCGAGCACATGGGCAAACCGGTCGTCGCCTACATCGCCGGACTCGCCGCACCGAAGGGCCGGAAGATGGGTCACGCGGGCGCGATCGTGTCCGCCGCCGGTGAGTCCGCCCAGGAGAAGGTGGAGATCCTGACCGCGGCGGGGATCACCGTCGCCGAGAACCCATCCGTCATGGGCGCGACGGTCGCCCAGGTGTTGACGTCGCACGGCCTGACCGGCGCAGTCGCCTGACGACCGAGCAGATCTGGAGGAACAGCCATGACAGACCCGGTCATTGTCGTGACCCGCAAGTGGCCCGCGGCCGTCGAGGACGAGCTGCGACGCCGTTTCCCTTCGGTGCGACTGAACCCGGACGACATGCCGCTGGGCAGCGCAGGACTGCGAGACGCGCTGCACTCCGCCGACGTCGTGCTCCCCACGGTGACCGACCGCCTGACGGCCGAGTTGCTGACCCCGGACGTGCGCACCCGGTTCCTGGGCAACTTCGGCGTCGGCCACAACCACATCGACGTCGATGCCGGTGCTCGCGCGGGCATCGTGGTCACCAACACCCCCGGCGTGCTGACCGACACCACCGCGGACACCGCGATGACCCTGCTGCTGATGATCGCGCGGCGGGCCGGTGAGGGTGAGCGCGAGGTGCGGTCCGGTGCGTGGACGGGATGGCGTCCCACGCACATGATGGGCGCCGACGTCACCGGCAAGACCCTGGGCATCCTGGGCATGGGCCGGATCGGCTCCGCTGTGGCCCGGCGGGCGCACTTCGGCTTCGGGATGCCGGTCGTCTTCTACGACGCCGCCGGCCCGGTGGGCCACCACGGGGTGCCCGCCGCGCGGCAGCTGGACACCATCGAGGACGTGCTCGAGACGGCCGACTTCGTCTCGCTGCACATGCCGGGCGGTCAGGCCAACGGCCACCTCATCAACGCCAAGCAGCTCGCCAGGATGAAACCGACCGCCTTCCTGGTGAACACCGCGCGCGGCGACGTCGTCGACCAGCGGGCGCTCGAAGAGGCCCTGCGCGACGGCATCATCGCCGGGGCCGCACTCGACGTGTATGAGGACGAGCCGACTGTTCCCGTCGGCCTCCGGGAGCTCGACAACGTCGTGCTGCTGCCGCACCTCGGCAGCGCGACGCTGGAAACCAGGACCGCGATGGGGATGCTCGTGCTGGACAACCTGAGCGCCTTCCTCGATGGCCGACGACCCCCGTGCCAGGTGGTGTGATCATGAACGAGAACAAGGAAACCGAGTCCATGACGAGTGAACTGTCCACAGTCGACCCCGAAGTGGCGGCGGCGATCTCTGCCGAGCTCGACCGGCAGCGGTCAACGCTGGAGATGATCGCCTCTGAGAACTTCGCACCACGGGCCGTGCTGACGGCGCAGGGCTCGGTGCTCACCAACAAGTACGCGGAGGGCTATCCCGGACGCAGGTACTACGGCGGTTGCGAGCACGTGGACATCGTCGAGCAGCTGGCGATCGACCGCGCGAAGGACCTGTTCGGTGCCGAGCACGTCAACGTCCAGCCGCACTCCGGCGCGCAGGCGAACGCCGCGGCGATGTTCGCCGTGCTCGATCCCGGCGACACCGTTCTCGGGCTCGACCTCGCCAACGGTGGGCATCTCACCCACGGCATGCGGCTGAACTTCTCCGGCAAGCTGTACAACGTCGTCCCCTACCACGTGCATCCGGAGACCGGCTTGGTCGATATGGCCGAGGTGGAGCGGCTGGCGCTCGAGCACCAGCCCAAGCTGATCCTCGCCGGATGGTCGGCGTACCCCCGGCAGCTCGACTTCCCCGCATTCCGCCGGATCGCCGACGGCTGCGGGGCGCGGCTGATGGTGGACATGGCGCATTTCGCCGGCCTGGTGGCCGCGGGCCTGCACCCCAACCCGGTGCCCTACGCCGACATCGTCACCACGACCACGCACAAGACCCTCGGCGGCCCCCGCGGCGGACTGATCCTCTGCCGCCAGGAACTCGCCAAGCGCATCAACTCCGCGGTGTTCCCCGGCCAGCAGGGCGGTCCGCTCGAACACGTCATCGCCGCGAAGGCCGTCGCACTGAAGATCGCCGCGAGCGCTGAGTTCGCCGAACGCCAGAAGCGCGTGCTGTCCGGGGCGCAGATCCTCGCGAACCGGTTGACACGCGAAGACTGCGCGGCAGCGGGCATCCGCGTGGTCACCGGCGGCACCGACGTGCACCTCGTGCTGGTCGATCTCGTCGAGTCGAACCTCGACGGCCGGCAGGCGGAGGACCGGCTGCATTCCGTCGGTATCACGGTGAACCGCAATGCCGTCCCCAACGACCCACGGCCGCCGATGGTCACCTCCGGCCTCCGGATCGGCACACCGGCCCTGGCCACTCGCGGGTTCGGTGACCCGGAGTTCGCCGAGGTCGCCGACATCATCGCGGCGGCACTGCGTCCGGAGCTCGATGAGCCGACCCGCCTGGGCCTCGCCGGCCGTGTCGAGACCCTGGCCGGCCGCTACCCGCTCTACCCGGAGCTGCGGGAGGGACCGTGAGCGACCGCGCCAGCGTCGAGACTGCCGCGGCCGGCTCGGACGAGGAGCGCCTGCGCTGCGATGTCCGGCGCATCGGTGCACTGCTCGGCGAGTCCCTGGTTCGGCAACACGGCGCCCACCTGCTGGTGCTCGTCGAGCGGATGCGCAAGGTGACCAAGGCGGGCAAGGACGCGGCCACGGCGGCCGAGCGGGACACGGCCCGCGACGAGGCACACGCCCTACTCGCCGGTCAACCGCTGCCGACCGCCTCCGCTCTGGTGCGCGCGTTCTCCGCGTACTTTCTGCTCGCCAACGTCGCCGAGCAGGTCGATCGGGTCCGCCGTACCCGCGAGCGCCCCACCGATCAGGGCTGGCTGGCGCGCTCGATCGCCGCGGTGGCCAAGGAACTCGGGCCCACGGCACTGCAGCGCGCTATCGACACCCTCGCCGTCCGGCCGGTGTTCACCGCGCATCCGACGGACGCGAGCCGCCGCTCCATGCTGACCAAACTCCGGCACATCGCCGACGTGCTCGCCGATCCGACCGAGCCCGGGAGCCACGCCAGAACACGGCAGGACCGCGTGCTGGCCGAGCTGATCGACCTCCTGTGGCAAACCGACGAGTTGCGCGCACACCGGCCGACCCCGGTCGACGAGGCCGGCAACGCGCTGTACTACCTGCGCGGGCTGATGGACGACACCGTGCCCGACCTGGCCACCGATCTCGCCACCGAACTGGAGCAGCATGGGACAACCCTGACCGCCGATGCCGCGCCGCTGACCTTCGGGACCTGGATCGGTGGTGACCGGGACGGCAACCCGAACGTTACCGCCGAAGTGACGCGGGAGGTCCTTCGCCTGCACCATCATGCGGCGGTCCGGGCCGTCACCGCATTGATCGACGAGCTCGCCGCGGAACTGTCCTGCTCGACGTCGGTGGTCGGGGTGTCGGATGAGCTCCGTGCCTCCCTCGACGCCGACATCGCCAACCTGCCTGAGTTGGATCCGCGGCTGCTGGCGCTGGACGCGAACGAGCCATACCGGCTCAAGTTGTCCTGTATCTCGCAAAAGATCGCCAACAGCCGGGCACGGGTGGAGGAGGGCACGCCGCACGTTCCGGGCCGCGACTACATCGGCAGCGCGGAACTGACCGCCGAACTGGCGCTGCTCGGCGAATCCTTGCGCGCCAACGCGGGTAGCCTGATCGCCGACGGGATGCTCGCCCGCGTCGAGCGCACCGTAGCGGCGTTCGGCCTGCACCTGGCGACGATGGACATCCGCGAGCATGCGGACGCGCATCACTACGCCGTCGGCCAGCTCGTCGACGCGCTGGGTGACCATCCGCAGCGGTACGCTGAGCTGTCCCGGCAACAGCGGCATCGTCTGCTGCGCCAGGAACTGCGCTCCCGGCGCCCCCTCTCAGTCGCACCGCCACGGCTGGACGAAGAGGGCCGGCGAACCTTCGACGTGTTCATCGCGATCCGCGAGGCCCTGCGCACCTACGGGCCCGGGGTGATCGAGAGTTACATCGTGTCGATGACCCGGGGCGCGGACGATGTGCTGGCCGCGGTCGTGCTGGCCAGGGAGGCCGGGCTGGTCAACGCGTGGGGCGTCGACGCGGGGGATCGATCGCAGCTGGCGCCGTTCGCCGGGATCGATTTCGTGCCGCTCCTGGAGACGATCGACGAGCTGCGTCGTGCGGGTGAGGTGCTCGACGAGCTGTTGTCCGACCCGGCGTACCGCGGGATCGTCCGGCTGCGCGGCGACACCCAGGAGGTCATGCTCGGATATTCGGACTCCAACAAGCAGGCCGGCATCACCACCTCGCAGTGGGAAATCCATAAGGCGCAACGCACTCTGCGCGACGTCGCCGCGCGGCACGGGGTCCGTCTGCGGCTGTTCCACGGTCGCGGCGGGACGGTCGGCCGTGGTGGCGGTCCGACGTACGACTCGATTCTCGCGCAGCCGTGGGGCGTGCTCGACGGCGAGATCAAGTTCACCGAGCAGGGCGAGGTTATCAGCGACAAGTACGCCCTCACCGGACTGGCGCGGGAGAACCTCGAACTCACTCTCGCCGCGGTGCTGGAGGCGTCGACGCTGCACCGGACCTCGCGCCAGCCCAGCGATGTCCTCGCGCGCTGGGACGGGTGCATGGACTCCGTCAGCGGTGCGGCGTATCGGGCCTACCGGGAGCTGATCGACGATCCCGACCTGCCCGCGTACTTCCTGGCCTCCACCCCGGTCGAGCAGCTCGGCTCGCTGAACATCGGTTCCCGCCCGTCCCGGCGGCCGTCGTCGGGGATCGGCCTCGAGGGGTTGCGCGCGATCCCGTGGGTGTTCGGTTGGACCCAGTCCCGGCAGATCGTGCCCGGCTGGTTCGGCGTCGGAGCCGGGCTGCGGGCCGCCCGGCAGGCCGGATTCGGCGACGTGCTCGCCGAGATGCACGCCGAATGGCACTTCTTCCGGACGTTCGTGTCCAATGTGGAGATGATGCTGGCGAAGACGGACCTTGAGATCGCCGGGCACTACGTCCGCACCCTGGTGCCCGCGCCGCTGCGCCGACTGTTCGACGTCATCCGTGCCGAGTACGAGGTCGCCCGTGCTGAGGTGCTGCGGGTGACCGGGCGACCGGATCTGCTCGCGGACAACGCGGCGCTCAAGCGGACGCTGGACGTCCGGAACGCCTACCTCGACCCGATCTCCTACCTGCAAGTCGACTTGCTCGCCAGGGTTCGCGCCGGGTGCACCGTCCCACCCGATCTGCACCGCGCGCTACTTCTCACGATCAACGGCGTGGCGGCAGGCATGCGCAACACAGGCTGATCGGCGGTGAGCGGACTCGGACACGTCGAGGGCATCGCCGAACCCTCGTCCCCGTGAGGTGGCCGGTGCAGACCCTGCTTATCGACAACTACGACTCCTTCACCCACAACCTGGCGCATTACCTCGCCGAAGTGACCGGGGTATCGCCCATGGTGGTGCGCAACGACGAGCCCGGCTGGACTCCGGCCGATCTCGATGCCTTCCACAATGTCGTTATCTCCCCGGGTCCGGGGCATCCGCGACGCGTGCCGGACTTTGGGATCTGCGCCGAGGTGATTCGCGATGCACGGATCCCGTTGCTCGGCGTGTGCCTTGGCCACCAAGGGATCTGCACCGTCCACGGTGGACATGTGGGCGCCGCCTCCGAGGTGTTCCATGGGAGGGAGTCCGCAGTCGTGCACAGCGGCATCGACATCCTCGAAGGTGTGCCGTCGCCGTTCGCCGCCGTCCGGTACCACTCGCTGGCGGTCACCGCACTGCCCGAAGACCTTGAACCGATCGCCTGGACTCAGGACGGTCCTGGAGGTTCTGGTCGGCGGTGTAGGCGTGGATCGTGGATCAGGGTCACAGGGTTCCTCCTGGGTCGGGTTGGTGCTGGATGGGACTCAGCGCGCCTTGTTGCGTCGCTCCATGAGCCGCCACAACATGGGGGTGAAGATCAGCTGCATCGCCAGGTCCATCTTTCCGCCCGGGCAGACGATGGTGTTCGGGCGCGACATGAATGAGTCGCGCAGCATCGACAGCAGGTATGGAAAGTCGATCCCGTGCGGGTCGGCGAAGCGGATGACGAGCATGGACTCGTCCAACGACGGGATGGTCCGGGCGATGAACGGGTTCGACGTGTCGACGACGGGGACCCGCTGGAAGTTCACGTGGGTCCGTGAGAACTGCGGGCACATGTAGTTCACGTAGTCGTGCATGCGGCGCAGGATCGTCTCCGTCACCGCCTCGGTGGAGTAGCCGCGCTTGGCCTTGTCCCGTTGCAGCTTCTGGATCCACTCGAGGTTGATCACCGGCACGACGCCGATCAGCAGGTCGGCGTGCTGCGCGACGTCGGCCTTCTCGGTCGCGACGGCGCCGTGCAGGCCCTCGTAGAAGAGCAGGTCCGAGCCGTCCGGGATGTCCTCCCATGGCGTGAAAGTCCCTGGCTCCTGAGCGTACGGCGCCGCCTCCTCTTCGTTGTGGAGGTACTTGCGCACCCGCCCACTGCCTGTCTCGCCGTAGACCCGGAACAGGTCCTCCAGCTCCTCGAAGAGGTTGGACTCCGGACCGAAGTGGCTGAAGGTGTGGTCGCCGTCCGCGAACGCCTTGGCCATCTCGTCCTTCATGGCCATGCGGTCGTACTTGTGGAAGCTGTCGCCCTCGACGAGAGCCGCGTTGACGTGTTCCCGTCGGAAGATCTGCTCGAAGGTACGCATCACCGAGGTGGTGCCGGCACCGGACGATCCGGTGATGGCGACGATGGGGTGGTTTGCCGACATGATTCCTCCTCAGGTGATCGTCCGGAACAGGCCACGAAGGCCGTACAACGGATAGCTCTGATCCCCCGCGTCGTCCTCGTCTGTCTGTTCGGCGTGGAAGCGGTCGATCCGCTCGACCTCCTCGCGGCTGCCGAAGATGAAGCCGATGCGCTGGTGGAGGCCGGTCGGTTTGACCTCGAGGACGCGTTCCCGGCCGGTCGTGGCGAGGCCACCCGCTTGTTCGATCACGAACGCGATCGGGTTCGCCTCGTACAGCAGCCGCAGCCTGCCTTCCTTCTCGGGGTCCTTGGAGTCCCACGGGTACATGAACACGCCACCGCGGGTGAGAATCCGGTGCGCCTCGGCGACCAGCGATGCGACCCAACGCATGTTGAAGTCCTTCTCGCGGGGACCGGACACGCCCTGCAGGCACTCGTCGATGTAGCGCCTGATGGCCGGCTCCCAGAAGCGCCGGTTGGACGTGTTCACGGCGTACTCCGCGGTGGCCTCGGGGACCTTGATGTCCTGGCGGGTCAGGAAGAACTCACCGAGGTTCGGGTCGAGGGTGAAGGCATGGACACCGGTCCCGACGGTGAGCACCAGTACGGTCGACGGCCCATAGATCGCGTAGCCGGCAGCGACCTGCTCCGTTCCGGGCTGCAAGAAGTCCTCGGTCTCGGCGGCCTCCCCCGGGACTGGCGCGCGCAAGATCGAGAAGATGCTGCCCACGGACACGTTGACGTCGATGTTGGACGACCCGTCGAGCGGGTCGAAGGTGAGCAGGTACTTGCCCCGGGGGTACCGCGGGGGGATGGGGTACGGCTCGTCCAGCTCTTCCGAGGCCATGCCGGCGAGCTCGCCACCCCACTCGGTGGCCCGCAGGAAGATGTCGTTGGCCACCACGTCGAGCTTCTGCTGCTGCTCCCCCTGGACGTTGACCGCCCCGGCCTTGCCGAGCACTCCGGTGAGCGCTCCCGACGCGATGCGCCGGGAGATCGCCTTGCACGCCAGCGCGACGTCGAGGATCAGCGAGTTGAGCTCGCCGCTCGAACCCGGGTGACGCCGACGTTCCTCGATGAGGAACTGCGTCAGCGTCGAGCGCTCCGTCAACATGTCACTCCCTATGTCACTCCCTGGCGTCATCGGTGTGCCCTGAGCACACCAGTGACCAGGTCAGGCGGCATCCACCCGAGGGGTGACCCCAAGGGTGGGGTTGCCGCCCGGCCGCGCGAGTCACCCCCGAGGTCATTCGCGCGGGTGAGCCGTGGGATCGGCGGCGCGCACTAGCATCGGTTGACCCCGACCCCACCGAGGAACGAACCATGAGCGCGACCTCCGAGGACCTGCACACCGATCTCCCGACCGGCTCCCTCGTCGCCGACTACGACGGGGTGATCTGCGACCTCGACGGCGTCGTCTACCGCGGCCCCGCGGCCGTTCCCGGTGCGGTCGACACCCTCAACGAGGTCGTGGCGGAAGGCGTCGGGCTCGTGTTCGCGACCAACAACGCCTCGCGCCCGCCGGAGGAGGTCGCCGAGCACCTGCGCGAGCTGGGCGTCGATGGAAGCGGCTGGTCGGTGGTGACCAGCTCCCAGTCGGCCGCTGCCTATCTCGCGCAGCGGCTTCAGCCCGGGGCCCCTGTGCTGGCGGTCGGCGGACCGGGAGTCGCGCAGGCGCTCGCCGAGGCGGGGCTGGTCCCGGTCCGCGTCTCGGAGTTGGCCGACACGCCGGTCGAGGCGATGGTCCAGGGCCTTGGCGTGGACGTGACCTGGCGGGAGCTCGCCGAGGTCGGCTACCTCGCCCAGCGTGGCGTTACCTGGGTGGCGACCAACCTCGACCTCTTCCTCCCGACCGCGCACGGCCCGGCCCCCGGCAACGGGGCGCTGGTGGCCGCCGTCCGGACCACGACCACGCGGACTCCGCACGTGACCGGCAAGCCGGGTGCGGCGCTGTTCGAGCTGGCCCGGACCAGGCTCGGCACCAGCCGCGCCCGGACCTTGGTGTGCGGGGACCGGCTGGACACCGACATCGCCGGAGCCAACGCGGCGCGACTCGACTCGTTGTTCGTGCTGTCCGGGGCCTCGAGCCTGCAGGACCTCGCGTTCGCCGCGGGCCACGAGCGACCGACGTACGTCGCCTCCGACCTGACCGGGCTGCTCGCGCCTGCGGTGAATTCTTCATAGCGAAGTTGATCAGCCTCCCGAGGTGAGTGACGACAGTTTGTCCCGTTCACGCAGATTTCGCCGTCACCAGCCTCGGGAGGTTGATCAACACGGCTTCCGTTGGCCCCAACGATCGTCACCCGTCCCGACCGGCGACTACCCTGACGGCTGTGCGCCCACATCAGATCCTCATCGTTGGCTCCGGCGACGTGGCCGCGGCACTGGAGTCGATCAGTGTGACCCTCGGCTGGGACCCGGCGGTCGTCACTACCCATGATGAGACGACGTCGCGGTTGCCCGAAGCCGAGTCGGTCGTCGTGCTGAGCCACGACGAGAAGGTTGACGGCCCCGCCCTCGCCGGGGCACTGACGTTGGGAATGCCGTACATCGGCGCGATGGGATCGCGCCGCACGCAGGCACGTCGGCGCAGCTGGCTTCTCGCCAATGGTGTGAGTGAGGAGCTCGCGGACTCGATCCGGGGCCCGGCCGGCCTCGACATCGCGGCCGACACGCCCGCGGAGATCGCCGTGGCCATCGTCGCCGAGATCATCGCCTGCCGCCGGGGCGCGGTGGGGGCGGACGCCCTGTCTGCCCGACCCGGGCCCATCCACCTGCACGCGACGCCCGGTTCGACCGAATGTCCGGGCGACGGCCGCCCGCGTCGCAAACCTCAATGAGCCATTCCGGAGCGGCCACGGATAATCGATCTGTGCGCAAAATGGCTTGGTAATCTTGCCAAAACCGTCAATAACTAGTGGCCTACATCGAGCAGGCGCTCGCCCAGCTGCCGCCGGGCGCACAGCTCAAGGAGCGACTGCGCATCGAAGAAGAGTCCTGCGACGACGTCGCCGGTGACGAAGGCAAGCAGCACGCCAGCCGCAACTACGAAGTCACCGGAATCGATCCCGAGAAGATCCGGAACTACTTCCGGACATTGCGGGACTGGTTGAAGGAGAACAACTTCAGGGTGCTCGAAGACAAGGCCAACAACGAGTTCCTCTGGGTGGAGAACAACTCAGACAGCTTCCGAATGACGCTCAAGACAGTCGACCAAACCCGCCTCATCCTCATCTCCGCATCACCCTGCGTGTGGCGAGACGGCACACCCGAGTAGCGCCGGGACACCCAAGTCAATCAGCCTCCCTGCCGTTAGGCCCACATTGTCTGGATATAACGGGCAAATTTTGGGCCTAGCGGCAGGGTCGGTGATCAACTCACGGTCGTTTCAATGCGAGAATGCCACTTCCACTTCCGGGTTTCCCAGGACGGAGCGAGGCATGACGCCGAGTCATTCGACGGCAGATCATCGGGACCCGCTGCGGGTCGCTTTGCTCGGGTACGGCGTCGGCGGCAGGAAGTTCCACGCACCGATGCTGACCACCACGCCGGGGCTGCGCCTCGCCGCAGTCGTCACGACGAACCCGCAGCGCCGCGCCGCCGTCGCGGCGGACCTGCCGGATGTCGCCGTCCTCGACGATGTGGCGGACGTTCTCGCGGGTGGCTACGACCTCGCGGTCGTCACCACGCCGAGCCGCAACCACGCCGAGTTGGCCTGCCGGTTGGTCGAGTCAGACGTCGCGACCGTAGTGGACAAGCCGCTCGCGCTGTCTGCCGCGCAAGGGCGCGAGGTCGTCGCCACGGCACGGCAGCGAGGCGTGTTTCTCACCGTCTACCAGAACCGCCGTTGGGACGCCGAGCACCTGACGCTGCAGCGCCTCGTGAGCGCCGGCGAACTCGGCGAGGTGCTGCGCTACGAGTCCCGATTCGAGCGCTGGCGGCCGGATGTCGCCGAAGAGAAGTGGCGCGAGACCGCGGCCCCGGAAGACGGCGGCGGCATCCTGCTCGACCTCGGCAGCCACGTCGTCGACCAGGCCATCTCGTTGTGGGGGCCGGTGCATCGCGTCTACGCGGAGGTAGAGGCCCGGCGCGGCACCGCCGCCGACGACGAGGTGTTCGTAGCGCTCACCCATGCATCGGGCGTGCACTCGCATCTGTCGGCAGGCGCTCTCGTCGGCGCCCCCGGACCCCGGTTGCGGGTCCTGGGTAGCCGCGGCGCTTACGTGTGCGAACACCTGGACGGCCAGGAGGAGGCGCTGGGCTCCGGCCTTCGCCCCGACGACCCCGATTGGGGTGTCGAGGCCCCGCCTCGATGGGGGCGGCTGGTGCGCGGCGCGCAGTCACAGGCCGTGCCCAGCGAACGCGGCGACTGGCCGGCCTTCTATCGCGGTTGTGTGGCAGCTCTGCGTGACGACGCTCCTCCCCTGGTCGACCCGGACGACGCCGTCCGGGTGCTGCAGGTGCTGGACGCGGCACGCCAGAGCGCCGCGCGAGGCGACGTCATCCGGCTGTGACGATCCGACCTTCGTTCAGTAGTTGCCCTGCCGATGCCCTGGGCCGCGCCGGTCACGTCCACAACGCGGTCACCGCGTCCGTGGGCTCAGACCTCTCCGAAAGCCAGCTCCGCCGTATGTACGACGAGCGCCAGCTTGCGTCGCTCGTCGTCGATGCTGATCGCGTTGCCGCGTAGCGAGGTCGCGAATCCGCATTGTGTGCCGACGGCCAGGCGTTCCCGGCCGATCAGGTTGCTCGCGTCTCGGACCCGCGCGAGGAGCGCATCCATCGTCTCCAGGTCGGGCCGCTTGGTCGTCACCAGTCCCAGGACGACCGTCTTGTCGTCGGGTACCAGCCGGAGCGGGTCGAAGCCGCCGGAGCGTTCGTCGTCGTATTCCAGCAGCAGGCGGTCGGCATCGATGGCCCCGAAGATTCCACCGGCGATCGCGTCGTAGCCTCCGGAGACCAGCCAGCGGCTTTGCTGGTTGCCACGACACAGATGGAAACCGAAGGTCGCGGGCCTGCCCGCGTCGATTACGGCGTTGTCGAGTTCGACACCGTAGGACAAGCACCGGTCGAGGTCCCAGCCGCGGTGCTGGTAGAACTCCTGCCACGCCGGATCGACCAGCAGCGGGTAATGCGGGGCGTCAAGCTGGATATAGCGGCACCCCAGCCTGGTCAGCTCCCTCACCTCGTCGCAGAGAACCCCTACGACGTCGGCCAGGAAGTCGTCGAGGCTCAGGTACGGTTCGGCGGCATGCTCCGGTGACCAGAGATTGGCGAAGAGACTCGGGCTCGGCAACGTCACCTTCGCGATAGGACCGCTGCCCTCGGCACTTCCCTGGCCGAGACACGACCGCAAGAACGTGAACTCCTCGGCCGCCAGGTTGCGACGCTTGCGCAGCGGCCCGACGACGGCAAGATCGCGTGGACGTTCGACATGCACATCGCCCACGATGTCGGAATGCCAGTCGCCCCATAGCCACGCGTCCAGGCCCGCGCCGGCCACGCCGTCGACGGCTGCGGTGAATTCGCTTTGAAACGACTCACGGCGCAGCTCGCCGTCGGTCACCACGGGGCAGCCTGCGTCTTGCTGCAGCGCGATCACCTCACGGACCGCACGGTCCTCGACCGCCTTGAACTCGGCCGCCGTCAGCTCTCCGGTGACGTAGCCGGACCTGGCGGCCAGCAGGTAATCGGGCCGCAACAAGCTCCCCACATGCTCAGCGCGACCGATGGCAGCCATGCACCAAGCCTACGAGGGCTTAAGGGCCGCCGCGCCGGGTATAGCGCCACCCGTCCGGTTCGTCCAATTTCCGGCGTGCAGCGGTGGACCGAACGTGCCATGGGGTGCCGTATTGGCGCCCCATGGCACCCTGGTTCCGCTGTCCTTCGGCTCGCCACCAGGAGCGAGCAATCAGCCAGATTGTGGATCCGCAAGACGAGCATAGGCAATGATGTTGTCCCGGTAACTGCGTGCTTCCTCGTCGAAATCTCCGCCGCAAGTGATCAACCGCAATCCAGCGTGGTCGATGTCCCCGTAGACGGCATCGGTGGGAAATGCATCCTTCGGATGCTGCTCGACCTTGGTGACCACGAACTTCGCGGTAGTCCCGTCCTGTCGCTCCACCGACACCCCATCGCCGGGCGCAAGCTCGTCGAGCTCATAGAACGTCCCAGGATCGCCTTTCCAGTCGACGTGCGCAGCGATCACCGCCGGCCCGAGCTCTCCAGGGGTGGGCGCTTTGGTGTACCAACCGGCGATCTCACCGTCCGGAGGTACCTCCATCGTCCCGTCCCGCTGAAGTCCGAGCTCCATCAAGCTGGTATCGACTCCAATCGAAGGGACTCGGAGGCGCACCGGGTCCGACTCGGGCATCAGCGGCGAGGGCGCATTCGAGGAGCTCGGCGCGGCCACGCTGGACGACTCGGCAACGACCCCTGTCGCCGTCGGCTCCGATCGCACAACCTCTGGATCGACCGCGCAGCCTCCGAGGAGCAGCGCCAACCCGCTTACCGCCAGGTAACCGATCACGTTGTTGTTCGCGGCGGAACCGTCTCCAGTGTCGACGGCACCCTCGGGCACCACCCCCACCTGGTTCTCCCCGCCGATGTTCCCGTCGCCGGTGCCCTCGGCGTCGGTACTGTCGTCGTCGCCGGTGCCATCGCTACGCAGCTCTTCGCAGGCGACCCCGTCCTTGTCACGGTCGAGGCCGTGCGGGTCACTGGTATCGCGCTCGTATTCGGCTTGGGCATCTTCCTGCGTCGCAAAGTCCGAGCAGTTGAGGTCATCCTGGGCAAGCGCGGTAGCGGCTATGGGGAACGACGCGGCGGTCGCCAAGATCGCGGCGGCAGCCACCAGGCGTATACGAGAACGGGACCTGGTCCAGTTTGGAGTGATCGACCAGGACGTAGGACGCCCGTCCGGAGTGGAGCATGGCGTGTTTGAGCTGTGCCTGCTCCAGCGTCGGCGAGCAGAGCCCGCGTTCGGCCGTTATGCCGTCGGCGCCGAGGAACACCCGATCCGGTGTGATGTGCCGCAACTGCTGTTCGACCGTCGCGCCGAGGATCGCCTCGTTCGGGTACCGCAGCCTGCCGCCGAGCACGACGACCTCGACGTCCGGGCTCTCGGCGAAGGCGAGCAGGACCGAAAGCCCGTTGGTGACCCGGACCGGTCGGTGAGGTGGCGTGCCAGCCTGCCGGTGGTGGTGCCCGCATCGAGCAACACCACCTCGCCGTCCTGCACCAGGTCGGCCGCCGCTCGTGCCACGGCGTTCTTCTCGTCGGCGTAGCTGGCGTCCTTCTCCCGCAGCGTGCGCTCGACGCCGTGTCCGGTGTCCAGCGCACCGCCGTAGGTGCGGACGACGTGCCCCTCGCGGGCCAGTTCGGTCAGGTCACGCCGGATCGTCGACGACGACACCCCGAACTGGTCGGCCAACTGCTGGATGCCATGGTCGCCGTTGCGGACCGCGGCGAGCAGCATCGTCCGCCGCTGTGTCGTGTTCTGACGGGGAACGGTCACAACCGAACTCTAACCAGCGGAGCGCTCACGGACGCGGCGGTGATCATGGCGACCGTGCCGGAACCCTGCGCCAACCGGACAAGGGTCGCGATCAGGAACGGCACCAGCACACCGGGCAGGCTCCAGGCCGCGATCGTTTCCGCGAGCTCGTCGCCCACCCCCGAATCCCGCAGCACCTGGCCGAACGCGCCACCGGCGCCGGTGATGAGAATGATCAGCCCGGCCGACCCCGCTGCCTGTGACAGCCAGCCACCGACCTGGCTCCTGGTCGTGTAGCGGGGCAGCAGGACGTAGACCGCAAGGACGATGCCGACCAGCAGCGCGACCACCGGGTCGCCGATGAACGCCAGCACGGCCGCGACGGTCGACGGCTCGTACTCGTCGCCGCTGAGCACGCCCTGGGCGTTGCGGTCGATCGCGGTGGCGACGGTGTTCACGACGATCAGCAGCAGCGGCACCAGCAACGGGAGAACGCCGATGCCCGCCGAGATCCGGCGCTGACCTTCCGCCGGTTCATCAGGATCTTCCGGAGCAGCCGCCCCGGTCGCCCCGCTGTCGCCGCCGGAGCTGGAACCGGAGCTCGGCGCGGTGACCGTGCTTCGCGCCGCGGTGGTGCCATAGACCTCCTCGCGGACTTCCGGCAGGATCTCCGATTCCAGCCGCGGGCCGATCCACTTGGCATAGAAGACCATCAGGGGTGCCAGAACCAGGGCGAAGACCAGGCCGGCGAGGATCAGCCCGCCCAGGTCGGCGCCGAGGATGCCGGAAACCGCCAGCGGCCCCGGCGTCGGCGGAACGAGGTGGTGGGTCAGCGTCATGCCGCAGCCGAGCGCGAGGGCCAGGGTCACGTACCCGGCGCGCTTGCGGCGCGCGATCGACCTGGCCAGCGGGTTCATGATCACATAGCCGGAGTCGCAGAACACCGGAATGGACACGAGCGCGCCCGTTCCCGCCATCGCCCAGGGTTCCCGCCCTCCCCCGAGCAGCCGGACGAAGGCTCTGGCCAGCGCGTCGGCCGCGCCGGACACCTCCAGCCAGTTGAGTGTGATGGCCACCATGGGCCTACGAATTGCACAAACCAAGCATGTAACGAGGAGGGTTGAGCAGAGTGCGCAAGTTAAGTCAACTGGGTGTCAGCTGAGGGCCTCAGTCAGAACGGGGGTGGGTCGTTGTCGTGTGGTGCGAGGGGTTGTTGGTGTTTGATTTGGGTGGTGCCGTCGGGGTGGGTCCAGATGATGGTGTGTCCTTCGCGGTGGATGCTCCAGCCGGCCTCGGTTTTGTCGCGGTG
>WHSS01000040.1 GCA_009379975.1 Actinophytocola sp.
CGGGAGGTCCGCGCCTCAGTCGGCGCCGGATTCGTCTACCCGATCTGCGGTGACATGAGGACGATGCCGGGACTCGGCAAGAACCCCGCAGCATTCCACATCGACCTCGACGACGACGGCGACATCGTCGGGCTCTCCTGATGTCCTAGGCGGAGCCCAAGGTGGCCTTGGGCGCCTATATGGCGCCCAAGGCCACCTTGGGCTCCCCTGAAAGCGTCTTTCAGGGCACGGGGCACGGCGGCAAGCACTTCGCTCGATGTTTATTACTAGCGAACAATGTTTCCTCACAGGGGTTTACAGCAGGTACCCCGACCCGGCATGATCTAGCTCACACTCTCAGCACGAGAAACCCAACTTTGGCCACCTACACCGCACTGGACACGGCTCAACCAGAGGTTCACTAGCGGGCGCAGTCGGCCGTGAGGAGTGGAGATGCTGGATATTCCCCCAACGCAACAGTTACGTGCCGACTATCGCAATCGCCAGGTCAGATGGGGATTCATCTGGGCGCTGTGGTGCGCCGTACTGTGGGGAGCCTGGTACGTGCCGGGCTACGCCATTTATTCGGAAGCCCCCTTTGTTGACCTTGGTGAAACCACCGGCGATCTGTTGCTCGCCTCCGCGGTGGTCGCGTTCCTCAATGCCATCGCGGTGCTGCTGGCCCTGTTCGTCTGGGTCGCCGTGCTCGGCAAGAGCCGGGACTACGTCCGCACGCTCCGGCACGGTCCGGTGTCGAAGTGGTACCTGCCCGCCGGGCTGGCCGGCGGGATGGCGATCTTCGGCACCTACGTGGCGGTCGTCTACGTCGGCGCGCAGTTCGCCGCAGTAGCGGCTTTGCTGTACCCGATCATCGGCGCCATCGCGGCTCGCGTCTGGTACAGCGAGCGCATCACCCCGCGAGCCGCCGTCGGCATCGTCGTCATCGTGGCAGGCGGCGTGATCATCTTCGCCCCCGGTCTCATCGGCGAGCTGACCGGTACCGGTACCGCCGGGTGGATCGGGTACCTCGCGGGCGCGATCACCTTCGTCGGCTGGGGGCTCGAAGGCGCCATCGCCGGGCGCGCCCTCGACGTCAGCGACCCGGACGTCGGCATCACGATCCGGTTCACCTACGAGGTCGGCATCTGGGTCGTGGTCGGCGTACCGGCCACGATCATCTTGGCAGGCAACGCGTTCTGGTCCGCGATGGGCACGGCGCTGGCCAACCCCGCGGTCTGGCTGATGCTGCTCCTGATGGGCCTGACCTTCGCCTTCTGTTACGTGTCCTGGTACAAGTCGTTCCCGCTGATCGGGGTGGGCCGGGGGCAAGCCATCGCCGCCCTCTACGGGCCGCTCGCGCTCCTCTGGCTCTTCCTGTTCACGCACGAATGGCCGGGCACGGAGTTCGTCATCGGCGCCCTGGTCGCGGTCGCCGGCAGTTTCATCCTGTTCACCGAGAAGCGCGGCATCCTCGAGATCATCCGTGCCGTCCCGGCCAAGCACGCCACGGCCAGCACCGCAGTGAAGGAGGCCCCTCATGCCTGACGTGCACCTCAAGGGCTACATCCTGCAGCTCATCGCCAGGAACGAACAGATGTGGGACTACGACATCGCCGCCGAGGCCATGCGGGCGTATGGCCTCGGCGGTGACTATTGGTTCGGGACGGTGCGGCTCACCCTCACCGACCTGTTCTCCGGCGGGCTGCTCGACGAGATCGAGACCGATGTCGACCCGGAGAAGACCGGCGGCCAGCCGAAGCTGCTGTTCAAGTTCGCGCTCAACGACTTCGGCCGGGAACGCATGGCGCAGGCCGGCTTATTGGAGGCATCACGATGATCGAGTTCTTCGCATGGGGTGAGGCCGGGTTGATCCTGGCGGTCATTCTGTTCGTCGGCTTACCGGCGCTCGCCCTGTATCACGCCCGCACGTTCGTCAAGCGACTGTGAGTCCTCGCCGGCGGTCCACGGTGCCCCTGTGGACCGCCGGCTTCGTCATGGGAAGGAACCAGTGATGACCCTGAGTCCGGCCGCGCCGAGGCTGCTGTTGCCCGGCCTTATCGCCCCAGAACCCGGGCTCGAGACCTATTGGGTGCGTCCAGGCGGGGTCACCGCCCTCCGCGTCGACGGTGGTGACGAACTGACCGTGATCGACCGCGCCGGCAGGCAGTCGGCGGAGCTGACCGTGATCGCCGAAACGGGCAGCCGCGACGACGTGCTCGGCATTACCGCCGACGCGCCCGCGACCACCCTTCGCTCGCTGACAGCAACCGGCACCGGCGAGATACTCGCCCTGCTCGCCGCCAAGGATGTCGATCCAGAGCGCGTCAACGCGGCGCGGCTGTTCGGCGAATGGTCACCCTCGGGCGCTCGCGAGACCTTCACCGCACAGGCGCCCGCCCACGTCTTCGTCGCAGCGCCCGCGCACAGCATGAGCGTCGAGGAGGAGGCGGCCAACCCCCCGTCGGACCTGCTGCTCGAACTCCGGCGGGCCCAGCCGCGCGCGAGGTTCGAGCCGCGACTGCCGGAGCCGCTCGCGGAGCCGATCCTCGACATGCGCATCGACGCCGCGAGCGCGCGAAGTTATGAGGTCAAAGAAGGCCAGTACATCCAGATCATCGACGTCGAAGGCAGGCAGTGCTCGGACTTCCTCGCCTTTGGTTCGCGCCGCCTCGACGACGGCGTGGAGCGCGGTCTCGACTCGACGACCACGCGGTACTTCATGGGGCAGGCCTACCCGCAGCCAGGCCTGTTCGGGAAGTTCTACGACCAGGACGCGCAGCCGCTAGTCGAGGTGGTGCGCGATCTGGTCGGCAGGCACGACACCTTCGGCCTCGCGTGCAACTCGAAGTACTACGAGGACATGGGCTATCCCGGCCACATCAACTGCACCGAGAACTTCAACGCGCAACTGGACAGCTACGGCGTCGCCGCCAGGAAGGGCTGGCCCGCGCTGAACCTGTTCTACAACACCGCGTTCGACGACGCCAACCTGCTGGTGTTCGACGAGCCGTGGTCGCGGCCCGGTGACTACGTGCTGATGCGGGCGATGACGGACCTGGTCTGCGCCTCGTCGGCCTGCCCGGACGACATCGACCCGTCGAACGCCTGGGTTCCCACCGACATCCACGTCCGTGTCTACGATGCGAAACGGAAGTTCTCCATGGCCATTTCCCGCCGAGTCACGCCGGAGTCCGAAGCCAAGCTCACCAAGGAGACGGCGTTTCACGACCGGACGTCGAAGCTGACCCGGCAGTTCACCGAGTATCGCGGCTACTGGCTGCCCACCAGCTACGACGGCCACGGCCCCCAGGAGGAGTACTGGGCTTGCCGCGAGCGGGCCGCGGTGATGGACCTGTCGCCCCTGCGCAAGTTCGAGGTGCTCGGGCCCGACGCGGAAGCGCTGTTGCAGGCGTGCGTTACCCGCAACATCCGCAAGCTCTCCCACGGTCAGGTCGTCTACTCGGCGATGTGCAACGAGACCGGCGGGATGATCGACGACTGCACGATCTTCCGGCTCGGCGACACCAACTTCCGCTTCGTCGGCGGCGACGAGTACTGCGGCATCTGGCTGCGGCAGCAGGCCGAGCGGCTCGGGCTGGACCGGGTGTGGGTGAAGGACTCCACCGACCAGTTGCACAACATCGCCGTGCAGGGACCCGCCAGCCGGGAGCTGCTGAGCGAGCTCATCTGGACACCGCCGACCCAGCCCGCGTTCGCCGACATCACCTGGTTCCGGTTCGCGGTCGGCCGCATCGGTGACCACAACGGGATCCCGCTGGTGATCTCGCGCACCGGCTACTCGGGCGAGCTCGGCTACGAGCTGTGGGTGCACCCGAAGGACGGCCCGGCGCTGTGGGACGCGGTGTGGAAGGCGGGCAAGCCGCACGGCCTGCTCCCGCTCGGCCTCGACGCGCTGGACACGCTCCGGATCGAGTCCGGGCTGGTCTTCGCCGGCTACGACTTCTGCGACCAGACCGACCCGTACGAAGCGGGTATCGGGTTCACCGTGCCGCTGAAGACGAAGGAGGACGACTTCGTCGGGCGGGACGCCCTGCTGTCCCGCAAGGCACACCCGCAGCGCAAGCTGGTGGGGCTGGAGCTGGCGGGCAACGAGCCCGCATCCCACGGCGACTGCGTACACGTGGGCCGGTCCCAGGTCGGGGTGGTCACCAGCGCGACCCGATCGCCGATCCTGCGCAAGAACATCGCGCTGTGCCGGATGGCCGTGCAGCACGCCGAGATCGGCACCGAGGTCGAGGTCGGCAAGCTCGACGGTCATCGCAAACGGATCCCTGCCCAGGTCGTGCGTTTCCCGTTCTACGACCCGGAGAAGCTCCGTCCGCGCAGTTAGACGACCGAGCCGATGAGGGCCGCGCGCTCGCGGAGCAGATCCACCGCGTCGGGCATCGGGCCCTCGGCGAACCTGGTCGCCGGGCCCTGCACGCCGAGGATGGCGACCAGGCTCGCGGCGGCGTCCAACACGGGGACAGCGACCGCGGAGAGCTCCGGCTCGCGCTCCCGGATCGCCTCCGCCCAGCCCTGCTCCCTGACCCGGTCGATCTCCGCCGTGAGCGCCGCCCGATCCGTGACCGTTCGCTCGGTGTAGGCCGTCAGGTCGCCCTCCGGGAGCTGCCCTCCCCACGCCAGGAACACCTTGCCGACGGCGGTCGCGTGCGCCACGCTGTTGCGCCCGATCGACGCCACGCTGCGCACGGAGGTGTCGCTGGCCGCGAAGTCGACGGTCAGCACGTCACGCTCGCCGGGCAGCGACAGCGTCGCCGTCTCGCCGGTGAGCTCGCTGACCTCTTCCAGGTAAGGCCGGGCGAGCGTCCTGATGTCCAGCTTCTCGCGCGCAACGTTGGCGAGCTGCAGAATGCGGATACCCAGCCGGTACAGGCCGGTGGACGGGACATACTGCAGCAGCCCGCCGTCGACCAGCGTGGCGAGCAGGCGGGACACACTGCTGACGTTGAAGCCGGTCCGGCGGGCGATCTCGTTGGTCCCGAGGTCGGCCCCGGCTTCGGCCAGCACGTTCAGCACCGCGATGGCACGCTGTACCGCTTCGACCTGCCGAACCGCTGGCTTACCCGTTCTCGCCACGGTAAACTCCTCAGTGGAAATACTGTATCCGACACGGCAATACTACGAGGTAAAGATGGCAGCGGACCAGACGGCACCACGGACGAAGGCGGAGTGGCGCAGCTACCTGCGTGCCTCGCGCTCGAGTGTCCCCGCCGAGACCCACGAACGCGAGGCACGCGCCATCACCAAGGCCGCGACCTCGCTGCCGGCGCTGCGGGAGGGCAGCACCGTCTGCTACTACGTACCGTTCGGCCCGGAGCCGGGGTCACTCGACCTGCTTGAGGTGCTCGTCGACCAGGGCGCACAAGTCCTGCTGCCCATCGTCCCCGCGACCCCCGGCCCGCTGGACTGGGCGCGCTACGACGGCCCGGATTCGCTCGCTCCCGGCCCGTTGCCGGGGCTGATCGAACCGGCCGGGCCACGCCTCGGCTCCGCCGCCATCAAGGATGCGAACATCGTGCTGATCCCGGCGGTCGGGGTCGACCACGCCGGTGTCCGGCTGGGGCGCGGCGCCGGCTACTACGACCGGTCGCTGCCTCTGACCGCGCCGGGCACCGAGCTGGTGGCGATCGTGCGCGACAACGAACTCGTGCCGCGGCTGCCCGCCGAACCTCATGACGTGCGGATGACGGCCGCCGTGACCCCGGACGCCGGGCTGATCACGCTCCCCCGCTGACGTTCGGCCGGGCGCGCAGGTTGAGCGAGTGTGACACCCGGCCCGACCTACCGACCCAACGTCACACTCGCACCACCGCCAGCGCACAGTGCACCTCCTCAGCGAAGGGTCTGGTCTTGCCGCCGTCAGCGCGGTAAACTCATCATATGGAGATAGTATCTCCACTACGGAAATAACCGCACGCTGCACCCCCAGCCGCCAAGAGGTGAACACAGATGACTTCCCAGCACGCGCGCTACGTGATCATTGGTGCCGGAATCCACGGGCTTTCCACGGCATGGCACCTGGCAAAGCGACTCAAGGCCACCGGCAAAGGCAGCGGCGAGGACGTCCTGGTCCTCGACAAGACAGGCATCGCCGCCGGCGCATCGGGCGTGGCCTGCGGCGTGATCAGGAACAACTACTTCCAGCCCGCGATGCGCGAACTGATGGCCCATTCGGTCGACGTGTGGGAGTCCGACCCGGAGGCGTTCTCCTATCACCCGGTCGGCTACCTGCAGATCGCGCCCGAGGCGATGCGCGAAGACGTCGGCCAGATCTACACCGAGCAGCAGGCCATCGGCTACACCTCGGAGCTCGTCGACGGCGCGGATGCCTGCCGCTCCTACCTGACCGGCCTGTTCTCCGACTGGCAGGCCCCAGGCATCTCGGTCGTGCTGCACGAGAAGCGCGGCGGCTACGCGAACAACGTCGCGTCGATGCGCGGGCTGGCCGCCAAGGCCACCGCGGAGGGCGTCACGATTCGCGACGGTGTGACCGTGACCGGGCTGTCGGTCGACGGCGGAGCGGTCACCGCGGTCCAAACCGACACCGGCGACATCGCCTGCGAGCAACTCGTCGTCGCGGCAGGCCCGTGGGTCCGCGACTTCTGGTCGATGCTCGACCTGCCGAGCCACATCTCGGTGACCACGCCGGACGGCGCCACGCGCCCGGACGTCCCGATGTGGACCTACTGGGCGCTGCAGGAGGGGACGCTGGGCGTGGACCCGAACGAGTTCACCGACAACCAGGGCAACCTGCCCCCGGTGGTGCACGTCGACTCCACCGAGCCGCTCTACGACGACATCGACGGGAGCCTCATCACCGACCAGATGTGGGGGGTCTACTACAAGCCGGACTTCTCCTTCGGCGGCGTGCAGGGCGGGGCGTCGCCCCTCCGGCTCGACAAGCCCGCCGGGGAGATCGCGGTCGACCCGTATGGACCGGAAAGCCCCGAGTTCGCGGTGGGCGAGGACTTCGTCAGGATGTGGACGTCGGCCCTGGCGCATTGCCAGAAGCGGTTCGAAGGCAAGCGGAGCGTCTACCGCCATGAGCCTTCCGGCGGCGTCGGCGCCTTCACGCCGGACAGCTTTCCCGTCTTCGACACCTTCCGCGAGAATGTCTACGTCATCGCCGATGCCAACCACGGGTACAAGATGATCGGAATCGGGCAGCTGGTCGCCGAGGAGGTCCTCGGCGAATCCCAGGCCCTGCTCGAACCCTTCCGGTTCGCCCGCTACTCGACCGGCGAGCTGCATCCCACCAGCCACTCACCGTTCCCCTGGAGCTGAGCATGAGCGCGAACGGCACCCGGCGGTCCACGACTCCGCGCGTCCTGTTCGTGCAGCACCAGGACGACTGCCCACCGGGCCATGTCGGCGAGCGCATCCTGCAACGCGGCGCGCAAGTCGAGGTGGTCAGGGCGCAGCGCCCGGAGTTGCCGGACCCGCGCCGCTACGATCTGATCGTCTCGCTGGGCTCGTACGGCTCCGTGCTGGACGACTCGGCATCCCATGTCCGGCGCGAGGAGGGCCTGCTCACCGCGGCGCTGGAGTCGGGCGTGGGGGTGTTCGGGATCTGCTTCGGCGCGCAGCTGTTGTCGAAGGTGCTGGGTGGCGATGTCTATCCGGCGCCTGACGGGCCGGAGATCGGGTGGCTCGAAGTGGACACCGAGCCTGCCGCCGACGGCCTGCTGGACAAGGGCCCGTGGCTGGTGTGGCATCTCGACGTCATGACCACCCCGCCGGGAGGTGTCGAACTGGCGCGCACCGGGGTGGGCATGCAGGCCTTCCGTCACGGTGATCATCTCGGCGTGCAGTTCCATCCCGAAGCGATGATGGAGAGCGTGCTGGCCTGGGCGGATCACTACCGCGACCTGCTCGAGGAGAACGGGGTCGACTACGAACGGCTCATCACCAGCACCCGCGACCTCGCACCGGACACGCGGCGCCAAGCGTACGACCTGACCGACCGCGTCCTGGACCAAACCGGAGTACTGGCCGCCACCCGTCGTGAGTGAAAGTACTTGCCCCCACACGTCTCAGCACTCACGACCCCAGCCAGTCGGTCGTGAGTGCTGAAGCGTGCCCATGCAAAGGGTTTCACGCACGAGCGGGGCCGGTGCTTAGGCCCGGTTGTCGAGGAACGTCGCCATCGAGTCGTCGAGCTCGGTCCACCACGGCGTGTGGTGGACGGGTGCCGCGGTGCCGGTGCACGGCGAGGAGAACGACTTGTCCCGGTAGCCCGTGATGGTCTCCTCCTTGTGGTGCTCCCACGCCCGGAAGTGCTGCCGCGTGAGATCGAGGTCGTAGGACGGGTAGTCCACCTCCCGGTTCAGATCGGCCATGTAGTCGGCCTGGAAGTCGATCTCCTCGATCGGATCCGCGCACGTGTCGAGCCGGGTGCGCCACTCGGCGATGTCGGCCGCCCGCTCCTCGCGCGACGGCAAGGTGATCCTGCCGAGAATGTAGTCCCGCGCGTAGAAGGCCTGAGCGTCGAACATCGTGAAGGTGTAGTACTGGTCCTGCATCCCCAGGTAGATCATCTTCGGGTTGTCCAGCCAGAACACGCCCTTGTAGAGGTTCTCGGTATAGAGGACGTTCGACGTACGCAACCGCAGTTCGTCGGCGATGAAGCCAAGCGAATGCTGGTATCCCGTGCACATCACGATCGCGTCGACCTTGCGCGAAGTGCCGTCGATGAAGTGCGCGACGTTGCCGTCCACATGCGATATCTGCGGGACCTCGCTGACGCCCTCCGGCCAGGGGAACCCCATCGGCTTGCTCCGGTAGGAGATGGTGACGGAGTAGGCCCCGTACTTGCGGGCCTGGAGCGCGATGTCCTCCGCGGAGTAGCTGCCGCCGACGACCAGCAGGTCCTTACCCGCGAACTCGCGGGAGTCCCGGACGTCGTGCGAGTGCATGATCCGACCCGGGAACTGCTCGAAGCCGTCATAGCTCGGCATGTTCGGCGTTGAGAAGTGGCCGGTGCCGATGACGACGTAGTCGAACTCCTCGGTCCGCGTCGTCCGGTCGTCCAGGTTCTCCACCGTGACCGCGAACGTCTCCGTGTTCTGGTCGTAGGAGATCCACCGCACGGCGGTATTGAACTGGATGAACTGCCGGACGTTGCTCTTCTTGGCTCGCCCGGTGATGTAGTCGTAGAGCACTTCGCGCGGCGGAAAGGACGGGATCGGCTGCCCGAAGTGCTCATCGAAGGCGTAGTCAGCGAATTCGAGGCATTCCTTGGGGCCGTTGGACCACAGATAGCGATACATGCTGCCGTGTACCGGCTCGCCATGCTGGTCCAAGCCGGTCCGCCAGGTGTAGTTCCACAACCCGCCCCAGTCGCTCTGTTTCTCGAAGCACACGATCTCCGGAACGTCCGCCCCCTGTGCGCGCGCTTGCTCGAAAGCGTGCATCTGTGCGAGGCCACAGGGTCCGGCTCCGACGACGGCGACACGTGACGCCATTTCAATCCTCCACACGGCTAGTTCATCGACGCTGGTTTCCTAATATGAGACAATGTTTCTTGAAAGTGGATAGTATTGCAGGGACGTGGGGCATGTCCAGAGCAGCGACGAGGTGGAGGTACACGTGAGCGCGACGGTGATCGACGGCAAAGCGGTGGCACGAACCGTACGGGAGCGGCTCGCACGCGAGGTCGCCGAACTTCCGGAACCCCCGGGACTGGCCACCGTACTCGTCGGCGACGATCCCGCGTCCGCGATCTACGTGAGCAGTAAACGCAAGCAGTGCGCGCAGGCCGGCATGCGCGACTTGCACCAGCACCTCCCTGGGGACATCAGCCAGGCCAAGCTCGCCGTGATCATCGACCATCTCAACGCCGACCCCGCGGTCACCGGAATCCTGCTCCAACTCCCCCTGCCTGAGCACCTCGACGCCGCGGAGCTGGTCGCCAGGATCGATCCGGACAAGGACGTCGACGGGCTCACGACGATCAGCGCGGGCAGGCTGGCTCAGGGCGGACCGGGACTGCGGCCGTGCACCCCGTCCGGGGTGATCGAACTGCTCGACGCCTACGAGATCCCCATCGAGGGCGCCCACGCCGTCGTCGTCGGCCGTTCGGAGCTGGTCGGCAAGCCGCAAGCTCAGCTGCTGCTCCAGCGCAATGCGACGGTGACGATCTGCCACTCCCGCACCCGCGATGTCGACGCGGAATGCCGGCGCGCCGACATCCTGGTCGCCGCGGCGGGCATCCCGCGGCTGGTCGGTGCCAGCGCCGTGAAACCGGGCGCCACTGTCATCGACGTCGGGATCCACCGCACCGACAGCGGGTTGTGCGGCGACGTCGACTTCGACGCGGTGCGCGAGGTCGCAGGCGCCATCACCCCGGTTCCCGGCGGTGTCGGCCCCATGACGATCGCGATGCTGCTGAAGAACACCGTCACCGCGGCACGCACCTGACCGCGAAATGGGCGGCCACGGTGAGCGTGAAATAGGTACGCCGGTGGGGATTTCTCCCCTGCTGACCCAGTCGCGATCGGGACACACTTCCGACGTGGACAAGCACTTCATCATTGACTGGACCCTTCCCCCCTCGCCCTTGGTCGACCTGCACGCCGCACATCGCGCGATCGACGAGGCCGGGCGCAGGCTCACCGCCGAAGGAGAACAGGTGCGGTGCGTGTACAGCACCTACGCGCCTAGTCAGCACCGCTGGATCTGCCTGTTCGCCGCCGCGAGCGAGGACGCCGTTCGCAAGGTGCACGAGATCGCGCAGCTGCCGGTACCCCGGATCGTGGCGGCCATCGACCTCTCCTTGGGTGATCGCCAGCCGACCTGAGTGTCGCCTGCTTGTCGAGGGTGGTGCCCGCCCGTACGATCTATGGACCATGCCCGCATCCAAACCACCCGGCCGCGCGGGCAATCTCCCGGCCGAGCTGACGACCTTCATCGGCCGCCGGCGCGAGATAGCCGAAATCAAGCGGCTGCTGTCCGTGTCCCGTCTGGTGACCCTTACCGGTGTCGGTGGCGCGGGCAAGACCCGCCTTTCCCTGCGAACGGCGGCCGACCTCCAGCGGGCTTTCGCCGACGGCGTATGGCTGGTCGAACTCGCGGCCCTGGAGGATCAGGCGCTGCTCACCCAGACCATCGCGACCACCCTTGGCATCCACGACCGCACAGCGCGCTGGCCGGCGCCCGCGTTGGCGGAGTACCTCGCCGACAAGCGCCTGTTGCTGGTCCTCGACAACTGCGAGCACCTGCGCAGCGCCTGCGCCGTGCTCGCCGACACGGTCCTGCGCGCGGCGGAGGGCCTGCACATCCTCGCGACGAGCAGGCAGGCACTCGGGCTGACCGGTGAGCACATCTACCAGGTCCCGACCATGTCGATGCCGTCCGGTGACCGCATGCCGCCGCCGGACGCGCTCGGCCAGTACGAAGCCGTGAATCTCTTCGTGGACCGTGCGGTCGCGGTGCAGCCGGGATTCGCCGTGACCGAAGCCAACTCCGAGACGATCGTCCGCGCCTGCCAGCGGCTGGACGGCCTCCCGCTGGCGATCGAGCTGACCGCGGTTCGGCTGCGCGCGCTGGGTCTCGACGAGTTACTCGAGCGGCTCGAGGACCGATTCCGGCTGCTCACCGCGGGCAGTCCCGGAGCGCTACCCCGGCATCAGACACTGCGCGCACTCATCGACTGGAGCAGCGAGCTGTGTTCGCCGCAGGAGCGCACGTTGTGGGAGCGGCTCTCGGTGTTCTCCGGTGGCTTCGACCTCCACGCCGCCGAAGCCATCTGCGCGGGAGGCGAGGTCGTCGAGCAGGACATCCTCGACCTGTTGGCGGATCTGGTCGACAAATCGATCGTGATCGCCGAGGAGCACGAGGGCAGGCAGCGCTACCGGTTGCTCGAGACCATCCGGCAGTACGGCCTGGAGCGGCTGCGGGCGTCCGGCACGGAGAAGGAGTTCCGGCAGCGCCATCGTGACTACTTCGCGAACCTGACCGAGCAGGCCCTCATCGAATGGCTCAGCCCGACGCAGGGGCAGTGGCTGGCCGATCTGCTGCGCGAGCACAACAACCTGCGCGCCGCGTTCGACTTCTGCTTCACCGAACCTGGCCAAGCCGATATCGGGCTGCGGATGACCGGCGCCATGTGGTTCTTCTGGATCGCCACGGGACTGACGAGCGAGGGCCGTCGCTGGCTGGAGCGGGGACTCGAGCTGACCGAGGAGCCGAGCAGCGCCAGGTCCAGGGCACTGTGGGTCTGCGGCTACCTGTGCACCATCCAGGAGGACATCGCCACCGCCGAGCCGATGATGGCCGAGTGCAGTGCCGCCGCCGAGCAGATGGACGACGCCATCGCGAGTGCCTGGGCCGTCCAGCTCCGCGGCATGGTGGCGATGTCCGAGGGCGACCTGCGCAGCGCGCGGGTCTGCCTGGAGGACGGGCTGAACCGGCATCGCGCCAACGCCAATCCCCTCGGCGTGCTCGATTCCAGCTTCTACCTGGTAGCGGTCACCGCGCTGCTCGGTGACCTCGACAAGGCGGTGGAACTCTGCGAAGAGGCCATCGAACTGTGCGACTCGCGCCAGGAGCGCTGGCTGAAGTCCTACATGCTGTGGGACCTCGGTCTCGTCGCGTGGCAGCAGGGCGACCTCGTGCGGGCGGCCGAATCGGGACGCGACGGCCTGCGGCTGGCCCGCGAGTCGAATGAGCAGTGGGTGATCGCCTTCTGCTTCGAAATCCTGGCCTGGGCGGCGGGAGGCGAGGGGAAGCCCGCGCGCGCGGCTCGCCTGCTCGGTGCGGCCGATCGGCTCTGGCGACGGATCGGGGCGCCGCTGTTCGGCATGCGCCACCTGGTCACCTGTCACGAAGAGCAGACCGCCGCGGTCCGGGCCGCGCTCGGCGCGAAGGCGTTCGACACCGAGTTCGAGCGGGGCACCGTGATCAGCACCGACGACGCGATCGCCTACGCGCTCGACGAACGCGAGCGTGTGCCGGAGGGCACCGGCGCCGCCCGTGGAGACACCTCCCTGACGAAGCGGGAGCTGGAGGTCGCCGAGCTGATCGCCCAAGGGCTGAGCAACAAGGAGATCGCGGCGAAACTGGTCATCTCCCGGCGCACCGCGGAGGCCCATGTCGAGCACATTCTCGGCAAGCTCGCCTTCTCCTCCCGGGCGCAGGTCGCGGCCTGGGTGGCCGAGCAGCGCGGGGTCGAAGCGCGCTGAAGTGAGTGCCTGGCTCGGCAGGTTTAGGTACGGCCGTAGGTAATTGCCCCATGCACCTGCCGCGTGATCTGAACCACACTGACTCCTCGAGGGCTCGCCCGCCGGGCTCCGACCCCGCAGATCAAGCAGGAGTGGAGGACAACGTGCTCGCCGACCCGCAAGCGCTGACATATCCCGCACCGAACACGGACGGCTACGACCTCGACGAGCCATCGGCTCAGGCGTGGCAGGCATCGAACGACTTCAGAAACGGCATCAGCCACCTCACACGCGGCGTCGCCGTCGTGACCTCCATCGATCACCACGGCGAACGCTTCGGCGTCACCACCACCGGTGTGTGCGCGCTCAGCATGGAGCCACCGACCCTGGTCGTGTGCATCCGGCGGCGCTCCAAGCTGGGCAGGAACCTGCCCAGTACCCGGCGGTTCTGCGTCAACGTCCTGTCGTCGCAGCAACGCGACGTCGCCGAGGCCTTCGCCGGGCTTCGAGGCGTCGACCGGTTCAGCAACGGCCGATGGATCGCGGGCGTCAACGGTTCGCCCGTGCTGTCCGGAGCGCTCGCCTCGTTCGAATGCGAAGTCGACCTGCTCTACGGCTACCCGAATCACCTGATCACGGTCGGCAGTGTGCAGCACGTCGCGCAGGCCGCGGAGCACGACGACCCGCTGGTCTACGCCGCGGGCCAGCTGTCGTCGCTGGTCCCGCCCGATCTCGCCATGGCGGCCATGCACTGACAGCGCTGACCGCACCGACCGCACGCCGTCTGATCACGCGGAGGGGCAGATGACGCTCTCCCAGCTACGCACGTTCCTCGCCGTCGCCGACGCTGGGTCCGTGCATGCTGCCGCGCACCAGCTCTACGTCACGCAGTCGGCGGTCTCCGCGTCCATGACCGCCCTGCAGCGATCGCTCGGCATCCAGCTCATCCGGCGGGACGGCCGGGGGCTCATGCTGACCGAGGCAGGCACGGTCTACGCCGACTATGTCCGCAGAGTGCTCGGGTTACTGGACGAGGCGGGCACCGCGGCGGCGGCCGAGGCGGACCCGGAGCGCGGCCTGCTGCGGATGGCGGCGGTGACCACGGCAGGCGAGCAGATCGTCCCGCACCTGCTCGCGAGCTTTCGCAAACGTCATCCCCAGATAGGGATCCAGTTGGAGGTCGGCAACCGCGAGCGGGTGCGCGCGTTGCTCGACCGCCGCGAGGTGGACCTCCTGCTCGGCGGGCGGCCATCCGCCCGCCGGGAGGTCGCCATCCTCGGCGTTCGCGCGCACGAGCTGATCATCGTCGCGCCCCGGGACGCCTTCACACCGTCCGAGCACGACGACCTGATCGAGTGGGCCGACCGGCAGACCTGGCTCCTGCGCGAACGGGGGTCGGGCAGCCACGAAACAACGGAACTATTCCTCAGCGGCCTCGACGTGCCCAGCACTCCCCGGACCCTGACCGTTGGCTCGAACGCGGCGATCCGGGAAGCGGTGATCGCCGGGCTCGGTGTCACCCTGATCTCGCGAGATGCGGTGCAGCGAGAACTCTCCGACGGGACACTCGTCGAGGTTCCGCTGCCGGGGACTCCCCTGCCGCGCGACTGGCACCTCATCGCCAATCCGGGCACGCTGCCCGCCACGGCCACCGCCTTGGTGGCGCACGTACTCATGACCGGCGAGTTCCAGCGCCCGGAGGAGCAAGCCGGTGCCGGCTCGAACCGCGCACCCCAGGTGGCCCTGAGTACATAATCGCGTCCGCACTCCAGACCCACGCGTCCGCACTCCAGACCCCATGAAGTAGGTACCTAATTAGGTAGCTATCCCGATTCGCACGGCGCCCGGATAGGCGACGCCTAAGACACGGCCAAGGACCGTCAAAGCATCCGGTCCTGCCGGGCGAGCGTCGTCGCGCGGCAGGACCGGCAACCAACTGTGCTGGCCATGCGGTCGTGCGTGCTTGTCCTTGCCAGAACAACGACTTTCACGCACGAGGGGGGCGGCCGCTACAGCCCAGGCCAGTCGAAGGTCGCCGTCACCGGCGCGTGATCCGACCAGCGCTTGTCGTAGCTCGGCGCCCGCTCGACCCGGACGCTCATCGCGCGGTCGGCCAGCGCCGGGGTCGTCATGTGGTAATCGATCCGCCAGCCGGCATCGTTGTCGAACGCCTTCCCGCGGTAGGACCACCAGGTGTACGGCCCAGGGCCGGCCGGGTCGAGCTTGCGCTGCACGTCGACGTAGCCGGCGCCGCCCAAGACTCGCGACAGCCACTCCCGCTCCTCGGGCAGGAACCCCGCGCTGGCACGGTTGGCCTTCCAGTTCTTGAGGTCGAGCTCGGTGTGGGCGATGTTCCAGTCGCCGACGACCACCACTTCCTTCCCTTCGGCCGTGGCTCGCTTGCGCAGCTGGGTCAGGTGCAGCAGGAAGGCGCCCATGAATCGCTCCTTCTCGGCCTGCCGAGCGGTGCCGACGTCCCCGCTGGGCAGGTACACGCTCCCCACGATCACCGACTCAAACTCGCACTGGACGTAGCGGCCGGATGTGTCGAACTCGGGATCACCGAACCCGCTCCGCACGTCGATCGGCGCCACGCGGGACAGCAGTCCGACACCGGCACGGCCACGGTCGGCCGCGGGGTTGAAGACCGCGTGCCAGCCCTCCGGCGATCGGACGTGCGTGGGCAGGTCCGACTCCTCGGCACGCACCTCCTGCAGCGCGACGACGTCCGCCTCGGTCGACGTGAGCCACTCGACGTAGCCCTTCTTCGCTGCGGCACGCAGGCCATTGACATTCACACTGGTGATGGTGAGCACCCGGGCAGGCTACCGGCCACCACCGACGCCAAGCGCACACCCTACGAGCAGGATGCTGCTTCGACCGGCGCCAGGAATTCTTCCGCCACCCAGCCGGGGTCGGCGAGCTTGCGGAAGCCGTTGCGGACCGTGGGCTCGGCGTTCACCGTCACGTCCTGCAGGAGCTTCCTGACGACGCTCGAGTCCGTCGTCGGCGACTTGCGCACGTTCAGCACGTCCGCCGTCACGGTGAACTGGCACCCGGGCCCGGCAGGCGACTCACCGCCGGACTCGTCGGCACCCTGCTGCTGACCGCCACCGAGGATGTAGACCAGGGCAATACCCACCAGCGCGACCGCGATGGTCAAACTGCGCTTCGGTATGCCTAGTAACACCGGTGCTCCCTGCGGCTCGCTTTAACTCAGGTATAGCAACGATCCGGCGTGCCATGCGATTCGGGGTGCCACCTCCACTCGGATGGTGGTCAAGTCCTCACCCGAGGGCAGGAGCGACTCCTCGCAAAACGCCGGGAGCCGTCATGGCGTGTGTCCCACGCCCGGCTCCCGGCGGATCGCTGTCCTCAGCCCTGCGCCATCTTCTTCTGCAGGTTCTCGTCGAGCGCGGCGAGGAACTCCTCGGTGCTCTGATACGGCGTGTCCTTGCCAACCAGCAGCGCGAGGTCCTTGGTCATCTTGCCGCTCTCCACGGTCTCGATGACGACCTGCTCCAGCTTCTGCGCGAACTCGACCACCTCGGGCGTGCCGTCGAGCTTGCCCCGGTGCTCCAGGCCCCTGGTCCAGGCGAAGATCGAGGCGATCGGGTTGGTCGAGGTCGGCTTGCCCTGCTGGTGCTGCCGGTAGTGGCGGGTGACGGTGCCGTGCGCGGCTTCCGCCTCGACGGTCTTGCCGTCCGGCGTACGCAGCACCGATGTCATCAGGCCGAGCGAGCCGAAGCCCTGCGCCATGGTGTCGGACTGCACGTCACCGTCGTAGTTCTTGCACGCCCAGACGTAGCCGCCCTCCCACTTCATGGCCTGCGCGACCATGTCGTCGATGAGCCGGTGCTCGTAGGTCAGGCCCTTGGCGTCGAAGCCGGTCTTGAACTCGCTGTCGAAGATGTCCTGGAAGACGTCCTTGAACATGCCGTCGTAGGCCTTGAGGATGGTGTTCTTCGTCGACAGATACACCGGGAAGCCACGGTCGAGGCCGTACTGCAGCGAAGCCCGCGCGAAGTCCTCGATGGAGCGGCGGTAGTTGTACATCGACATCGCGACGCCACCACCCTCCGGGTACCGCGCGACCTCGAACTCCATCGGCTCGGAGCCGTCGTCCGGGGTGTAGGTGACGGTCAGCGTGCCGGGACCGGGCACCTTGAAGTCGGTGGCCTTGTACTGGTCGCCGTGCGCGTGACGGCCGATGATAACCGGCTTGGTCCAGCCCGGCACCAGCCGCGGAATGTTCGAGATGACGATCGGCTCACGAAAAACGACACCACCGAGGATGTTCCGGATGGTGCCGTTCGGGCTGCGCCACATCTTCTTGAGGCCGAACTCTTCTACGCGGGCCTCGTCGGGGGTGATGGTGGCGCACTTGACGCCGACACCGTGCTTGGCGATCGCGTTGGCCGAGTCGACGGTGATCTGGTCGTCGGTGCGGTCCCGCTCTTCGATGCTCAGGTCGTAGTACTCAAGGTTGACGTCCAGGTACGGATGGATCAACTTGTCCTTGATGAACTGCCAGATGATGCGGGTCATCTCGTCACCGTCGAGTTCGACGACGGTCCCCTGGACCTTGATTTTCGACATGAGCGCCAGGTGCTCCTCTTCTGTTCGATGCGGACCTGGTGAGGCCCTGCGCGGATCTTCGCGTCTGCGGTATGCCTTAAGGTTAGCGGGACAAGCGTACTGCTAACCAGCCGCTCGTGGTCGTCAGAGTGACGAAGCTCAGTCTTTCAACCGTCACCGCGGACGCCAAGTCGCGCTGACCAGGGCGCCCCGGCCGCGCCGGGGCGCTCGGATCCACAATATTCGGGGCGGTTTCCGCTCAGCCGGGGTGCGCGCCGACCGCGTCGCGAACCTCGGTGCCCATCTTCGAGTCACCCTCCCGCGCGCAGTGCGCACAGCAGAAGAAGCGCCCGTTGACCTCGGCGCCGTGGCCGAGGATCTTGCAGTGGCAGTGCTCGCACTCGGGTGCGATCCGCTGCGCGGCGCACTCGATGCTGTCGAAGGTGTGCACGTCACCGGTCATGGTCCGCACCTCGAACGACATCCAGTAGTCGTTGCCGCATACGTCGCAGGTCGCCATTTGCTCAGCCTTCCTTCCAGCCGCGTCCGCGGTCCTATTCAAAAGTCGGGTTATCCGCAACTCCGAGCGTGCGCCTCACCCGGATGCCGGGCAACTCGGGCGGCTACCACGATTTCGCGCCGTTGGACCATCGACGAGACGCGGGCATGCTCCTACGCTGGGGGCGGAGGTGGTCATCGATGCACGCAACAACAGGCGACCGGATCTTGGTACACGGCCGCACGGTCGGATCCGCCGAACAGCACGGCGAGATCATCGAAGTCCGGGGCGAAGACGGCGGTCCGCCCTACCTGGTGCGGTTCGCCGACGGGCACGAGAGCCTGATGTACCCCGGCCCGGACTGCGAAGTCGAACACCCGGAGAACACCAACGGCTAATATGCGTAGAGCTCTGGGACCTTCGCCATCGATCTCCGTTGGCGCGGCACCTTCACCGACCGCATAACCGGCGGTGATTCGGTGTTCGCGACCACCCCTCGCGAGCTCGGGGCGGCCCCGCCCGCCGAACGGCGAAGCTCCCAACCGCTAGGCCAGCGGCCCCTTCGTGATCGACAGGGCGACGTACATGATCATCATGCTGAAGCCGCCATAACTGAGCACATCGACGCCGCGGCCCCTGATCACGAGCAGGCCCGCCTTGCCCTCGGACAGCACGGCGCGCAGCAGCGCGGCGACCAGCAGCGCGCCCGCGATCAGCACCGTGCCCTCGCGCCAGTGATACTGCGCGATCCGCACGAAACCGACCGCGACGATGCCCATCACCAGCGCGAACGGCAGATGCGCCAGCAGGGGACGGGAACCGCGCCGTTGCGTCATCGTCATCTCGCTGCGGGTGGGGCGATACCGGCGGCTCGCTCGGCCGCCTCGACCACGTTGGTGATCAACATCGCGCGTGTCATGGGCCCGATGCCGCCGGGGTTCGGCGACAGGTAGCCGGCGACCTCGCCGACACCAGGGGCGACGTCACCGGTCAGCTTGCCGTCGACGCGGGACACGCCGACATCGAGCACCGCGGCACCGGGGGCGACCATGTCGGCGGTGATCATGTGCGGCACTCCGGCAGCGGCAACCACGATGTCGGCCCGCGACGTCTCTGCGGCGAGGTCACGCGTGCCGGTGTGACACAACGTCACCGTCGCGTTCTCCGATCGCCGGGTCAGCAGCAGACCCAGCGGCCTGCCGACGGTGATGCCCCTGCCGATGACCGTGACCCGCGCCCCGGCGATCGGCACGTCGTAGCGGCGCAACAGTTCGACGATGCCGCGGGGTGTGCAGGGCAGCGGCGCCGGCTCGCCGAGGACCAGGCGGCCGAGGCTGACCGGAGCCAGCCCGTCGGCGTCCTTGGCCGGATCGATGCGTTCCAGGATGGCACCGGTGTCGATCTGCGGCGGCAGCGGCAACTGCACGATGTAGCCGGTGCACGCCGGATCGTTGTTGAGCTCGTCGATGACCTTCTCGAGCTCGGCCTGCGTCGCATCCGCGGGTAGCTCCCTGCGGAGTGAGTTCACCCCGACCTCGGCGCTGTCGCGGTGTTTGGAGCGCACGTAGTAGTGCGAGCCCGGATCGTCGCCGACGAGCACCGTCGCGAGCCCCGGTGTCATCCCCAGCTCGGTGAGGGCGGCGACCCGCCCGGCGAGATCGGCGAAGATGGCGGCCTTGGTGGCATTCCCGTCGAGCACCGTCGCCACAGATCGTTCCTCTCGTCGAGCGCCCTTGCGCGGACATTCTCGCAAAGCGAAAACTCGGCGATGACAGCGAGGCACGGCACGCTGCCAGGCACTCTCACCGGCTGCTCTCAACGATTACGCGGTGTGATTGCTCCGTTCGCTGTGATCCTTTAGCCCTTCCTGTGCGAAACCGGGGTTTTCACGTCAAGATAGCTGGGTGGCACACGCAACACAGCTCAACGCGACCGAGCAGGACACCTTGGTCAAGCAGATCGGGCTCGCCCTGCTGCGGGCCGCGCCCCGCGACTGGCAGCGCATCTCGGCCAACTACCGGACTGTCGGCAGATATCACGAGCTCGGCGGCGAGATCACCCTCACGGACGGCTCGACCACGGAGTGGGTCGCCACCCATGACGTCGCGACGCTCTTCGGCAGGCTCCGCGCGGGGATGTATCGGGAGGAGCGCGGCACCTGGTTCAACGCGCGGTATCAGCTCGACGCGCCCGCCAGCTACAACCTGGAGTACGACCGCGAAGAGCCCGAGTGGAATATCTTGCCGCCACCCAACGCTTACGCGGACGAACTGCGAATGTTCCCCCGTTCGGAGGAAAATGTCCCGGAATGGCTGATGGGCAGGCTCGCCGGGCTGGGACCGGACCGGCCCGGGCCGCGCTTCCGCATGGCGAGGATCTTCGACGGCACCAACCAGGCCGGCCGCCCGGTGATCACACGGCCGGAGGTCGACGTCGACGAGCAGGATCGGCTGCTCAGCTACCTGGGCGCCGCACCCGTCGTGCTGCCGGGGCGGGGCTTCGACATCGACCGGCTCTCGCCGAGCCCCGAGCCGCGGGTGCCCGTCGCCTTCCACAGCGACGGCAACTGGATCTGGCCGGCGGCGGTCAACTTCTACCTGCAGGAGTACGGTGTCGCACCCGAGCCGGAGCTGGTCGAACACATCCGGCAGCACTCCTACCAGGTGCCCGAGGTCTCCGAGGAGAAGCGGGCGGCGGCCGGCGAGTATCTGACGAAGACGGAGACCGCGCCACAGCCCGCGGCCCCAGCGGCCCCGCGTATGCCTTGGGAAGCTCCCGAAACCTCGCAGCTCCGGCCGGAGCCGTCGGCGATCACCGAAGAGCCCGAGCCGACCCAGGCCTGGCGGCCGTTCCGGTTACCGGAGTCGCCGGCGATGACCGACCCGCTGATGCCCGCGCAGCAGTTCGAAGCCGAAGACAACGGTGATATCGCCGAGGACGACCCGGATCGGGCGCTGCAAGCCGAGATCAGCACCGCGTACTTCGACGTCCGGGCGGACACGGCGGTCGACGACCACGACGTCGAGGACTCCGCCGAGCATGACACCGACGAGCGCCTACCGATCAACGAGCCGGTCGTCAAACGGCTGCACGCGAAGCTGACCGAGCTGGACGTACCAGCGGCGAGCTACCGCATCGGCGCCCCTACGCAGCACGGCTGGAGCCTGGAGGAGGTGCCGGAAGGCTGGCGGGTCGGCTGGTATGACGTCGCCCTCAGCAATCCGTCCGTCTTCGGCGACGCCGACGATGCCGCGGCCTTCATGCTGGGCAAGCTGCTGCTCGAGCCGGGCGGCAGCGCGAGCGGCAGGCACGAGGCCATGGGCTCCGGCGCGGACAGCACAGACGACTTCTCGGCCGTTGACAGCCGGTTCTCCTCCGACACCGACTTCTCGACGCCGCACAACGTCGCCGACGCACTGACACCGCCCGCGCCGGCCCCGGAGCCCGCGGAGCCGCAGCGGTACGAGCCGCCGCCCCCGCCGCCCGCACCTCGGCAGGAGGTACCGCCAGTGCAGCCGACGGTGTTGCAGCCCGCGGTAACCCGGCCGCCGTCCTCGGGTGCGCCCTCCGCGCCCGGCGCGTGGCCGATCCAACCGCTGCCCGGCGAGCCGCCGTTGACGTTGTTCCGGGGCAAGCAGCTCGAGGACCTGCCGCTCGGCAGCGAGCTCGATCGGTTCGGCGGCCCCGACGGCAACCTCACCTACGTCGCCGGCACGCCGTACGAGGAGCGGTCACTGGTGCCGGAGTGGGTCCACCGGCCGTACCACGTCTATCGCGTGCAACGCCCGATCGAAGTGCTCTCCGGGGTGGCGATCCCGTGGTTCAACCAGCCCGGTGGCGGTTCCGCCTACGTGCTGCCCGCGTCGATCGAAGAACTGCTCGCCGACGGGGTGCTGATCGAACTCGATCCGGGTGAGCCACCCATCGACTGACGCCCCGGGTTGATCACCTCTCCGCCGTGCCATGCTGGCGGCCATGGCGGAGGCAACCGAAGTTGGCGAGGGCTATCGCGACGCGATCCTGCCCAACGAGAGCTGGGTGGACCGGCACTTCGAGCGATGCGACTTCACCGAGGCTGACCTGCGAGGTTTGCGCACCCAGGGGTGCACGTTCACCGACTGCGACTTCGGTAAAGCGGATCTCGGCGATTCTCGCCATGCCTCATCGGCGTTTCGGACCTGCACGTTCGACCGCACGGTGCTCGCGGGCAGCTCTTGGCACGGCTGCTCCCTGCTCGGGTCGTCGTTCGTGGACTGCCGATTCCGCCCCATCGAGATCGTCGACACCGAGCTCACGCTGGTCTCCGTTGGCGCGGCGGACCTGCGGAAGACGACGCTTTCCGGGCTGCGGCTCCGGGAAGCCAACCTGACGTCGGCCGACCTTCGCGAAGCCGACCTGCGCTCCTCCGATCTGACCGGCGCCCGGCTCTCCGAAACGCGGCTCGACGGCGCCGACCTGCGTGGGGCTCGGCTCGATGCGAACGGACTGACTCAAGCGTCGCTGGCAGGCACACTCGTGGACGTCGACACCGCCTTGGCCTTCGCGGCGGCCCACGGCTTGCGCGTGCACTTCGGCACCTGACGCACACCGCGCGCTGAAAGACGCTTTCAGTCCGTTCAACGGAGTGAGTGGCCCGTTCAGTCCATCCAGCGGACTGAAGGCGTCTTTCAGCGCATGGGGTCTGAGCGGGACTGGAGCGCGGACACGTGGGACTGGAGCGCGGGCACGCGCGGGGGTTAGCGGAAGTCGCGGGACTTGTGCGGAATCCGCACGTCGAGGTGCTGCAGCCGGTCGGCCAGCACGCTCACCACCCCGGAACCGTGCTCGGCGTGCTCCACGACGCCCCGGATCAGCAGGGCCGGGCTCGACCTCGCCACCCGACGGTAGCGCGCCCATAACCCCGGCGAGCAGATCACGTTGACCATCCCCGTCTCGTCCTCGATGTTGAGGAAGGTGACGCCGCCCGCGGTGGCGGGCCGCTGGCGATGGGTGACCGCGCCGCCGATGAGCACCCTGGTGCCCTCGGGCACCTTGACCAGCCGCTCCGCGGGCACCACACCGAGCCGGTCGAGCCGGGCCCGGAGGAACTGGGTGGGGAAGCTGTCCGGGGACAACCCGGTCGCCCAGACATCGGCCATCACGAGCTCGGCACCGTCCATGCCGGGCAACGCGGGCGCGGACACGCCGACCCCGCTCCCCGGCAGCTTCTCCGGCCGCTCCTGCGCCACGGCCCCCGCCGCCCACAGCGCCTTGCGGCGATCCGGCTCGAAGCAGCCGAACGCGCCCGCCGTGGCCAGCGCCTCGACCTGCGGCGTCCGCAGCCGCACCCGGCGCGCGAGGTCGGTCATGCTGCCGAAGGCCCCGCCACGCAGCCGCTCCTCGACGATGCCCTCCGCAAGCTCCTGCCCGAGGGTGCGTACCGACGCCAACCCGATCCGCACCGCCAGCCCCGACTCCGTCTCGGAAACGGGCTCCAGCGTGGCGTGCGCGAGGCTGGCGTTGATACAGGCGCCGCGCACCGTGACCCCGTGCCTGCGAGCGTCGGCCACCAGCGACTGCGGTGAGTAGAACCCCATCGGCTGCGCCCGCAACAACGCCGCGCAGAACGCCGCCGGGTGGTAGTGCTTCAGGTAGGCGCTCGCGAACACCAGGTAGGCGAAGCTGAGCGCGTGACTCTCCGGGAAGCCGAAGTTGGCGAAGGCCAGCAACTTCTCGTAGATCCGTTCGGCAGCCGCCTCATCGACACCGTTACCGGCCGCACCGGCGTAGAACCGCTGCCGCAACCGCTCCATCTTGCGGGTCGAGCGCTTGGCCCCCATCGCCCTGCGCAGTTCGTCCGCCTCGCCGGGGCTGAAGTTCGCCACGTCGACGGCGAGCTGCATGAGCTGCTCCTGAAACAGCGGCACACCGTGGGTCTTCTTCAGCGCCTTCTCGGTCAGCGGATGGTCGTAGACGACCGGTTCGGACTTGTTGTGTCTGCGGATGTAGGGGTGCACCGAGCCGCCCTGGATCGGCCCCGGCCGGATGAGCGCCACCTCGACGGCCAGGTCGTAGAGGCTGCGCGGCTTGAGCCTGGGCAGGGTCGCCAGCTGCGCGCGGCTCTCCACCTGGAACACCCCGATCGCGTCCGCCCGGCACAGCATGTCGTACACGTTGGCGTCATCGAGGTCCAGCTGCGCGAGGTCGATCGCGATGCCTTCGTGGTCGCGCACCAGGTCCACCGCGTAGTGAATCGCCGAGAGCATGCCCAGGCCGAGCAGGTCGAACTTGATAAGCCCCGCCGCGGCGCAGTCGTCCTTGTCCCACTGCAACACGCTGCGGCCCGCCATCCGCCCCCACTCCACCGGGCACACCTCGCTCACCGGGCGATCGGCGAGCACCATTCCCCCGGAGTGGATGCCGAGGTGCCGGGGAAAATCGCCGAGCTCGTTGGCGAGCGTGATCACCGGAGCCGGGATGTCATGGCCCGGATCGGAACCATCCACGGCGAGACCGCTCCAGCGGTCGATCTGCTTACTCCACGCGTCCTGCTGCCCCGGCGAGTAGCCCAGCGCCTTCGCGACGTCGCGCACCGCGGATCGCGCCCGGTAGGTGATGACGTTGGCGACCTGGGCGGCGCGCAGCCTGCCGTGCTTGGCGTAGACGTACTGGATGACCTCCTCGCGGCGATCGGACTCGATGTCGACGTCGATGTCCGGCAGGCCGTCCCGCTCCGGCGCGAGGAACCGCTCGAAGAGCAGCTTCCACCGCACCGGATCGACCTTGGTGATGCCCAGCGCGTAACACACCGCGGAGTTGGCGGCGGAGCCTCGCCCCTGGCAGAGGATGTCGTTGTCCCGGCAGAACCGGACGATGTCGGCGACGATCAGGAAGTAGCCGGGGAAGTTGAGGTCGATGATGATCTTCAGCTCTCGCTCCAGCTGCCGGTAGGACGCCTCGTTCGCATAGCGCGAGCCGTACAGTTCGAACGCGCTTTCGTAGGTCAGCTGCCGTAACCAGCTGGCCTCGGTATGACCTCGGGGGACGTCGAAGGGCGGCAGTTCGGGCGCGACCAGTGCGAGGTCGAACGCGCACTCGACCCCGAGCAGCGCCGCGCGCTGGACCGCGTCGGGATACCGGGCGAACCGTGCCCGCATCTCGGCGCCGGAACGCAGATGCGCGCCCGCGGCGGGCGGCAGCCAGCCGTCCATCTCGTCGAGGCTGCGCCTGCCCCGGATCGCGGCGACGGTCGCGGCCAGCCTGCCGCGATGGGGCGCGGCGTAGTGCGCGACATTGGTGGCGACCGTCGGCAGCCCGAACTCGGCGGCCAGCGTGGCCATGGCGTCGTTGTTGCGGCTGTCGCTCGGCAACCCGTGGTCGAACAGTTCCACGAACACGTTGTCCTGCCCGAACCGTCCGGTCAACGAGCGCAGCTGCTCCGCGGCGGCGCGGTAGCCGTCCGCGTCCGCGGTGGCCAGCGCCGAACGGACCGGCCCTTTCCGGCAGCCGGTGAGCACCACGCAGTCACCGGCGACCTGTTCGGCGATGTCGGCGATGCGATAGACCGGCTTGCCCTTCTCCGCGCGCACTTCGCCACCCTCATGCCCGGCGAGCTGGCCTTCGGTGATGGCCCGGCACAGGGCGGCATAGCCGCGTTCGTTGCGAGCCAGCAGCAGCAGATGACTGCCCTCCGGATCCTCGCTCTGCCTTCCCCGCCCCCCTCTCCGAGGGCCCACCCCCCGATCGTTCTGCGGCGCGGACAACCCGAGGCTCAGCTCCGCGCCGTAAACCGTGCGCACGCCGAGCTCGGCCGCCGCCTGGAAGAAGCGCACCACCCCGTACATCCCATCGTGATCGGTGAGCGCGACGGCGTCGAGCCCGAGCCGGGCCGCCTCCTCGACCAGCTCTTCCGGATGACTGGCACCGTCGAGGAAGCTGAAGTTGGAGTGGCAGTGCAGCTCGGCGTACGGCACCCGGACGTCGCCGCCCGCCTGATCCGCTCCTCGCAGGTCCTCCAGGTCATCCGGCCGGAAGTAACCCTCACGGCGCTTGGTCCATGCCGGGCTGTCCGACCCGTCCCCCTGCTCCGGCGGCTTCGGCCGCCCGGAAAGGGTGCGCTCGATGTCGAACCACCGCACCGGCGGATTGTTCCAACCC
>WHSS01000080.1 GCA_009379975.1 Actinophytocola sp.
AGCGTCAGCGGCATCCGATGCACCAACGCGGTCGCGGTCGTGACCCGATTGGCCGCATTGCCGGTGCCGACGCGTAGCTCCAGGGCGACCTCGTCCGGCACATACCGGGCCCGCTCCTCACCCTCCGCGGCGCGCAGTTGGGCCAGCCGCGCGATCGCCTGATACTCGATCGCATCGGTGGCCGCGCGGCGACGCCGCGCCGCCCGCACGATGTCGAGCAGGTCGTTCGCATCGTCGAGTTCGGCGATCTGCCACCCGGGTAGCGACAACACTTCCATGTCACGAAACGGGCCGTCCTTCACCGGCACAGGACCCACCACGTCGCGGGGAAGGAACAGTATCCCCGCGGCGGAACCGGCCTGCACGAACGTCGTCACCACACCATGATATCGAACATGTATTCGATGTGGTGGTATTTACAGGCGGCGTGTCAGGGCCCCAGCTTCGCTCGTGCGTGATCAAGCGTGCCGGGACAAGGTGTTTCACGCACGAGCGGGGCGGACCGTCTTCACGGCCCGATCGAACTCCCAGAACGCGCGCAGTGAGCGGATCCTGCCGTCGTCGCCGACCCGGTAGACGAACACACCCTCGGCGTCCATGGTGCTGTCGCCGAAGGTGCTGCGGATGGTGCCGACATTCGCGCACTCGCCGCCGCATGCGAAGGAGTCGCGGATGATGAACTCGATGCTGTCAGCCCTGGCCACAGTGTTGTCCCAGAACTCCGAGATGGCCTGCCTGCCGTGATGGCCCTCGCCTGCCGGATCGAAGACCGACGGGCCGACGGGATCTTCCACTACGCCGTCTTCGGCGAACAGGGCGAGCCAGGCCTGCTTGTCCTTGGCCCGCACCGCCGCCATCGACGCGCCGCTCGCCGCGCGTGCCGGATGCTCGGTCTGCGTCTCGGTCTCAGTCGAAGTCTCCGTCATGTTCCTCTCCTGCCTCGCGAGCTAACCGTTGACCTTCGCGATGATGTTCTCGGCGTAGCGCTCGAGATGGCCGATCTTCGTGCTCAGCGGCTCGGTGTCCTTGCCGGTGATGTAGGGCAGCCGGAAGCCGACGATCAGATCGGTGACGCCCTTGTCGGCCAGCCGCTTCACGCCGTCAACGGTGTAGGCGTCCAGTGAGATCACGTGGATCTCGAACGGCGCTTCGGCCTTGCCTTCTTCGGCCCGGATCTTGTGCAGCCGGTCCAGCAGTCGATCGAGATCATCCGCGTCACCGCCGGCGTGCATCCAACCGTCACCGCGCACCACCGCACGGCGCAGCGCCGCGTCGCTGTGACCGCCGACGAGGATCGGGATCGGCTCGGTGGCCGCGGGGGCCATCTTGATCTCGGGGATGTCGTAGAACTCGCCGTGGAACTCGAAGTAGGAGCCGCTGGTGAGTCCGCGCAGGATGTCGATGCACTCGTCCATGCGCTTGCCCCGCTTCGCGAACGGCACCCCCATGATCTCGAAGTCCTCGGGCCAGGGGCTGAGGCCGACGCCGAGGGAGAGCCGGTTGGCGATCAGGTGCGCCAGCGATCCGGCTTGTTTGGCCACCAGCGCGGGCGGGCGAATCGGCAGCTTCACCACGAACGGGATGAACCGCAACGACTCGGTGACCGCTCCCATCGCCGCGATCAGCACGAACGGTTCGATGAACGCCTTGTCTTCGAGGAACTCCCTGCTGCCGTCCGGGGTGTACGGGTAGCGCGCGTCCGAGTGCCGGGGATACGCGATGCTGTCGGCCACCGTCATGCCGTTGTACCCCGCGGCCTCCGCCGCCCGCGCGAGCGGCACGTAGTAGCCCGGGTCCGTCATCGCCTCGGCATAGGTGAATCGCACGCCGCCGTCACTCCCTCGCTCGGTACTGCCGCCACAGTAGAACGAGTTCTAGTTCGGTGGCAAGTCAGCCGAAGGCGCCCGTCGGCTTGACGTGCCCCTTGAGCAGGTTGCGGGCGATCGTGCGTCGCTGAATTTCGTCGGTGCCTTCGTAGATGCGTGCGACCCGGAGCTCGCGGTACCAGCGCTCGATGGGCAGCTCACGGGTATAGCCCATGCCACCGTGGATCTGCAGCACGCGGTCGACGATTTCGTTGGCCTTCACCCCGCCGTAGAGCTTCGCGATGGAAACGAGGTGACGCGAAGCTGAATTCCACCCGCCCTGGTCAACCTGCCATGCCGCGTGGAGCACCAGCCAGCGCAGCGCCTCGATCTCCACCGCGGAGTCGGCGATCATCCACTGGATCGCCTGCCGCTCGGCGATCGGCGCACCGAAGGTCTCGCGCGTGTTGGCGTGCTCGACGGCCATCTCGAGCAGCCGTTCGCAGGCGCCGAGCGCCCGGGCGGGGATGATGTAGCGACCTCGGCCGATCCATTGCATGGCGAGCGTGAAACCGCCGCCCACCTCGCCGAGGACGTTCGACTCCGGCACTCGGACATCTTCGAAGATGAGCGCCGCGGGCGAGAATTCCCCCATGGTGTCGATCGGCTCGGAGCGCCAGCCCATCTCCCGGTCGACCAGGAAGCAAGTGACGCCACCGTCGGCGCCGGCGCCCTTCGCCTTGTCGGTGACCGCGAAGACCATCGCGAAGTCGGCCTCGTTCCCGCCGGTGATGAACGTCTTTTCGCCGTTGATGACCCAGTCGCCGCCGTCCTTGCGTGCCGTCGCACGGATGGCCTTGGCGTCCGATCCGGCGCCCGGCTCGGTGATGGCGAAGCACGAGCGCCGTTCGCCCGCGATGGTGGGCAGCAGATAACGCTGCTTCTGCTCGTCGTTGCCGTGATAGAGGATGTTGTCCGCCTCGCCACCGAAGGCGAACGGGACGAACGTGCGGCCCGCCTCCGCCCACAGCAGCGCGCTCATCGTCGCGGACAGATCCATGCCGCCGTACTCCTGCGGCGTCTGCACTCCCCAGAAGCCGGCCTCCTTCGCTTTGAGCTGCAGTTCACGGCGCTCGTCCGCGGTCAGGCCCGGCTGTCCGAGCCGTTCCCGGCGCAGCACCTCCTGCTCGTAGGGCATGACTTCGCGGCGGATGAAGGTACGCACCCAGTCGCGAATCTCGCGTTCTTCGGTGCTCAGCGAGAAGTCCATAATCCCGTCTTTCTAGAAGGCACTGATGCCGGTGAGGGCACGGCCGATGAGCAACTTCTGAATCTGGCTGGTGCCTTCGTAGAGCGTCAGCACCCTGGCATCGCGCAGGTACTTGCTGACCGGGTACTCGTCGATGTAGCCGTAGCCACCGAACACCTGGATCGCCAGGTTGGCCGCCTTCACCGCGGCTTCGCTGGCGTACAACTTGGCCATCGACGCCTCGGTCTTGAACTTCTCGCCGCGCTCGATCAGATCGGCGACGCGCCACACCAACAGCCGGGCGGCGTCGGTCTCCACCGCCATGTCGGAGAGCATCTCCTGCACCAGCTGGAAACTCGCGATGGGTTTACCGAACTGTTCGCGCTGCTTCGAGTAGGTCACGCTCGCCTCGAGCGCCGCGCGAGCGAGGCCGACACAGCCGGCGGCGACCGACATACGGCCCTTGTCAAGCGCGGACATCGCGATTGCGAAGCCTTGCCCCCGCTCGCCGAGCCGGGCCGAGTCCGGCACCCGCACGCCGTCGAGGCTGAGTTCGGCGGTGGCCTGGCCGCGCAGCCCGAGCTTGCCCTTGATCTCGGTGCGGCTGAAACCTTCAGCGTCGGTCGGTACCAGGAACGCGGTGATGCCCTTAGGGCCCGGACCGTCGGTGCGCGCGAACACCAGGGCGACGTCGGCCCAAGTGCCGTTGGTGATGAACATCTTCTGCCCGGTAATCACCCAGTCAGAACCGGCCTGCTCGGCGCGCGTTGTCAGGCTGGCCGCGTCGGATCCGGTGCCCGGCTCGGTCAGCCCGAAGCACGCCAGCGACTCGCCGGAACACAGCCGGGGCACCCAGTCGCGTTTGAGCTCCTCGGAGCCGAAGCCCACGATGGACTTGTTCACCAAGCCGAGGGAGACCGACACGATGCCGCGGATCGCGGTGTCGCCGCGGCCGAGTTCTTCCATCATCAGGCAGTAGCTCAGGTAGTCGCCGCCCGAGCCGCCGTAGGCCTCATCGACCGTCAGGCCCAGGAACCCCAGCTCGCCCAGCGTCTTCACGATGCCGATGTCGACCTGTTCCGCGCGGTCCCACTCGGTGGCATGCGGCACCACCTCGCGGTCGACGAAAGTGCGGGCCAGCTCGCGCAGTGCGAGTTGCTCGTCCGACAGGGACAGATCCATGAGGCCTCCAAACCTAACACTGTTCGGTTACTATGGTGCCACGCCGCGTCCCGCGGTCACAAGCGGCTAGCTAGCATCCGCTGCGAGAACGGGAGGTGCGATGGCACGGCCTAGAACGCCCATCCTGAGCCGGGCGGGGATCTGCGCCGCCGCGCTGGAGATCATCGATGCCGATGGCTTACCCGCACTGTCGATGCGGAAACTGGCGTCCGCGCTCGGCGTCCAGGTCGCCTCGCTGTACAGCCACGTCAAGACCAAGGACGACCTGCTCGAGGAGATCGGCAACGAGATCATGGCGGAGGTCGACGTTTCCGGCTTCTCGACCGGCGACTGGCGGCAAGGCGTCGCGACGTGGGCACGGTCCTACCGGGCGGCGCTGCGGGCGCACCCGAACATGGTCCCGGTGCTGGCCACCGGCCCCGGCAGGCGGGAGACAGCGCTGCAACGCGCGGACGCGGTGCACGGTGGCCTGGTCGGTGCCGGCTGGCCGCCACGGCATGCGACACTGATCGGCGCGTCGACCAAGTACCTGGTGCTCGGGGCGGCCATGACCTCGTTCGGCAAGGGCTTCGCCGACGACGTGCAGATCTACGTCGACCGCTATCCCCACCTCGATCAGGCCCACCGGCTCCGGGCCAACGCCGAGGAGATCGATCGTGACGCTTTCGAGCTGGCACTGACCGCTTTCCTCGACGGCCTGGAGTCGTTATACATCAACGGTGAGTTCTTAGCGAAGGGGCACCAGTCGTGCGCAGTCGAAGACAGCCATCGCTCCTGGTGACGCGCCCCCGGCTGGAGAAGATCCTCGACCGTGCCCTCGGGCATCGGCTCGCGCTCATCGTCGCCGACGCCGGATTCGGCAAAACCACCCTGCTGACCGCGTGGACGTCCGGGATCAAGGCCGCGCTGCATGACATCACCCCGGCCGACAACGACCTGGCGCGCTTCGCTCGCAGCGTGGTCGACGCCCTGCGGCTGCGCATCCCCGAACTGTCCAACGACGTCGCAGGCGTGGTCGACACCGGCCACGTGTCCGAGATCAGCGGTGAGCAACGCGCGCGCCCCGACGCGATCGCCGAACTGCTCGGCAGCGCGCTGGAACAGCACATGCGGCGAGACGTCGTGCTCGTGCTCGACAACGCCCACCTGCTCGACACCGAACCCGCCACCCGCTTTCTGGCCGGACTGATCCGCCACGCCCCGCCGCTGCTGCACGTGGTGCTCGCCTGTCGCAGCATGCCCGCGATCCCGGTCGACCGGTTGCGCGACCACGGCGACGTCATCGAACTGCACGGCGACCAGCTCGATTTCACCGTCGACGAAGTCGCGCGGCTGCTGACCGCGGCGGTCGGGGAGGACGCGGCCGAGCTCGCCAAGCCGATCCACGACGCGACCGCCGGCTGGCCGAGCGCGGTACGGCTGGCGGTGGAAGCCATCCGGGAGGTGGCGCCCGTGGCACGCTCGCGCTACGTCGCGAGCCTCGCCGGGGAGAACGGTGAGATCTCGCAGCTCGCCGAGCACGTCTACGAGCAGGAGCCTGCCGCGGTCAAGCACCTGCTCGCCGTCATCGCATTGTTCGACGAGGTCACCGTCGGCATGCTGGCAGCGATCGGGCTCGATGCCGCGGAGCAAGTCGCGGCGCTGCTTCGTCGCGGCCTGTTCCTCGAGCCGGGCGCGTCGGGGTCGAGCTGGTTCCGGCTGCACACGATCGCGAGCGACGCGGTCGCCCATCACGGCCGGGTATCCGGGGAAGATGCCGCGGCGCTGCGTATCGCCGCCGCCCGGTGGCTGATGGCCAATGGCCTGCCGTATCAGGCGCTGCGGGCCCTCGTCAGCGCCGGGGCACAGTTCGACATCGTGGCGCTGTTCGCGCACAGCGGCCAGCACCTGCTCAACCACGGTCACGCTGATGACGTCATCACCGCGGTCGCCACCCTGCCGCCGCACCTGCGGGAGCCCCACGTGGAACGGCTCGCGGGCGAAGCCCACCAGCTTCGGGGCGAATGGGACAGCGCGCTCGCCTGCTACCGCAACGCGGCCCATGACGACGACGCACTCGACGCGGGCCTCGCCTGGCGGATGGGCGTGATTCACTACCTCAGGGGCGAGCTCGACGAGGCGGTCAACGTCTACCGGCGCGGCCTGGTGGGCGAGCACGCCACCCGGGAGAGCGCGCTCCTGCTCGCCTGGCAGGCATCGGCTTACTGGATGCGCGGCGAGACCGAGGACTGCGGCGCCCTCGCGGTCCGCGCGATGCGAGCGGCCACCCAGGTCGACGACGCGCAGGCTCTCGCGGCCGCGCACACCGTGCTGGCCATGCTTGCCGCGCTCGAAGGCGACCGGCGAGCCAACGACGCGCACTATCTCAAAGCACTGCACTACGCCGAGCGTGCCGGTGATGTGCTGCAGCTGGTGCGGATCCACAACAACCGGGGCTCGCACTACCTCGAGGAAGGCGCCTATCACGAGGCACTCGCAGAGCTCGATATCGCGATCCGGCTCGCCGACCTCTCCGGTTTCGCCGCGTTCGGGGCACTCGCGCTGTGCAACCGAGGCGAAGCGCAGCGCGGGCTCGGCAGGCTCGAAGAGGCACTGAGCGACTTCACCGCCTCCGTGACCGCCTTCGACAACCTGAGATCAGCCCTGGTGGCGAACCCGCTGCGGGAACTAGGCGAACTACACCGGCTGCGGGGCGACGTCCCCGCGGCGAAGGCGGCCTTCGAGCGAGCAGTCACACTGGCGACGGAGGCGGGCGACGCGCAGGCCATGGCGCCCGCGCTGGCCGGGCTGGCCATGATTCTCGCCGAGGAGGACCCGGACCGGGCCGCGGCGCTGGCCGAGCGGGCGGTCGAGACCGGAACCGCGATCGGCGTCGTCGGCGCGATGCTGGCCGCGGGCTGGGTGGCGCTGGCGAGGGGAGACGCCGCCGCGGCACACGAGCGGGCCGATGCGGCGGGCAGCACCGCACGGGACCGCAGGGACGTCCCCGGCGAAGCCGAGGCCGCCACGCTGGCCGCGGCGGCGACCGAGGACGACGTCGAAGCGCTCGCCAAGGCCGAACACGCACTGGGATTGTGGACCCGCTCGGCGGATCCCATCGGGATGGACCTCGCCGAGATCATCCGCGCCGAACGGCTGTCAGCGGCCGCTGCGCTGCCCGCACTCGCGGCGGTCCGGGAACGGATGCGGGCGATGGGCTGCCGCCTGCTCGACACGCGCGCGGCGGCCGCCCAGGCGAAGTTCACGCCGCCGGAGGAGTCCGCCGTTCGCCTCGAAACCCTCGGCGGGTTCCGGCTGGTGCGCGATGGCCAGGTCGTCGCGCACAACGCGTGGAAATCCCGCAAGGCGAGGGAACTGTTGAAGATCCTGATCAGCCTGCGCGGCAGACCGGCGGCCCACGAGATGCTCGCGGAACTGCTCTGGCCAGGGCAGCGATTCTCCGACATCGGCAACGGACTCAACGTGCTGGTCTCGACGGTGCGATCGTTGCTCGACCCGGGCAGGCGCGCCGGCCCAGACGGCTTCGTGACCAACGACGGCAACGCGCTACGGCTCAACCTCGATAACCTGGAGATCGACGTGGAGTCCTTCCTGCGGAACGCGACGGCAGGCTTCCGGCTGATGCGCGATGGCAGGTACGAGGACGCGGTGGAACTGCTGCTACGCGCCGAGTCGCGGTATGCGGGCGACTTTCTCGAAGAAGACCTCTACGCAGACTGGGCGGCACCGTTGCGGGAGGAGGCCCGGCTGGCCTACCGGCAGGTGACCGCGCACCTCGCCCAGCACGCCCGGAGCCGGGGGGACAGCGACGGCACCATCCGCTACCTGATGCGCAGCCTCGCCCGCGATCCGTATGACGAAACCACTCACCTCGAACTGGTGCTCGCGCTGTCGTCGTTCGGCAGGCACGGCGACGCCCGGCGGTACTACCGCGGCTACTGCGGCCGGATGGAGGAGCTCGGCATCGAGGCGGCGCCGTTCCCGGCGGCCTGAGTGCGGCCGGCGGCGGAACCAAGGTGCCATTGGGTGCCTATATGGCGCCCAGGGCCACCTTCGGCTCCCCGCCGCCTGCCGACGGGGCCCGGGTCAAGCGACGACACGCCTCACCACCTGGACGAATTGTTCGTTTTAAGGCTGTTTGAAGTCCCTCGTAGAGACTCCTAGCTATGCGAACTGTGATCGTTCGGCTGTTCGAACCGGCTGAAGGTGCGGGAGACGTCGTGCTGAGCGGGTTCATCGAGGACGTTGCGCTCGGCACGAAGCGCCCCTTCTCCGGAGGTAATGAGCTGCTGACCGCCATCCGATCGGTCGTCGATCATGACGAGACCGAAGCGGGCGCAGAGCCGTGACCCGCACCGCATACACGCGCCGCTCGCCGCTCGGACTCGTCATCGAACGCCTGATCTTCGAACCGGGCTTCCGGGCGGCGCTGGCCCAGAACATCGACCAGGCGGTGGCGGGCTACGGCCTGACCGAGTTGGAACGTGACCTGCTAGTCGAGCGCCTGGTCGAGGACGCCCTCCCCTCGCAGCTGCGCGCCCACGACATCCCCCAGCCGATCAGCTCCGGTTCGCTGGTCAGCGGGCTCGACGAGTTCGTCGCGCACGGCGGGCTGGCTTCGATCGGCGCACCGCGACAGGCGGAGGCGGCGCGCCGGGTGTCGTGAGGCTCGCGGTCAGGTGCTGATCAGCGTGGTCGCCGCCGGCTCGGCGGGTTGGCGTCGCCGGATGGGGCGAGTCACCTTCCGCTCGAGCCAGCGCAAGAGGTTCGTCGGCAGGAAGATGAGGTCGGCCGCGATGATCGCCAGTGAGAAGAACGGCAGTCCCAGCAGCACCGCGATGCCGAGGTGTTCGCCGATCAACAGGGCGAGCATCACGTTCTTCACCCTGCGGTTGAACAGCGTGAACGGGAACGCGACCTGCACGATCACGGTGCCGTAGGTCATCAGCAGCACGGGCAAGCCGTAGCTCGACAACGCATCCGAGAGCGCCGGCCACGGCGTGAACGCGTCGACCTGCATCGGGTAGTACGCGGCGGTGCCGTCCTGCCAGCGAACGCCCTGGATCTTGTACCACCCCGCGGTGGCGTACAGCAGGCATACCTGCACGATGATCACCAGCAGCGCGCCGTTGTGCACCAGGTTGCCGACCATCTCGCATACGGTGCGCGGCTCGCCGTCGCCCTGCCCTTGGATCACCCACCAAACCGCTTGCGCGAGCCAGAGCAGCCAGAAGATGAGTACCCAGCCCCAGCTCAGCAGCCCGAGGGCGGTGACAACGGCCAGCGCGATCCCCGACACCGCCCACAGCACGACGCCCACCGAGTCGCTGCCGAGTTCACTGCCGCGCACAGCCTGCAGCCTGCGGCTGCGGGAGTCGAGCGAGAAGACCTGGCCGCAACGGGTCGCGACCAGATAGATCGCCATCAGGTGAAGGACGTTGTCCCCGCCGTCACCGACGAAGGTGTTGCGGTTCTGCACCGAGAGCACGCCGATCATGAACAGCACCGACGCGGTGCGGGTTCGCCACCCCAGCAGCAGCATCAATCCCGCCGCCATCGCGAAGTGATAGCCGAGTTCGAACCACAGGACATCGTCTGACCACGTCAGCACGCTGAAGGCGCCGTTCGCTGCCATCCAGGTGGCGGCCATGTCCCAGCTGAAGGGGCCGTCCGGGCCGTAGAGCTCGTGCCGGTTCGGCCACTCCCGCAGCAACAGGAGGAACCAGGTGCCCGCGATGCCGATCCGCACCACCGCGGTCTGGTAGCTGCCCAGCGCCGTTCCGGTGATCCGCTCGAAGGACCTGGCCAACGCGGCATCCATGCCGGTAGGGGCGCTCATCGGACACTCCCCGCCGGGAAGTCCTCGTCGCTGACCGGCCACCACGGCAGCTCCTGATACGACGGGACATCGCTGACTCGCTTGGTACTCCACTCCGGCTCCGGCACCCGGGTCGTCGACGACCTCAGCTGCACGCGCTCGATGGCGGCGCCCTCGAACTCGTGGCTCAACCGCATCAGCACGACCCGCTTCAGGTATTGCTCGATCAGCCGGCCGGTGAGGTTGCGCGGCTGATCGTTGTCGTCGTGCGATGCCGTGTACGTGCGCCAGCCCTTACGCAGCTGGTTGCGCGTGTGGCTCGGCAGCAGGTGGCCGCGGGTGGCCGCGATATCGGTGGCCGTCACGTCGATCCACTCGGTGGTGCGGATCCCGTCGCCGGCGCTGATCTCGGCCCTCGCGTGGATCGCGCGGTTCACATACAACGGCTCCGGCGCGAACAGCTTCCAGTTCTGCACGAACTCCGGCCTGATGTAGTCGTCGATCGCTTCGTCGTACCGTTCGCTCACCACGTTCGACGGCGCGAGGTGGAGAAAGACCGCTCCCACATGCACCACGACCAGGACCGCGACCACGGCGGCGGTCACCGAGGTCAGGACCCGGGAGAACAACGAGAGCTGCGCGTAGCGACCGCGCGCGCTCTCCTCGTCCACCATGCTGGTCTGCCCATCTCCTCGACGTGCCGCAACGCTGGTCCGGCAATTGAGCCTGCCGGGCGCCCCGCGACAGGAACGCATCGTAACCGTCACCGGAAACGGACGAACGTCGTCCTGATGTCAGCCCTCGTGAAACCCCAGTTCATTGCCCGACGGCGCTGCCAACCGCAGCCTGCCTGCCACGATCTCGTACGTCGGCGAGGCCTCCAGAACCGCGAGAACCGCCTGTTCGACCTCGTCCCGTGTCCCGCCGCAAGACTTCCTGGTGGTGGTCACGGCGGAAAACGTGATTTCCTCGCCTGCCTCCTCGAACTGCGCACTGAAGTCGTTGCAGCCCGCATTACCCGTAGCGCGGCCGTTCTCCCCGAAGGTGATGTGCGCCTTCGCCTCGCCCGGCAGGGACGAGGCCGTCTCGCCGTCAACCAGGGTGTCGAGCTGCCAGTTTGTCTCCCGAAGCGGCCGGTCGGGGTCCGCGACCGGCCGATCGAGCAGCTCGATGGTCGTCCCGCCCATCGTCAACCGGAGCGTGTCACCTTCGAGCCGCCAGCTGGGCCCGCCGGTGAGGAAGCCGGACAGCCAGCTGTCCTGGTCGGCGAGCTCCGGCTCACAGCCCATCTCGGTCCCGCCCATGTTGTCGACGACGAGCCGATCACCGTCGAGGCGCGCATTGCCGCTCAGCGAGTTGCAGCCCGCGTCGACGCTCAGCCGCTCATTGTCGATGGTGAGCCTGATCCGGGTGCCCCTGACCAGAGGCCGATCCTTGCCGTCCTCGGTGACCGAGGTCGACAGGAACGTCCGATCGGCGGGCAAGCCGGCGGCAGGCTGGACGTCCCCGGCGTTACGGGCGCAGCCGCCCGCGCCCACGGCGGTCAGGACTAACACGGTGATCAGCAATGGCTTCATACCTACTGGACGGAGCGACGGCCCGCCGCGTTGCGTGCCGCTTTGACGGCTGGGCCGTTATTCATAAGTCGGGCTATTCACAGACTCGTCGCACGTCACCACCCGTCGTGACCTCGGCCGATCGCTCGGGCGAACCTCCGGCCCACCCTCGCTCGATCGGCTTGTGAATAGCCCTCCTGGACGCTCGTCCTACGATTGCACCATGTCGGACGACGGGAGCAGACCCGCCCGGGTCGACGATGTGCACGAGCTGGCCAGGGCCATGCCACACGTCACCGTGGAGTACCGGACCGGCGACAATCCGATCTACCAGGTGGGTGGGAAGTCGTTCATCTTCTTCCGCACTCCGCGGCCCGATGCACTCGACCCCGAGACCGGCGAGCGCTACCGGGACGTGATCGTCTTCTGGGTCGAGTCGGAGGCGGAGAAGCAGGCGCTGGTGCAAGACGAGGCGTCGCCCTTCTTCACCACCGCGCATTTCGACGGTCACCCGTCGGTGCTACTGCGGGCCGGCCGCATCGGAGACCTCACCCGGCAGGAGCTGACAGAACACGTGCAGGACGCGTGGCTTTCCCGCGCGTCGGCGCGTCGAGCGGCGACTTGGCTCGAAGCGCACCCACCGGCGTGAGTGATCACCCGGAGCATAGCTAACTATCCTCCGCACGGAACCAAACTATGCCCGTTTTGCCGGGATCTCGTGGTCACCGGCGGGGGAGCTTGGTCGAGATCTGCGAAACGTGGGGCGCGCGCGACATGCCACTATCTCGCGATAGCCCATAGACAATCCGTGATAGGATGAGGCCATGAGTACGATGTCGGGAGCGATGATTCGGCAGGCTCGAGTCCGGGCGCGCCTGTCGCAGACCGACTTGGCGCGCCGCGCTGGGGTGGCGCAGTCGGTAATCAGTGCCTACGAATCCGATCAGCGAGAGCCGGGGATACGCACCTTCAGCAAGCTCATTGAAGCCACCGGCCACGAGCTCGCCGTCGAACTCGTACCGGCTCCGCGCAACCGGTTAGGTCTGCCCGATACCCCGCTGGGCCGTCGGCTGCGTCGGCATCGGCGTGCGGTGATCACGCTGGCTGAGCGGCGTGGAGCGCGGGATGTCAGGGTATTTGGCAGCGTCGCGCGAGGTGAGGACACCGACTCCAGCGACATTGACCTGCTGGTAGACCTCGATGATGGCGTCGGCCTGGTCGCTCTCGTGGGACTGCGCAGAGAACTCAGCGATCTGCTGCACGTGGATGTCGACGTCGTGCCTGCTTCCGCTCTGAAACCAGCAGTGCGGGGCACGGTGGTGGCTGAAGCGATCGACCTATGAGCCGTCACGACGATCAGCGCCTGGCCGATATCTTGGCCGCCGCGGCCGCGATCACCGACCACATGAAACGCGGCGGACTCGAGGACGGGCTGGTATTCGACGCTGTCCGAGTGCGGCTTATCGAGATCGGAGAAGCGGTCAAGGCGATCGACCCTGCCTTGCTCGCTCGCGAACAAGAAATCCCCTGGGTGGACGTCACCGGTATGCGAAACCACCTCGCCCACCGCTATTTCGACACCGCACACTCCATCGTTCAAGCGACCGTCGTCACCGATCTGCCGCCTCTTGTCGCCGCAGCCCAGCGGCTTCTGGACTCGATCAAGGACCAACCGTCGGCTCGCTGAGGATCTGCTCCCGCAGGATCTCCGCGTGCCCGCAATGCTGAGCGAGCTCGCGCAGTACGTGGAGGTACACCCAGCGCAGGGGAAGCGGGCCACGCCGGTTGCCCTGGAGTATGTCGTCCAGGCCCAGGGACGATGTCGCGAGTCGTGATGCGTCGCATGCTTCCCGGTGTGCTCGCCGCACGCTTTCGATGGTGTCGTCCTCATCGAGAATGAACGACTCGTCCGGCGTCGCGGGGATACCGATCTCGGCGCGCGACCGGCACGCGACCGCCTCGTCGAACCAGACCTTCTCGACGAAGGCCGCGTGCTTCACCAGACCGAGCAGCGTGGTCCGCGAGGGCACCAACGAGCGGCGCGCCTGCTCCTCGGTCAGCCCGTCCAAACATGCGTTGAGCGCACCGCGATGCTCGTCGATGAACGCCTCGAACTGGGCTTGGGCAGGCTGATCGATGACGTCCTTTGCTGACGCCGAAGGGAGGGAAGGCATACGCGAAGCCTACTTCTTGGCGGCGGCTTTCTGCGCCTTCTTGAATGCCCGGACCTCGGCGAGGCTGTCCGCTCCGGTGACATCGGCGATGGACCGGCGGGCCTCGGGGTCGCCGTAATGGCCCGCCACGTTTCGCCAACCAGCGGGTTCCACACCGAGCTGTTTGCCCAGCAACGCGAGGAAGATCTTCGCCTTCTGCTCGCCATAGCCGGGAAGGGCCTTGAGCCTGCGAAAGACCTCGGCGCCGTCCGGATCGTCACGCGTCCAGATCGCGGTGGCGTCACCGTCGTAGTCGTCGATGATCGCCTGACACACCGCCTGGATCCGCTTGGCCATCGAGCGGGCGTACCGGTGCACCCCGGGCGGCGTAGCGCAGAGCTCCTCGAACTCGTCGGCGGCCATGCCCGCGATCCGGGCCGCGTCGAAGCCGTCCATCCGATCGGCGATCTTCTTCGGCCCCGCAAACGCTCTTTCCATAGGGAACTGCTGATCAAGAAGCATGCCCACCAGCAACGCGGCGGGGTCCTCGGCGAGCAGCTTGTCGGCGTCGTCATCGCCGGTGAAGTGCAGTGACACGTTCATGTGGTTCAGCCTGGCATAGCCACGCCGCGGGCGCGACGCCCCCAGCGGCAGAGGTCTCGCTCTAACGCCAGCTGATTGCGAACTGGCCGGGCTCGCTGTCGGTGAGGTCGGCGATGAACCAAGGGAGTTCGGCATGGAGTTCGGCAAATGACTCATAGTCCATCGCGCCGACCACGCCCTGGCCGAGCCCGCCAACGACAGCGGTCCACAGATCGTCGCCACGAGACACAGTCACGTCATAGTGCTTCACTGCTTCATCCGCCTTTCATCGAACAGGTAGCCGCCGTGTCCCAGTGCTCCCCGCAGCACCGCCAACGGTAGGTTCAGCGCCGTGGAAGGCACGTCATCGTCACCAGCGGTCCCTGTCGTCATCGTTGCCGGTTTCCTGGGATCGGGCAAAACCACCCTGCTCAACCACCTGCTGCGCAATGACGACGGCATCCGCATCGGCGTGATCGTCAACGACTTCGGCAGCGTCAACATCGACGCGATGGCGGTGGCCGGGCAGGTCGACGCGATGGTCTCGCTGGACAACGGCTGCCTGTGCTGCGCGGTCGACACCGCGGGAATGGACCGGCTACTCGACCGCCTGACCCAGCCCGGCACGTCAATCGACGTCATCGTGATCGAGGCCAGCGGCATCGCCGAACCGCGCGACCTGCTCCGGCTCATCCTCGCGAGCGAGAACCCGAACATCACGCCCGGCGGGCTGATCGAGGTGATCGACGCCGCCGAGTTCGAGGCGAGCCGCGCTCGGCACCCAGAGCTGGAGCAGCACGTCAAGGCCGCCGACCTCATCGTGCTCAACAAGATCGATCGAGTCGACGACGCCACCAGGGCGAGGATGCTCGATGAGCTGGCCCGGCTCGGCGGCGCCCCGGTCCTGCCGTCATCCCACGGCCGCATCGACCCGCGGCTGCTGTTCGATCGGCCCGAACGGCGCGAACCGGAAGGCCCGCAGCAGCTTTCCCTCGCCGACCTCCTGCACGACGACCACGAGCACTGCGACGACCACATGCACGCCGAATACCAGAGCGTGGAGTTCAGCACCGAGCGGCCGCTGCATCCGCGCCAGTTCATGGCGTTTCTGCACGACCGCCCCGCCGGGGTCTACCGCATGAAGGGATTCACCTACTTCGGCGTCGCGGGTCATACCCAGAAGTTCTCGCTGCAGATCGTCGGCGGCTTCGTCGAGGTGCGGCGATCGCAGTGGTCACGGGGCGAGCCACGGCGAACACAGCTCGTGTTGATCGGCGTCGGCATCGACGCGGACGAGCTCCACCGGCGGCTGGACGACTGCATCGCCGACGATGTCGAACAACTCGACGAGCAGAGCATGCTGCCGGTGCTGCGCTACGTGGACCCCTAAGCAGCGGTCGCCTGGTCGCGCGGCACGCTGAGCCAGCTCGCCAGTAGCTGCGCTCCCGCTCTCGTCAGGTCCGCCCGCAGCAACCCGCCTGGCACGTCGTCACACCAATGGATGTACCCGCCGTCGTACAGGCCGAGCAGGGCGTCCGCGCATCGTGGCGGCATCACCTGGTCGCGATGCCACAGCTCCGCCGTGGCCCGGTGTCGGCTGATCTCGCCTCGCGCTACTTCACGTAACGCACGGTAAATGTAGGGATCGAACAGTGGTTGACTCATCTCGCACCACCCCTGAGGTCATACCCAGAGCTTGAAGCTGCGAGCGGATCCGCGAAGCCGCAGTACTACGTATCTCACCACGTACTTTGGGTAACCGGCCGGAACGACACGGGTGAGAAACCGGGCGCCACCAGATCGGGTAACCGCACTCGGAACGCCGCGGTTACAGTGCCAGGGCGAGCCGAAGATGAGAGGACCAGCCCGTGACCGACCCGAACCCCACCGCCGACCTGGTCGATGAGCACGGCGACGCACTACGCGTCTGCGACACCCAGTTCCGCCAGTTCGGCAAGCACCTGGCGTTCGCCGGGGTGGTCCGCACCGTCGCCTGTTTTGAGGACAACGGGCTGGTCAAGCAACTGTGCAACAGCGCGGGCGATGGCTGCGTCCTCGTCGTCGACGGCGAAGGCTCGCTGCACACCGCGCTGGCAGGCGACCTGATCGCCGCGGCCGCCATCGAGAACGGGTGGGCCGGCCTTGTCATCAACGGCGCGGTCAGGGATAGCGCGGCGCTCGCGACCTTGGAGCTCGGTGTCAAGGCTCTCGGCACCAACCCGCGCAAAAGCGCCAAGCTCAGTGCGGGATCGGTCGACGTGCCCGTCAGCTTCGGTGGCGTGACCTTCCAGCCCGGCGACATCCTGCACGCCGACGACGACGGCGTGGTCCTCCTTCCCACCGAAGCTTGATCACCCTTGCTCGATCGGTTGATATTGCTGCGTTCGCCGTAACGTGATGACTGGCATGGGGATATATGGGGTATCCGGATTCCGTGCCGGAGCCGGAAAGGAGCCAGCGCGGGCGAGCAGCCCGAGTCGAACAGGGACGCGGTGATAGACATGAGCACCACTCAGCACGAGACGCACGCGATGAGCGAGCAGTCCGCGGCCTCACTGCCATCGCCGCCGTCGCAGGGAATGGGCGATCACGAGCGCATCGACGGCGCGGCGAGCACCTTCGGACAGCAGGCGCCGCGCGATGACGAGGGCTTCGAGCCGACCATCATCCGGGGGCGGGAATAGCGAGTCTCCCTCGGGTACCGTGAGCGGGTCCGCATCACCACACTGCGAGGGCCCATGAGCGAGCGCGTACGCACCGAGATCCGCGACAACATCGCCTACGTGACGATGACCCGCGGCGACAAGTTCAACGGTCTCGACCTCGAGATGTTCCATGCCCTGGTCGCTGCCGCCAAGGAACTCAAAAGCAACCGTGACGTGCGCGCCGTCATCCTGCAGGGCGAAGGCCCCGCGTTCTGCGCCGGGCTCGACTTCGCCTCGGTCGGCAAGAACCCGGTGAAGTTCGCGTTGAACTTCCTCCGGGTCCCCGGCCGCGCCACCAACCTGTACCAGCAGGTTTGCTGGGCGTGGCGCGAGCTGCCGATGCCCGTCATCGCCGTCGTGCACGGCCGCTGTTACGGCGGCGGCCTGCAACTGGCGCTCGCGGCCGACTTCCGCTTCGCCACACCCGACTGCGAGTTCTCCATCATGGAAGCGAAGTGGGGTCTGGTCCCCGATATGACGGGATCGGTGACCCTGCGTGAGCTTCTCGGGATGGACGTCGCGAAGCGGCTGACCATGACGGGTGAGAGTTTTGATGGCGAGCGGGCCGCGGCGCTCGGCGTCGTGACCGAGGCGAGCCCGACGCCGCTCAAGGCCGCCGAAGCGCTCGCCGAGCAGCTCGCGACGCGCTCCCCGGACGCCGTCGCCGCCACAAAGTTCCTGTTCAACCGCACCCGGCACCTCTCGCCGCGGGCGGCGTTCCGCATCGAGAGCCGCTTCCAGCGCCGCCTGCTCAACGGCGCGAACCACAAGATCGCCAGGGCGGCTGGCATGGCGAAAGAGGTTCCCCAGTTCGTCCGGCGCACCTTCCGATAAAGCTGAGATCTGGCCGTCATTTCGGCGGTCCTGGTTGCTGTTCGGCTCCCCGTCGCTCAAGATTCGATAGCCGCCCTGGACGAGACGCATCGGCAGTTTCTCGCCGACGCCCTCGGCACGGCGAAACGGCGGCAGAGCGAGGATCTCGCGGCCGCCACGGAAGGCAGCCTGCAGTACGTGCCCAAGCTGCTCCGCGGCCCGGTGCGCAGGGCGGTGGGCTTGTGAAGAGTCCGGCAGGCGAAATGCGGCAACGACCGGAGATTCTCCGGCTCGCCCGGCTGCTCCGTTGCGATCCCGAGCAGCTCGACTTCCTGCTCGCGGTCGACGACGCCGAGCTGCGAGTCTTCCGCGATCAGGTCACCGACACCCTGTTCGACGCGCACGTCGGCATGATGAAGCGGATGGCCGCGGCGTCGCGACTGCTGCCGGCGCCGGTGCTGGCGAAGATCGCGGAGAAGGTGTTCGGGCCGCTGCTGTGCGCTCGCATCGCGGGCGTGATCGAACTGAGTAAGGCGACCGACGTAGCGGTACGTCTGCCGGTCGACTTCCTGACCGATCTCGCCGTCGAGCTGGATCCACGCCGGTCGCACCGGGTGATCGGCAACATCCCCAGCGATACCGTTGTGCCCATCGCGACCGCGCTCGCCGACCGGCAAGACTGGATCACGCTTGGCCGGTTCATCGGCTTCCTGCCCGACGAAGTTCTCGAAGCGTGTCTGGCGGCCCTCGATGACGAGCAGGTGCTGGCCAGCGCGTTCGCGGTCGACGACACGTCCGCGGTCCCCACCGTCATCGACCTGATCCCGGAATCTCGGCTGCGCTCCCTCGTCGACACCGCGGCGAGGCAGGGGACGTGGCCCACGCTGCTCGCACTCGGCGACGAACAGGTGGCGTAACCCCCGCAGTGTCGTGCGTGAAACACCTTGCCCCGGCACGCTTGATCACTCACGACGGTTCAGCCGGGGTCGTGAGTGCTGAGGCGTGCGGGAGCAAGGACTTTCACGCACGAGCGAAGCTGGGGGCGTCACCGTGTTCTGCGCCGCGGTTTCGGCCAATGTGGCACGCACCGGCCCGCACATCTGACAAGGTGGCCATCGCACCTGGCAGCCACAAGGTTTGGGAGGCTCGCGATGCCCGGCGACCCGATCAAGGGCGTAGTCGAACTCGAGCTCGACAACCCCGACCGCTACGCGGCCTGCGTCGAAGACCACCGGTTGCGCCTCTCGCCCGCCGCGGCCGAGGAGCTCGCAAACGACGACCCGGAGTGGTACGGCCACTATGCCGATCGGTCCTGTGACCTGACCATGCGCGGCGGCACCACCAGCGGTGTCGTCTACCCGCTGGCGGTGTGCGCACTCGCCGAGCATTACGTCATCCGTTCCGTCGGCGGCGCCTCCGCCGGTGCACTCGCCGCCGCGGCGTCGGCCGCCGCGGAGTACGGCAGGCTCAAGCCGGCGCCTGCCTCTGCCGACCCGCACCGGGTACGCCCCGGCTTCGCCGGCGTCGCGGAGCTGGTGCGGTGGCTGATCTCGGGGGAAGGTGACGACCGCTGGCGGCTCACGCAGCTGTTCCAGCCTCACCACAGCCTGCACCGGGTGTACCGGCTCGCCGCCGCGATGATGCAGCAGCCGGCCACCACCGGCCGTAACCGTTACGCCTGTGGCCTCATCGCGCTGCTCAGTGCGGTGACCAAGCCGGCGCAGGTAGCGCTGGTGCTGCTGTTCGCGGGCTGGTGATCGCCGCCGGCGCGACCGCGCTGATGGTGCTGCTCACGATATGGGTGCTCACCCTGATCTATGCCCGGCTGCGCCTGTGCAGTCTCGCGTTGTTCCTGCCGCTCCTCCCCTGGGCCGTCGCGCTGGCCGTATGGGGAGTGAGCACCGGGAGTCCGGCAACGGTGTCCGCCTGGCTCGTCGCGTTCTCGGCCGGCTTGTTCGTATGGCTACTGGTGAGCTTCGCTGTCTTCGCGGCCACGCTCGCGGTGTACGCGCGAACTGCCTGGCCGGTCATCGCCGGCGCCGAGAAGTACGGCTACGGCCTGGTCCCCGGCGCGGCCGCGTACCG